>NZ_CP060010.1:1626167-1951401 GCF_017798205.1 Cognatishimia activa | reverse complement strand
GTGGCCGAAGAGGATTGCGAGAAATTCGCCAAGGCGATGGGTTATCCGATTATCCCTTGCGATCTTTGTGGGTCGCAAGACGGGCTGCAACGCCAACAGGTAAAGCAGATTCTGGACCAATGGGAAAAGAACAGTCCGGGACGTCGCCAGGTCATGTTCCGAGCCCTGATGAACGCGCGGCCGTCGCATCTGTTGGACCCGAAACTCTTTGATTTCGCGGGCCTCGAATTGGGGTCTGTAAAATTCGAAGCAGATTCCGACCTCCCTCCCAAGTTACGTTAAGCTTCGACTCACCCTCCGCACATAATCTGACCATCCAACTCTGATTAGGTTTGGATGGTCTGCGCATGGGGCAAATTCTGAAACTGAACGATCTGATCTCCTCGGTGCAATCCTTGGTAGCTAAAATTGACGCGCGCCTTTTGGTGTTTTGCATCGTTCCCCTTAGTGCGATCGCCTATCAATTGGGTGGCACCTTGGGCTTTTTCATGTCGGGCCTGCTGCTGCCTTTTGCATTTTTGGCATTTCGCCAGGCTCAGTCTGTTTCCGTGATTGCAGCCAATGGGGATGGTCTGACGGGCCTGCCGACTCCGGCTCAACTTGAGGCTTTGACAGATGATTGGCCTGAAAAACTGTCACTGCACCACCAAAAGACTGCCTGTTTCATTGTCCAAGTCGACCGCCTCCCGGATTTCTTGAGTCGGCATGGTGACACAGCCGGCTTCCAACTCCAGCGCAGCCTTGCAGACCGCCTGACCCATGTATTGCGAGATGGCGATCTGATCACGCGCATCGCAGAGGGGTCGTTTAAGTGCATGCTCCATCCTGTCAAACATCTGGACCTGGAAATCTGCATTCATATGGCAAATCGCATCAAGTCGGCGCTTGAAAGTCCGGTTTTGATCGACGGAAACAGCACACGTGTGACAGTCTCTGTCGGGTTTTGCATCAGCGGGCAGATGCAGGACCATGCTCTGTCCGCGCTTGAAGAGGGCGCTGCCATCGCCCTGTCTGCGGCCTTACGCGCCAGCAATTCCTCTATTCGCGCCTTTTCTCCCGCGCTTCTGCTAAAGCACCAATCGCGCAAAAAAATCTGTGAAGAGGCGCGGGATGCTCTGGCAAATAACGAAGTCATCGCCTGGTTTCAGCCGCAAGTTTCAACTGAAACTGGTGCAATCACGGGATTTGAAGCCTTGGCGCGATGGAACCACCCCCAACACGGCATCATGCCGCCCGGCGACTTTCTGGACACTTTGGCCGAATTTGGTCAGTTGGAACAATTGTCTGAAGAAATGCTGCGCCAAAGCATTTCGGCCCTACATGATTGGGACTTGAAGGGGCATCACGTCGCACGCGTGGGCATCAACTTTTCGGGCGATGAATTGCACAATCCGATGCTTGCTGAACGCATTGGGTGGGAATTGGAGCGGCATGAGATCCCGGCGCGACGGATCGGGATCGAAGTTCTGGAATCCGTGATCGCCGGAACTCCCGATGGGGTGGTCGCGCGAAACCTGCGCGATTTGTCAAAAATGGGCTGCCTGATTGATCTGGATGATTTTGGGACGGGCCATGCCTCTATCAGTTCTGTCCAAAGGTTTTCCGCCAATCGGCTCAAAATCGACCGCTCTTTTGTCAAAGAGGTCGATCGCAATCAGGACCAACAGAAACTTATCGCCGCGATTGTGACCATGGCAGAACAGTTGGGGATTGAGACTTTGGCCGAAGGCGTGGAAACCGCTGGCGAACACACGATGCTCGCGCAATTGGGCTGTGGGCATGTACAGGGCTATGGAATTGCGCGTCCAATGCCACTGAAAGACACGATTCCCTGGATGCGCGCGCATGCGAAGAAACTGTCGTCACTCCCCTCTCTGGACCGAAAAACTGGGTAAATCCGCCCGTTCCCCCGCCTGCCAAGCCGCCACAGGGGGAATCCGCTTGACCTTTGGCGCTGACCTCTGTTGAACCACCCTGAGCTATTGCACCCTTGTCCCTGTGCCGGGCAAAGCATAGGTGCATCCAAAGGTTAAAGACGGGCGCGCGCGGCAATCGCCGGGACGTCCAGGAAAACAGGTGGCCCCGCGTCATGGACGACAACAATAAGAATCTAATTCTGGCAACAGGCCTCAGCCTCGCCGTTCTTTTGGTTTGGATGTATTTCTTCCCACCGGCAGAGCCTCCGGTCACCGAAGATCCCAACGCCACCACGGCGACGCAAACTGCAACGCCAACAGCAGCCGCGCCTGTGTCCACCACATCGACCGGCGAAACCACACAGGCTGAGGCGCCAGCGGTACAAGTTGAAACTGTCGCCATTGAGACCGCGCGCCTGAAAGGTTCCATCTCTTTGCAGGGTGGTCGCATCAACGATCTGTCCCTCAAAGACTATCGCGAAACTCAGGCGCCCGACGCGGACATCGTTCACCTGTTTAAACCTCGTACAGAGCCAGGCGGTTATTACGCGCTTTATGGCTGGGCCCCAGGCGCAGGTCTGAGCCTTGATGAAGTGCCTGGCGCAAACACCATCTGGTCGCTGGAAACGGGCGACGCGCTGACCGAAACCTCGCCTATCATTCTGGCGTGGGACAATGGCGCGGGCCTGACCTTCCGCCGCGAAGTCTCGGTTGACGCGAACTACATGTTCTCGGTCAAACAGACGGTTGAGAACACAGGCGCGGGCACCGTGTCTTTGGCGCCTTACGGCATCCTCGCCCGTCATGGCGAACCCGTGGATCTGAAGAACTTCTTCATCTTGCACGAAGGTCTGATCTCGATGACCGACAGCGAACTCACCGAGACCAGCTATGACAATATGGTCGACTTCGAGTTCAACCAGACCGAAGGTGCCAAGGCAGAGTCCATTTCCGTCGCGGAAAACGGCTGGATCGGCTTTACCGACCACTACTGGATGGCGACGCTGATCCCGTCGCAGAACTCTGGCTTCAAAGCCGTTGGCAAATACGACGACCGTCGCGGCATCTATCAAGCCGAGGCCGTTATGCCGACGCAAACCATTGCCGCGGGCCAAACCATCACTGTCGACAGCCAGCTATTCGCCGGTGCCAAAGAATGGGCCACCATCCGCGCCTACGAGCGTGAGGGCGGCATCACCGGGTTCCTTGATTCCATCGACTGGGGTTGGTTCTTCTTCCTGACGAAGCCGATCTTTGCCCTGCTGCATTACCTGAACGAGCTGATCGGCAATATGGGCTGGGCGATCATTGGTCTGACCGTGATCATCAAGATCGTGCTCTTCCCGCTGGCCTATCGGTCTTATGCGTCCATGGCCAAGATGAAAGAACTGCAGCCGCAGATGGAGAAGCTGAAAGAAGCGGCCGGCGACGACCGTCAAAAAATGCAGCAATCCATGATGGAGCTCTACAAGAAGGAAAAGGTAAACCCGGCTGCGGGCTGTCTGCCGATCCTTCTGCAGATCCCGATCTTCTTCTCGCTCTATAAGGTGATCTTCGTGACGCTCGAACTGCGCCACGCGCCTTGGGTGGGTTGGATCACCGACCTCTCGGCACCGGATCCAAGCTCGATCCTGAACCTGTTTGGTTTGCTCAACTATGCAACGCCAAGCCCGGATAGCTTCTTCTTTATCTTCAGCCTTGGTGTTCTGCCCATCATCCTGGGTGTCTCCATGTGGCTGCAACAAAAGCTGAACCCGGCCCCAACTGATCCGACCCAGCAGATGATCTTTGCCTGGATGCCTTGGGTCTTCATGTTCATGCTGGGCAGCTTTGCCTCGGGTCTGGTGGTTTACTGGATCGCGAACAACCTGATCACCTTCATTCAGCAATATTCGATCATGCGGATCCACGGCTATAAGCCTGATGTCTTTGGCAACATCAAATCGGGCTTCAAGCGCAAGCCGAAGGAAGAGAAATGACACTGACCGTCACGTCGCTCTGGCGCCACCCCATTAAGGCGCATGGGCGGGAAGAAGTAAGTGAAGTCACATTGGTCCCCGGGCAGAGCATGCCCGGGGATCGTCTTTGGGCCGTCGCCCATGAGGCCGCGAAACTCGATGGCACCAATTGGGTGCGCTGCACCAATTTCACGCGTGCGGCTGGGTCTCCGAAATTGATGGCAATCACCTGCAAGACCGAAGCACATCAACTGCGCCTCAGCCACCCTGATCTGGACGATCTGCTGTTTGATCCAAACGCGGATCAGGCCACGTTTCTGGAGTGGGTCATGCCGCTGATGCCAGAGGGGCGTGCCAAGCCTGTGAAACTGATCGAAGCGTCGGAGCAAGGGTTCACCGACAGCAGCTGGCCGTCGCTGACACTCTGCAACCATGCGTCTCACAAAGCTGTAGAAGCGCAGTTAGGCAAGGATCTGTCGATCCATCGTTGGCGCGGCAATATTTGGTTTGACGGTCTGCCCGCGTGGGAAGAGCTCGACTGGGTCGGCCGCGACCTGCGCTTGGGTGATGCTGTGGTGAGCGTCCGCGAACGCACCGAACGGTGCATGGCGACCACATCAAACCCTGACACAGGCGAGCGCGATGCGGATACTCTGGGTGCCTTGCAGACATTCGGGCACAAAGACTTCTCCGTCAAAATAGCCGTCACCCAAGGCGGCCTCGTCCGTGTTGGCGACAAGTTGGGGCTGATCTGATGCAACTGCCTTTCCCTATTGTCGAAGAGCCTGATGAGATCAGCCGCGAAAAGGGCCGCAAGCTTTTCGTTGGCAGCAATGCGGACTTCCTGAAGGGCGTTGTGGCCATGAATGGCCTGCCGGCGGATGACCGGATTGAGGTCTGTTTCGCGGGCCGCTCGAACGTCGGCAAATCCAGCCTGATCAATGCGTTGACAGGGCGCAAGGGTCTCGCACGTGCCTCCAATACGCCGGGCCGCACGCAGGAAATCAACTTCTTTACCCTGACCGAGAGCCACTATCTGGTCGACCTGCCGGGCTATGGCTTTGCCAATGCGCCGCTGGCGGTGGTGGAAAAATGGCAGCGCCTGCTCAAGCAATATCTGCAAGGCCGCGTTGGCCTGCGCCGCGCCTTTGTGCTGATTGACAGCCGTCATGGCGTGAAAGACGTGGACGAGGAAATCATGTCCCTGCTCGACAGCGCCGCTGTGACGTTTCAGGTCGTCATGACCAAGGCCGATAAGGTCAAGGAAAAGGACCGCGCCAAGATTATGGATCAGGTGCGCAGCAAACTGTCTAAGCACCCAGCGGCCTTTCCTGAAATCGTTTTGACCAGCTCGGAAAAAGGCGACGGCATCCCGACCCTACGCGCCTTGATCGCGAACCTGATCTAAAGCTTGGCCCCCAGCCCCGAACCCGCTAAACCCGTCCGTCAGAGGACCTACGCATGAGAACGCAAAACATGAACCGCGATTGGATCGCCACCGCCCGCACCCTGTCATCCGCCCTGCCCTATATGCAGCGCTATACGGGTGCAACCGTCGTCATTAAGCTCGGCGGTCACGCCATGGGCTCTGACGAGGCGATGGAGGAATTCGCGCGCGATGTGGTTCTGATGCAGATGGTCGGCATTCAGCCGGTCGTCGTGCATGGCGGCGGACCGATGATCAACGCGATGCTGGATAAGCTCGAGATAAAATCGGAGTTCGTGAACGGCAAACGTGTCACAGACAAAGCCACCGTCGAAGTCGTCGAGATGGTGCTCTCTGGCACTGTTAACAAACGGATTGTGCAGGCGATCAATATGGCGGGCGGCAAGGCTGTGGGCCTGTCTGGCAAAGACGCGAACCTGATGATCTGTGATCAGACCAATCCGGATTTGGGCTTCGTCGGCACGCCCTCCTATATGAACCCGACCGTCCTTCAGGATATGGCCGCGAACGGCACAATCCCGGTGATCGCTCCACTGGGCGCAGGCCGTGATGGCGAGACGTTTAACGTCAACGGAGACACCGCCGCTGGCGCCATCGCGGGAGCTTTGAAAGCCGACCGCCTGTTGCTGTTGACCGATGTCTCGGGCGTGAAAAACAAGGACGGCGAGGTCATCACCGAGCTTAGCGCGCAAATGATCCGTGATTTCATCGAGGATGGCACAATTGCAGGCGGCATGATCCCGAAAACCGAGACCGCGCTCGACGCCATCAAAGACGGAGTGCGTGCGGTGGTTATTCTCGACGGGCGTGCCCCGAATGCTTGCCTTCTAGAGCTCTTCACAGACCACGGCGCAGGGTCTCTTATTCGCGCTTAACGCAATTGTGTCGCTGTCAGAATTGACAGCCCTGCGCGCGGCTTTCATGGTCTCTCCATGGAAAACGAAGCTCTCATTCGCCTGTCGGTATTTCTAGGTCTTTTCATCGCCTTGGCGAGTGCCGAGACCCTGTTTCCGCGTCGACCACGTCAGCAAAAACGTCAAAGCCGTTGGCTCGCCAATTGGGGTCTTGTGTTGATCGACACGGCGACCCTGCGGCTGGTGGCTTTGGTTCTACCGGCTTTGGCGGCTGGAGCTGCGTTGGATGCGAGCGCGCAGGGCTGGGGCCTTTTTAACGCTCTAGGCTGGCCCTTGTGGGTCGAGTTCGTTCTGGCGGTTTTGATCTTTGATTTCGCGATCTGGGCGCAGCATTTGATTACCCATAAGATACCGATCCTGTGGCGTTTGCACCGTGTTCACCATGCGGATCGGGATATGGATGTGACGACGGCGATCCGGTTCCATCCCGTGGAAATCGCCCTCTCGATGCTGTTGAAGATCGGATTGGTCTATTTGATCGGGCCGTCGGTGCTGGCGATTGTTGTGTTTGAGATCCTGCTCAATGGCACTGCCATGTTCAACCATTCCAATCTGCGCCTGCCGCTGGGGTTTGATCGCCTGCTGCGCATGGTCCTTGTGACGCCGGACATGCATCGCGTGCACCACTCGGTTCACCGCCATGAGCATGACAGCAACTATGGATTTTCTCTGTCCCTTTGGGATCGGATTTTTGGCACCTATATCGCGCAGCCCGAGGCGGGACATGACGATATGACGGTTGGCCTGCAATGGCAGGATGAACGGCCAGCGAAACTCGGATGGGTTCTGGCGCTGCCCTTCTTTCGCAAATGACCTATGAGGAGCTGGACCACCTGTGCCGAGCCAAGGCGCTGCGCATTCTAGGGGCATTTTCGGTCGATCTAGAGCACGATACTGACCTCGCTGGGTTTCAAACGCTTATGATGTTGGGGCCGGATGAGCCGTCTTTCTGGCCAATCTTCACTTCATCGGCCGAATTTGAGAAACCCAAAGATCCCATGGATCATTGGTCAAAGCGGGTAATCGGCGCGCTCGCAGATGAACTTGCTGGAAAGGCGTTCTTTCCATCCGACGGTCCGCCCTACCCGCCGTTTTTCACATGGGCCACAAGAACCCAGAGATGCCATAGCTCTCCGGTCAACCTTTTGGTGCATGACCGCGCGGGGATGATGGTATCTTTTAGGGGTGCTTTGGCCTTGCGAGAGGCTGTTGCGCTGCCAGATCCTCCTGAAGGCCCCTGTTTGAGCTGTGCAGAGACACCTTGTTTTTCCAGTTGCCCAGTCAATGCCCTCACGCCAGACGGCTATGACGTCACCGCCTGCAAATCGCACATATCATCGCCCGCGGGCCGTGAATGTATGCAAGGTTGCAAGGTGCGGCTGGCATGTCCGGTGTCGCAAACCTTTGGTCGCCTGCCCGCGCAATCCGAATTCCATATGCGCGCCTTTCTGGGACCCGATATCACATGACCAAACGCCTGATCCTGATCCGCCACGCGAAATCTAGCTGGGAGCACGCCGGACCTGACCACGCACGGCCGCTCAACAAGCGTGGTTATGTCTCGGCACAGGCGGTGGGCGATTGGCTGCGCGACAGGCAATATTGGCCGCAAGAAGTTCTGTGTTCCACAGCAAAGCGGACGGTTGAGACCTGTGCGCACATCGGCTTTGACATGGAAACGCGGTATCTCGACAGCCTCTACCATGCGGCTCCTGAAGAAATGTTTAACCAGTTGCAGCACGCCAAAGCCGACACTGTTGCGATGATCGCGCATAACCCCGGCATTGCCGCATTGGCGGGAGAGCTTGTTGATCGCTTTCCAAATCACCCGCGTTACTTTGACTACCCGACCTGCGCGACGGCGGTACTGGATTTCCCGATCTCGGATTGGCGAGACCTTCGGATCAACACGGGGCAACTGGTCGATTTCATCATCCCACGCGAATTGGTCTGAGCCCGGCACAAGGCCGTGCCGCTGAACAGAAAAGGCCCCGCGAAACCGCGAGGCCTTTCCAAAGATTTTCAAACAGATCAGTGACCGAGGATCTGGCTGAGGAACAGCTTGGTCCGGTCGCTTTGTGGGTTGTTGAAGAACTCTTCTGGCTCGTTCTGCTCCACAATCTGACCCGCATCCATAAAGATCACGCGGTTCGCCACCTGACGCGCAAAGCCCATTTCGTGGGTCACGCAGAGCATGGTCATGCCCTCTTCGGCGAGTTCGATCATGGTGTCCAGAACCTCTTTGATCATCTCTGGGTCCAGAGCCGATGTTGGTTCGTCAAACAGCATGATCCGCGGCTTCATGCAGAGCGAGCGGGCAATTGCCACACGCTGCTGTTGACCACCAGACAACTGACCTGGGTACTTATTCGCCTGATCCGGAATTTTCACCTTCTCAAGGAAATGCATCGCCAGTTCTTCGGCTTCTTTCTTAGGTGTTTTACGCACCCAGATCGGCGCCAGCGTACAGTTCTCAAGGATCGTCAGATGCGGGAAGAGGTTGAAGTGCTGGAAACACATGCCGACCTCGGACCGGATCTTGTCGATGTTCTTGAGGTCAGAGGACAGAACCGTCCCGTCGACCTCAATCAGACCCTGCTGGTGCTCTTCCAGAGCGTTGATACAGCGGATGAGCGTGGACTTACCGGAGCCCGATGGGCCACAGATAACGATCCGTTCGCCACGATAAACAGTCAGGTCGATGTCACGCAGAACGTGGAACGAGCCATACCATTTGTTCATCTTCTGGATTTGGATCGCGACTTCGTCGGATACTTTCATTTGAGCATTCGTCATTGAGATTAATCCCTATGATCAGTTTGCAGCTGGCGTTCGAGCCACTGCGAATATTGAGAGATGCCGTAGCACACGACAAAGAACAGAAGGGCAGCAAAGCCAAAGACTTCCCAGTAGATCCCGGTCCAGTTGGCCGACCCTAGGATCGGGCCACGGATGGCGCCGACGAGGTCGAACATGGAGATCACCGAAACCAGCGTGGTGTCTTTGAACAGACCCACCGCCACGTTCACGATGCCCGGAATGGAGATCTTGAGCGCTTGCGGCAGGATAATCAGACGCATCGCCTGGGAATAGTTCAGCCCCAAGCTGTCTGCGGCTTCGTATTGGCCCTTCGGCAGGGCTGCCAGACCGCCACGGATCACCTCGGCAATATAGGCCGCCGAGAAGAGCGTGATCATGATGATCACCCGCAGGATCAGGTCGATATTGGCATCCGGTGGGAAGAAATACGCCAGAACCACGTTTGCCACGAAGAGCAAGGTGATCAGCGGTACGCCCCGCACGAATTCGATAAAGACAACGCAGATGCCTTTGATGATCGGCATAGACGACTGACGCCCTAGCGCCAGTGCGATACCCAGAGGGATCGACAGTGACACACAGATCGTGCCCAGGATCATGTTGAGCATAAAGCCCCCCATGTCGCGGCTTGCCACCGGCTCAAAGGCCATGAACCCAGAGGCCGCACCCGAGAGCATTCCGCCCACACGCCATACGATGATGGCGGCGACCAGACCTGCAACCAGTCCCAACACAAAACCAGAGCGCTTCTCGCCTTCAAGGAAGGCATAGTAGCCCGCGATGAAACCGATCAGACCTACGATTGGCGCCAGAATGGTGCCGCCCCAGATCAGCCAGAAGGCAATGAACGGGTAAAGCAGGGTCAAGACCAGCATCTTGCGTGGCAGGCCATTAAACAACACGGGCGACACACAAGGCAGAAGCAGCACAAAGGCCAGGAATGGACGCCAGTAGCTGTCAGACGGGTAGCTGATCCCGAACAAAAGCTGGTTCCAGCGTTCCGCCAGAATGGCAAAACACGCGCCCGTCTCACCTGCCAGCGCAGCGACGCAATCCGCGCGGCTGCCACCTTCCCAGACGCCATTGGCGAACCATGGGTACACACCAATCACAATCTTGATGACGAAGTAGACTGCCAGAATGGTCAGGATCGAGTTGATCCATCCCGAGAACAGGTTCTCGCGCAGCCATTTCACAGCCCCTGCTTCGCGCGCCGGTGGCGGCGATGGAGGGATCTGGTCGTGACGCACAAAGGATACATCAGACATATCAGCGCTCCTTCAACTTAACAGAGTTGTTGTAGATGTTCATGACCACCGAAATCGTCAGCGAGACGGTGAGATAGAACAGCATCAACAAGAGGATGGCTTCGATCGCGCGGCCGGTCTGGTTCAGCGTGATGCCGCCCAGCGTGCCGGTGATGTCCATGTAACCCACCGCAATCGCTAGAGACGAGTTTTTGGTGATGTTCAGATACTGGGAAATCAGCGGCGGAATGATCACGCGCAGCGCTTGTGGAAGGATCACAAGGTTCATGATCCGACCCGGACGCAGACCCAGGGCCGCAGCGGCTTCGGTCTGACCTTTGCTGATCGCTTGGATCCCGGCACGAACGTTTTCCGCGATAAAGGCCCCTGTATAGATCGCCAAAGCGAACCAAAGCGCAATCAACGACAGACGGAGGTGAACGCCTCCCTGGAAGTTGAAGCCTTTGAGTTCTGGACGCTCAAGACCCACTGGCTGACCCAACAGGAAGTACATTATCACGCCCGGCACGATCAGGATCGCCAAGGATGGCCAGCCTGTCGGCAGCATGCGACCGGTGCTGTAAAGCAGGTTGCGCGCATAGCGACGGTAGACAAACACGCCGACAATCGACGCCAGAATGGTCAGCCAAAAGACCATCGATCCGCTGCCGTTTTCAAACGCTGGGATATAGACCCCGCGGTTCGTGAAGGCGACCATGTCGAGCCACATCTCTGACGTCGCATTCTCTCCGCGGAAAGCCCGAGGCTGCGGCAGCGCGTTGGACATCGCTAGGAAGATGATCAGGATCCAGATCAGAACCGGCACGTTGCGGAAGGCTTCGACGTAGATGCTCATCAAGCGTGCGACCAACCAGTTGTTGGACAGACGCAGAACACCTGCGATGACGCCCAGAACCGTCGCAGAAACACAGGCCAGGAAAGCCACGATCAACGTATTGATCGCGCCTACGGTGGATGCACGGGCATGGGTGGATTGTGACGTATAGTCGATGGGGCGCTGGTTGATGTCATAACCAGCAGGCTCGCCCAAAAACGCCCACGAGATATTCAAACCCGCGCGTTCAAGGTTGGCGAAAAGGTTGGAGATCAGATAGCCGATGCCAAAGATCAGCAGCACAAGCGCGATAAACTGGAACGTGTACGCGCGGTAGCGTGTGTCGTTGATCAGCATTCCTATACGGAAGCCGTCTTGACTCACACCTGGATCAGGGATTGTGGACATATGTGTCCTCTGTCAGCAGAAGCCGTCTCCGAGCAAGCAGCGCTCTAAGAGGTGGCAGAGTTTCAATAGCTACAGCGTTGACCGACGAAAACAGGAAACGGAAACCAGATACATACGCGGAGTCGTTGAGGTCCGTGCATGCCGCGCCCTGTCGATTTGATAAATTGTCAGAAAACGCCCCAGATAAGAAAAGGGCGTGGAAATTCCACGCCCTCTCCTAAGATCAACTTACCGGAATGGTGGGGAGTAGATCAGGCCACCGTCGGTCCACTTGGCGTTTACGCCACGTGCCAGACCGATGTTGGTGTCTTCACCGATGTTGTTCGCGAAGACTTCGCCGTAGTTACCGCCCGCCATGATAGCGCGCTTCGCCCATTCTGCGTCCAGACCCAGCATCTCGCCCAGAGTACCTTCGGTACCCAGCAGACGGTTGATTTCTGGAGTGGATGGGTTCGCAGATGCGCCCAGAGTTGCGATGTTGTCAGAAGTAACACCCAGCTCTTCTGCAGTGATCAGAGCGTTCAGAGTCCAACGAACGATGTCGCCCCAGTTGTTGTCGCCGTGACGTACCAGTGGGCCGAGTGGCTCTTTGGATACGATTTCTGGCAGAACAACGTAGTCACCTGGGTTTGCGAAGTTCGCACGCTGCGCCGCCAGAGCGGATGCGTCAGTGGTGTAAACGTCACATGCGCCGGACAGGAACAGCTGAACAGCTTCGGAACCGGTTTCGATTGGCACTGGCTCGTAAGAGATGTTGTTCGCGCGGAAGAAGTCCGCGAGGTTCAGCTCGGTGGTTGTACCGGTTTGGATACAAACAGTCGCGCCGTCCAGCTCTTTCGCAGAGGAAACGCCCAGTGCGGTTGGAACCATGAAGCCCTGACCGTCGTAGTAGTTCACACCGACGAATTCAAACTTCAGGTCAACGTCACGAGAGAAGGTCCATGTGGTGTTACGTGCCAGCATGTCGATCTCGCCTGCTGCCAGCGCGGTGAAACGAGTTTTACCGGTGGTAGGAACGAATTCGATTGCGGTGGAGTCACCCAGAACAGCAGCTGCAACCGCACGGCAAACAGCAACGTCAAAGCCCTGCCATACGCCGTTCGCATCAGGCTCAGCAAAGCCTGGAACGCCGGTGGACACACCACAGTTCAGTTTGCCGCGCGCCTTGACGTCGTCAAGCGTACCAGCAAACGCAGCGCCAGCAGACAGAGCGAGTGCCGCAGCGCCGAAAATAACGGATTTTTTCATTTTTACCTCTTCCTGGTTTGTCGCCCTTTTGGGCGGCTTTCGATTCCGTTTTATTGGAATCGTTTTCACCGAGTGGAGTGCTCCCCATCCCAGTAGCGCCGAGTTTGGACGAATTTTCCGAGGAAGGTCAAGTGTATCTATTACAATGGCGATTAAATTTTAGGCGGTTTGCGAACTTTTGGAATGACTGCCCGAAAACGCCTATTGTTTGCGCAAACGATTGAACAAATATGCATTTTTAAACGCAGTTTTCTTAATTTCTGCTTGCTCTTGCGCCTCTTCGTCCTCGCCCCACTGCTCTTCTTGCCAAGATTCGTCGATGCGAGAAAGCGACCAAAGCTCATCAATTGGTGCGAAATCGGAAACAGCCGCGAATCCCAAGACCAGCGAACCGGACAAACAGACGAGGTCATGGAAGGCTGCGAGCTCGAAATTGTCCATTTCGTGGACCTTGAGTCGGAGCGATTCCAGCGCGCCAGCATCCTGTCCCTGAAACATCACACCGGCCACAGGTGTCAGGCGCGCGCCGTAAGTTTCTGCTATCCAATCCAGAACCGGATCCCAGGCCTCGGCCTGACGTTGAACCAGCGCCTCGGGGCTGTCCGCGCGATAGCACAAAAGATCTGTGCCGCCGTATTCGGCCAACATGTCGGCAACTTCGGCATGCTGCTGCGCGACCTTGTCCAAAGCCGAGTTCGCACAGCGCGTCACAGGCATGGACATGGGATCAATCTGTTCACCTTGCGCATCCCATTCTGCTGCAATCGCCTCGGCCAAGGCTCGGGTTGGAACCACTGCCGGAGTCTTTGCTGGGGTCTTCAAAGGACGCCCATCCAACTCGACTGCAAAGCCCACCTCCGTTTCCGCAACCGCGGCAGATTTCCAAAAACGTTTTGCCGTATTCCAGCCAGACATATTTCTATCCCAACATTTGATCCAAAACCGGAAGAAGCTCCTCGAACCGGTCTATGATGAATTCCGCATCGGCCAGCTTTTCGCGGCCATGGTATCCCCAGCTCACGCCAATGCCACGCACGCCAGCGGCGCGGGCCATGGACATGTCAAAACTGGTGTCTCCGATCATGACCGTCTGCGCTGCGTCAACGCCCGTTTCAGCCATGGCAGCCTCGATCATCGAAGGGTGCGGCTTGGACGGATGATGATCCGCGACCTGTTCGGTCACAAAAAATCCCTCCAGCACATGTCCCGCGATCAAGCTGTCCAACCCTCGCCGAGACTTGCCCGTCGCCACGCCCAACAATGTGTAGGGCTGCGCACGCAAGGCGTCCAATATCTGCCGCGCACCGGGGTAAAGCGGCGAAGACTCCACGCTGCCTTTGGCCGCGCGCAGGTCCTGATAGGCCTGCTTATAGGCGTCGACCAAATCGATCTGCTCACCCAGTGATGCTTCAGGTGCTAGCCGCTGCATGGCCACATCCAAAGACAAACCAACAATAGACAGAACATTTTCCCGCGCGGGGGCCGGCTTGCCCAGCGCTGCGAACGCACGAGACATGGATCCCACGATGTCGCCCTGACTGTCGACCAACGTCCCGTCGACGTCAAAGATCACCAGCCTAAGGTCGCTCATCGCAACTCCTCAAAGGGATCTTCCTGCGCCATATCGGGCGTCCAGTCGAAGGTCTCAAAGGTATGGGCCATGTGATCCGGCATTGGGGCTGTGACCGTCATAACGGATTTTGTGCCCGGATGCTCAAAGCTCATCATTCGCGCGTGCAGGTGCAGTTTCTTGGAAATGATGCCACCCAACTGCGCGCCCCAGCCGTCGCCAAGGTTCTCTTGCCCCGAGCCGCCGTATTTCCCGTCGCCAATGATCGGATGCCCGATCTCGGCCATATGGGCGCGCAATTGGTGAGTACGACCGGTGATCGGCTCCATTGCAACCCAAGCCGCGCGGCTGGCCACACGATAGAGCGTTGCATATTGCGTCAACGCGCGTTTTGCGCCCGGTGTTGAGCCCACATCGCGCGGATGCACCGCATGCATCTTCTCGCCTTCACCGCGTTTGCCATGGCCGTGAGCTTTGACGAGCCCATATTTGATTTCGCCCAGGTAAGGCGTCGGCACGCCAGCCACCACGGCCCAGTAAATCTTGCGCGTGGCATGGTGGCGGATCGATGACGTCAGGGCCTGCGCCGCCTGCCGCGTGCGCGCCAGCAGCAGTACGCCCGATGTGTCCTTATCCAGCCGATGCACAAGGCGCGGCTTTTCCTCGTAGCCAAACTTCAATGCCTCAGAAAGGCCGTCCACATGGCGCGTCTGCTTGCTGCCGCCTTGGGTCGGCAGACCCGGAGGTTTGTTCAAAGCAATAATGTGATCGTCACGATAAATCACACAGGATTGGATCAGCTTTTCATCGGCTGCCGAGATACGATTGCTGCGCGGTTTCGGCTCTGGCGCTTTATCCGGTAGGGGCGGCACGCGCACCATCTGACCCGCCTCAAGCCGCGTCGCAGGTTTCACCCGCCCGCCATCCACACGGAGCTCGCCTTTGCGACACATTTTTTCGATGCGGATCTGGTTCAGCTGCGGGAAAGTCGCCTTCAGCCAGCGATCCAGACGCATATCCGCATCGCCCACCGCGACTTCAATCGTTTGCACGCCAATCATGCCCAAATCCCCCGAGCGATCCAAAGCCCCAAGACCAGCGCCGCAATCGACGCCCCGACCGACAGAGCCACATAGAAGGCTGCAGCCCCCGTCTGACCTTTTTCAAACAGGGTCACCGCCTCTAGAGAAAAGGCCGAGAAGGTAGTGAACCCGCCCAAAAACCCCGTCATCACCAAAGGGCTCAGATGCATGATCCCCTTGCGATGGGCAAAGACCACGAAAAGCCCCATCAGAAACGACCCGACAATATTCACAGTGACAACGCCCAGCGGAAATCCGGTTCCGACAAGGCGGATCACGCCCAGCCCCGCAAGATAGCGCATCACTGCGCCCAAGGCTCCGCCCAGCGCCACATATGTCAGGTTCAAAAACATCCCGGCTCTCTCGCCCCTGCCTCGGCTTTTGTCAACCTTGGGGACGGGTCCGGACCCTTAGCCCATCCGAGATTTCACGAAATCCACAAAACGTTGCTCAGGCGAAAAGCCGAACAGAGCCTCGCCGTTGCCGACGAAGTTGGAATAGGGGTTAAAGTCATAGAAACAGGCGCTGCCAGAGTCTTCGCGCAGGAAATACTCGACGCCACCAATGTCGGCTTTGGATTTGGCACAGATATCCAGAACATTTTGCAGAATCTCGGCGGGCACTTCGTTGGCGACGATGCCGTCATTGCCAATCACGCACATATCAAAGTCATCGGCTGCGGGTTCTTCGTCAAAGCTGATGCTGCAGCCATCTGCGGCGCAATAGTTGAACTGGTTTTCCACCACCTGCTGGCGAATGCTGTAAAACAGTGCCCCGTCCAGAATTTCCACACGGTACACATGGCCGTCCGAGCGGATGTATTCCTGCACAAGTCCGGTGCCGTCGATGCCCAGATCCAAGCTGCCGTCAGCTATCGCATCACGCAGCTCTTGCGCCGTATCAAACCGCGCCACACCAGATCCGGAACCACCAATATTAGGCTTAACGATCACAGGAAAGCCGATGGTCTCGGCGGCGGCAGGGGCGTCTTCGGGGCGGTAGATGGCGACGGATTTCGGGCAATCCAGCCCAAGGCTTTCAAAGATCCCGTTTTGCACGGCCTTGGAGGCTCCGACGAAATGCGCCTGTGAGCCGTTAATGACCTCGATACCCAGGCTCTCCATCAAATGAAGAACATGCAGCGTATGTGCCGCAACCGAAGAGGCGCGCCCTTCAGAGGGCATCATATTCACGCGGTTGATGCAGAGGTCGAAATCGAAATCAGATTTCGATGTCAGAAAGGCTGCATCGGCAACATTGATCGCAACAAGCTCAATCCCGTTTTTCGCAAAACATGTCCGCAGATCATCAGACCAGGTGGGGTGCTCGTAAAGAAATCCGACTTTCATTGTCGCCTCGTATTTTTAGGTTGCTGGCCGGGACGCGAGTCTCTGGCCGATGGCCTTGCGCTATCAAACTCGAACGCTAGGTTCAAACATCGAAAACACCGACTGAGACCTCGGATTATTAGCCCTTACCACGCTGTGCCCGCAGTTTGGCGAAATAGGCGACGCGTTTGGCAAGATCGCGTTCAAAACCACGCTCAACCGGAGTATAAAATTCTGGGCGCTTCATGCCCTCGGGGAAATAGTTCTGCCCCGAGAAGCCGTCCTCTGCGTCGTGATCATAGGCATACCCCGCCCCATAGCCCTGTTCCTCCATCAGGCCTGTCGGCGCATTCAGGATATGCTTCGGCGGCATCATCGACCCTGTCTTTTTGGCCGCTTTGCGTGCGGCCTTGTAGGCCACGTAGTTCGCGTTGCTCTTGGGGGCGAGCGCCAGATAGACCACGGCTTGCGACAGGGCCAATTCCCCCTCTGGCGAGCCAAGCCGCTCGTAGGTCTCCCAGCTCTGCAAGCAAACCGCCTGTGCCTGCGGGTCGGCGAGACCGATGTCCTCGACGGCCATACGCACCAGCCGTCGCGCCAGAAATCGTGGGTCTTCGCCCCCCTCAAGCATCCGCGCAAACCAGTAAAGAGCTGCGTCGGGATCGGATCCCCGCACCGACTTATGCAGCGCTGAAATCAGGTTGTAGTGCTCATCCCCCGACTTGTCGTAGTTCACCGCCCGTTTCATCAGACGCGTCGCCAATTGATCGGTTGAGAGCTTGCCGTCGACTTTCCAGGCCGCAACCTGTTCGATCAGATTGAGCAAAGCACGGCCGTCGCCGTCGGCCATCTCAAGCAAAGCCTCACGCGCCGCGCCTTCAAGCGGGAGCGCTTTGCCCAGTTCCGTCTCGGCGCGCTGCGCCAAACGTTCCAGATCTGAGAGCTTCAGGCGTTCAAGAACCAAGACCTGCGACCGCGACAGAACAGCGGCGTTCAGTTCAAAACTCGGGTTTTCGGTGGTCGCGCCCACCAAAAGGATCGTGCCGTCTTCCATATGCGGCAGGAACCCGTCCTGCTGAGCTTTGTTGAAGCGGTGGATCTCGTCCACGAACAAAAGGGTTCCCTGCCCGTTTGCCCGCCTGATCTTGGCTGCCTCGAAAACTTTTCGCAGCTCTGGCACACCCGTAAAGATCGCCGAGATCTGGACGAAATGCAGATCCGTTTCCTGCGCCAAAAGCCGCGCAATGGTGGTTTTACCAACGCCCGGTGGCCCCCAGAAAATCAGCGAACTCAGGCTGCCCGCGTCCAGCATCACGCCCAAGGGCGCATCGGGCCCTAGAACCTGCTCTTGTCCAATCACCTCGCCCAAAGACTGTGGGCGCAAGCGATCTGCCAAGGGGCGCGGGGCTGTGTCTTGGGTCTGGGTCTGAGGGTCTCCGAAGAGATCGGCCATTGGGGTCGCCTTGGGGTTAGAGCCTGAAGCGCATGAGAATCTGTTGACCCCCACGCTCGATCGCCAAGGTGATACGGCTACCGGCATTACGCAAGGCGCGTTGGGCAGATTTCGTGTCGGGCGTTTCTTCGCCGTTGACCGCGCGCAGGATATCCCCAGCGCGCAAACCAGCCCGCGCGCCCGAGGGGCCGGGATCTTCGATTACAACGCCTTCGGCCCCAAGCGGCAGCCGAGAGCTGGCGATGACGGCTGGGTTGATATTGGATAAGGTCACCTCTGGAATGGCCGAACGTCTGCCCGTGGTGATCGTCTCGCGCGCCGGGATTTCGGGTGGAGCGGTCAGAGAGACCGTCACGATTTGCGCGCGCCCCTTCTGCAACACAGTCAGATCCGCTTCAGAGCCAAGCCCGGCCACCGACATGCGGAAAATCATCTCGGACCCTGTATTCACCGGCTGACCATCCACCGCAAGGATCACGTCGCCCGGTGCGAGCCCCGCATCACGCAAGGGGCTGGCCTCGTGCAGCGAGGAAATCACGATGCCTCCAGGGCGATCCATCCCGAGGCTTTCGGCCATATCCGCATCGACGGGCTGGCCAGAGGCGCCGGCCCAGGGACGTTGGAAGCTGTCGTTACCGGCCTTGGCTTGCGCCACAAATTGCGCGACCAGATTTGTGGGAATGGCGAAACCGATGCCATTGCTGCCGCCCGACCGCGTCAGAATACGCGTGTTGATGCCGATGAGGTCTCCGTTGACGTCAATCAAAGCGCCGCCCGAGTTGCCCGGGTTGATCGGTGCGTCAGTTTGCAGAAAATACCCCTGCCCCGCGCCCGCCGCAGTGCCAGACCGCGCAAGGCCTGACACAATGCCGCTGGACACAGTTTGGCCGACGCCGAATGGGTTGCCGATTGCCAGGACAAGCTCTCCGACATCGACGGTGTCGCTGTCGCGCAAAGTGAGGTGCGGCATGTCTTTCGGCGCGTCGATCAATTGAAGGATCGCGAGGTCGCTTTGCTGATCCCCCAACAGAACACGTGCTGCGAACTCGCGGCGGTCGTTGAGGACAACACGGATATCCGTTGCCATGCCGACGACGTGATAGTTGGACACGACGATGCCTTCGCCTGACAGGATCACGCCAGATCCCAATGAGTTCTGCACCTGCGGCCGCGTGGTGCCGAAATCGCGAAACAGGTTTTGAAAGAAGGGATCACCTTGAAACGGGCTTTGGCGCGTCTCGACCACACGTTTGGCGTAGATATTGACCACAGCGGGAGCGGCCTCCTTCACCAAAGGCGCAAAGCCAAGTTGGATTTCCACTTGGCTCGTCGGGACTTTGGTTTCCGCAGATGCCAGAGTGGCGAAGACAAGAGAGACGGCAGCAAGGGTTGCGCGGATCATAGGGAGGCCTTGGTTGGATCGTAGTCGTTTTGATATGCGCAGGAGGCGCGCGCATTGCAAGAGACAGCAAGGCCGAGGCGATGCCCCGGCCTGTCCGTTAGAATGAGTATTTTTGGCAAGATGAAGCCTAGGTGCGTTTTGGCGCAACCACACGTTCAAACAAGAAGGCCGCAAGACGTCGCAGACCAATGCCGGTGCGGATCTCGAATTCTTCGAATTTGAAACGAGAGGGAGAAACACCCACGCGACGGAAACCCTCGATCAGGGATTTGCGCATTTGCATTGGGCCGCAGAATGCCACTGTCAGGCGATCCGTAGAAACGCCGGTTTTCGCCAGAATGCTATCGGCCGTCGCCCGACCATCCGTCGCAGAGTTTTGGATATGCAGGGTCAGGTTGGGTTTGGCCAAAGCCAGCTCGTTGAGTTGCGTCAGATGCGCGGCAGAGGCCTCGTCGCGGATACAATAGACCAGATGCACAGGGCCGCTTGCCGGATCAAGCGCTTCGGACCAGGCCAGGAAGGGCGTGATGCCAACGCCTGCGGCAATCCAAAGCTCCGGGTCTTGCGTGTTGCGGCGTTCGAAATGCCCGAAAGGGCCTTCAAGCCGCACAGCTGTTCCTGTTTTCAGGGTCCGCGCCATGCGATTGGTATAGTCGCCCAATTTTGCCACGGTCATGCGAATGCTGCCATCCTCTCGCGGGGCGCTTGAGATCGTGAAAGGATGCGGCTCGGCTCCTTCGATGCTGAGGAAGGCGAATTGGCCAGCCTTGTGACGCAGAGCACGACCCTTTGGCGTCATCGTGATCGCCATCGCATTGCCGGTTTCTGTGATGTCAGAGACCTCATAACGTTTGGAGCTGCGCATACCTGCAGGCAACAGGCGATAGACGAACGCGACAATCCCGAGGGCGCAGAAGGCACTTGTATAAAGGCCCAGCGGGTCTCCGTTCGCGAATGGCTTGAGGATAAACAGATAGTGGAACGCCCCTGCCATAAAGAAGAACCCCATCAAACGGTGGGTCCAGCGCCAGAGGTGATAGGGAATGAAGGTCGCGATGGTGATCACGACAAGGATCAGGATGCCATAGAGGCTGAGTTCTCCGAGGGTTTCGGCCAGTTCCACCAAGGCGGTTTCGCGCCCAAGACCATCCATTTCCGCGTCAATCGTGTCGTGCAATAGGATTGCAGCCATGGCGCCAATCCCCAGCCATTTGTGCAGGATATACCCGCGATCCAAGCCGCCGAAGATGGCTTCGACACCGGGCCAGCGGGTGGCAATCACTTGCAAGAGTGCCATGGCAATCAAAGCCCAAATGCCAAGATACTGACTGAACAGCGCGATCACATCCCGACCCTGCGCAATACCTGGCCACCAGATGACGGGTACGGCCAAGGCGGCAGCGGTGACAACGAGTCCGAGGGGGCGCAGAGACATGGGGCAGTTCCTGTTTTGGCAAATAGCTAAGAGACTTTTAAACGCCGCCCCTAACAGGTCAACGGTTCTCCCCAAAAATGCCTCTTAGAGTTACGTTTAGATCTATAAACTTTTGGACGATTTGCAGGCTGCGCTTGACAGCCCTTCTATGTTCGCTCACTTTTGCGAAAATGAACAATCGTTCATTTAATGGGAGGGACAGATGCTAAACCGTGAAGCTACGATCGCTGCGACGCGCGAGGCGTTTCAATGGGATGTGCCAGAGTTCTATAATATTGGCGTCGACGTTTGCGACAAATGGGCGAGCGTCGAGCCTGATCGGCTGGCCTTGATCGATATCGATGCTGAGGGCGAGGCGCGCGAGTATTCCTTCGAAGATCTGCGCCAAATGTCCTCTCGCTTCGCGCATGTTCTGTCCGGATGCGCGCAGCAGGGCGACCGGATTGGCGTGCTTTTGCCACAGTGCCTTGAGGCCGCGGTTAGTCACATCGCGATCTATAAGATGGGCGGGATTGCGCAGCCCTTGTTTACGCTGTTTGGGCCGGACGCTTTGGCCTATCGGCTACAGGATTCCGGCGCCTCGGTCGTCGTTACGAATGCGCAAATGGCCGAGGTGCTTGAGAGCATTCGCCAAGATCTGCCCGCCTTGAAAACGATCATTTCAATCGACGGCCCCGATGGAGATATTATCGGATTTCACGAAGCCTCTGCCGTGCAACGCACATCTTTTGCGCCTGTGAATTCCCGCGCCGACGATCCTGCGGTTCTGATCTATACTTCGGGCACAACAGGCAACCCTAAAGGCGCTCTGCATGCGCATCGGGTTTTGCTTGGGCATCTGCCCGGGATCGAGATGAGCCACGATTTCTTTCCAAAGCCGGAGGACAAAATCTGGACTCCCGCCGATTGGGCCTGGATCGGAGGCTTGCTGGATGTGCTCTTGCCCGCTCTGCACCACGGGGTGCCCGTGGTGGCCTGCAGGTTCCAGAAATTCAGTGCCGAGGCGGCGTTTGACTTGATCAAATCTCAGGGCATTCGAAATGCATTTCTGCCCCCAACCGCGATCAAAATGATGCGCCAATATCCCGATGCCGAAAAATTCGGGATCAAGATGCGCTCAGTCGCGAGCGGCGGAGAAGCGCTGGGTGAAGAATTGATCGCATGGGGCCAAAAAGCGCTGGGTGTTACCATCAACGAGTTTTACGGGCAGACCGAATGCAACATGATCGTGTCGTCTTGTGCGGATCTTGCAGCACCCGAACCCAGCGTTATGGGGTTTGCTGTCCCGGGTCACGAGGTCGACGTGCTTGACGCGGAAACCGGCGAGCCGCTTGGGGTCGACGAACAAGGCGATATCGCAGTGCGCTCGCCTGACCCGGTAATGTTTCTCCGCTATTGGAACCGTCCCGAAGCCACGTCAGAGAAATTCCGGACCGTGGATGGCGTGAAATGGCTTTTGACCGGAGATCAGGGGCGCAAAACACCCAGCGGTCGCATTGCGTTTGTGGGGCGCGATGATGATGTGATCAATTCGAGCGGCTATCGCATTGGCCCTGCAGAAATCGAGCATTGTCTTCTGACCCATCCAGCCGTGGCCATGGCAGGCGTGGTAGGCAAACCGGACGAGTTGCGCGGAGAGATCGTGACCGGTTTCATCCAACTGGCTGAGGGCTTTGCACCCTCAGACGAGCTGGCGCAGGACATCAGCAATTATGTAAAGACGCGACTGGCCGCCTATGAGTATCCCCGCGAGCTGCATTTCATCAAACAGATGCCCCTGACCACTACGAGCAAGATCATCAGAGGCGATCTGCGTAAACTCCTGACGGATCAATCGAGCGGTGCGTGAAGCCGGGTCTTTGAGGTGATAATCCCACCACGATTGCCAATCTCGATGCTGCCATAACGTTGTTTGAACACTTCGGGTAGCGGACGATCTCCGGTCGGAGACAGCCACAGTCGGAACAAATGCCGCCGCTGGGCAGGATCGGGCCAATCAGTGAAACCAGTACGGTCGTGAAGCTGCGCGTGATTATAGACGAACTGCAAATCTCCTGGCGCAAGGCGCATAGTCAGGTGAAGGCTCGGATCGTTGGCCAGATCATCAAACATATCCAGCGCCTCGATATGGGCCGGCGTCAGACGCATTGCCTCGGGGAAACGCTGGGCGCTGTCGATATATTGCCGTTGATAAAACACGGTCAGCTTGCCCTCATGCCAGATCAGCGGCGGGATGGTCATAAAGGGCTCCATCCCCTCGGGCACCTCTCCGCGACGGTCGGTGGCGATCGGGTCAAACAAGAGCTCCAGCAGGTCCAAACGTTCCGCGCGCATGCGGTTGTAGATGCTTTCCGCACTGACCAAGAGCGAGTCCCCGCCCTCTTTGGCTTCGCGCAAACACATGAGGCCAACGATATCCGCGCTGTCTGTATGAAAGGTCTGACGCGCTGCTGTCTGGTAAATGCGTGAGTTCGGGTCATTTGGATCCGCGCCAATATTACGTACATGCCCCAATATATGCCCATCCGCATTCTGTGACCGCGCTGACCCCAAATGCGCGCCAATCCCGCAGAAGATCGCGGCGCACATTTCTTGTGTGTATTGCTCTATCGGCAGTCCCCGCAGGACTTCGAAACCGTGGCCATTGATCAGGGTTTGCGTCAGGGCGGCCAAATGTGCGTCAAACACCCGCAGAGGAAAATCCTCTTGGCGGATTTCACCGATATCGCGGCCCAAAGACAGATAGTGACGTGCTGCGGCCTCTATGTCGGCGATCTCGGTCGGGGAAAGATGATAGAGCCAGAGATCTTGTTTGCTTTGCATATCTGCGCCGATCCAAGCGGCTGGGCCTTCGATTTTTTCTGGAAGAGTAAGCGGCATTTGGGCGTCCTATGTCTGGCTGCCGTTAACCTGCACAAAAGCCCCAAGGAAGTGGAGCAATAATTTCTGGGTCTCAGACCAGAGGAGATGCGGCAAGACGTCCTTGCGCGTTGCCGTCACCATAGCTGCGACCTATATCTGAGGTGAAACAGGTGGAGAAAGACCATGTCCCAGTCCCCCGACACCCGCGCGCTTTATAATGGCGATTGCCCGGTCTGTAGCGCCGAGATGTGCCACTATGAGGACTACTCGAAACAGCGTGACCTGCCAGTCGGGTTTGAAGACCTCAACCAAATCGACCTGGCTGAATGGGGTGTCACAGAGGATGAGGCGACCCGTCTTTTGCATGTGATGCACAAGGGACAACTCTTTGTCGGCTGGGATGCGTTTCTCGTCCTGTGGGAGCAGATGCCCCGTTATCGCTTAGCGGCTCGGATCGCCCGTGTGCCTGGGATCTATCACATCTGCAGTTGGGGCTACGCCAATATCGTCGCTCGGATTATTTACAACCGTCATAACCGACGCAAAGCGCGTGGGTTAGTCGGGGCAAAATAAGCGCTTTACTGCCTTAACCACCGTCATTGCTTGACCGCCCATAGCCGGGGCGCCCGGTGGTGCTTTGAGCAACGTCGAAATTCCAGACGATGGCCATATTGGTAATCACTGCGCCCAAAAGCGAATAGATCAGCTGGGTCGGAGAAAGCACAAAGGCCGATGCAAGGAACACCAGCGCGTCGATACAAAGCTGGAACCAGCCAGCTTTAAAGCCGGTTCTTTGCTCGATCAGTATGCCAAGGATCGTCATACCTCCGGCCGAGGCATTGTGCCGAAAAATCGCGATAAGACCTGCGCCGCTGGTGGCCCCTCCGAGAATGGCAGCCAGCACCGGGCTGAGCTGTTCAAACACGATCAGACCACTGAGAACCTGGGACAGGTAAGAGATCCCCAGCAAGGCAATGACCGTGCGAAAGGCAAACACCGCGCCGCGTTTAGACCAGGCCAAGAGCAAAAATGGGAAACCAATTGCGAAAAACAACGGACCAAAGCCGATTGGCAAGACATAGGAGAGCAGCAAAGCTATCCCTGCGGTTTGCCCCGTGACCAAACCCGCAGATTTCAGAAATACCACGCCAAGACTGGCCATGAGAATCCCAAAGGCCAAACCCTGGATGTCAAAAACGGACATTCGAAACGACATGTGAGCCACCCTTTGTTGCACGATGACTCGTCTAAAGCACAGACGCCCAAAAGAAAAACCCCCGTTCAGGCGAACAGGGGTTCTTCGTCAAATCTTTAAGCTCTTTGCTTATTCTGCAGCCGCTTCTTCTTCGGCCAGACGTGCTTTGTCAGCTGCGCCTTTTGCATCAACGTCGCGCTCTACGAATTCGATGATCGCCATTGGCGCCATGTCGCCATAGCGGAAGCCCGCTTTGAGAACGCGGATGTAGCCACCCTTACGCTCTGCGAAACGTGGGCCAAGCACCTCAAACAGTTTCGCAACATGCTTGTCTTGCTTCAGCTGGGCGGCTGCCTGACGGCGTGCGTGCAGATCGCCGCGCTTGCCCAGGGTGATCAGTTTTTCAACGATCGGGCGCAGTTCTTTTGCTTTTGGCAGAGTTGTTTTGATCTGTTCATGTTCGATCAGAGAGCCCGCCATGTTCGCGAACATCGCTTTACGGTGTTCATGTGTACGGTTCAGGCGGCGGTAACCACGTGCGTGACGCATAATTTCATTCCTTTTTCAGTGCCCTTGGGTGGGCTGTACTTTGTCTGGCTTCCGATGCGTGTCGGTCGCTCTCCTTGGGGCGGGATTGCCCATATGTCCCCGGATGTCCGGGCATTTGAGGTGTGGTGGGGTGAAACCCCACCCTACCGGGTTTTCGTAGGGTGGGGTTTCACCCCACCGACGCGTTAAAACGCGTCTTCGAATTTCTTAGCCAGATCTTCGATGTTGTCTGGTGGCCAGTCGTCCACGTCCATGCCGAGGTGCAGACCCATGCCAGACAGCACTTCTTTGATCTCGTTCAGAGACTTGCGGCCGAAGTTCGGCGTACGCAGCATTTCTGCTTCGGTCTTCTGGATCAGATCGCCGATGTAAACGATGTTGTCGTTCTTCAGGCAGTTTGCGGAACGCACGGACAGTTCCAGCTCGTCCACTTTCTTCAGCAGAAGCGGGTTGAACTCAAGACCATCGTCTTCGTCCTGACGGCCAGCAGCTTCTGGTTCGTCGAAGTTCACGAAGATGGACAGTTGGTCCTGAAGGATGCGCGCGGCGAAGGCCAGAGCGTCCTCAGGGGTGATGGAGCCATCGGTTTCGATTTTCAGCGTCAGCTTGTCATAGTCCAGAACCTGACCTTCACGGGTCGGCTGAACGTCATAGGAGACTTTCTTGACCGGAGAATAGATCGCGTCGATTGGCATCAGGCCAATTGGTGCATCCTCTGGCTTGTTTTTGTCCGCAGAGACATAGCCTTTGCCGGTGTTGACGGTCAGTTCCATGTAGAGATCCGCGCCGTCATCGAGGTGACAGATCACGTGCTCTTTGTTCAGAACTTCGATGCCCGCAGAATCAGAGATATCACCCGCAGTGACCGCACCAGGGCCCTTGGCATTGATCGAAAGACGCTTAGGGCCTTCGACTTCCATGCGCAGAGCAACCTGCTTGAGGTTCAGGATGATGTCGGTGACGTCTTCGCGAACGCCCGCAACAGAAGAGAACTCGTGCAGAACGTTGTCGATCTGAACGGAGGTGATGGCCGCACCTTGCAGCGAGCTCATCAGAACGCGGCGCAGCGCGTTGCCGAGCGTCAGGCCAAAGCCGCGCTCCAGAGGTTCTGCGATGGCAGTCGCAGTGCGCATCGGGTCATTGCCCGGTTTAACTTCAAGCTGGGTTGGCTTGATAAGTTCTGCCCAGTTTTTGTGGATCATGCGTCCCTCCATTCTTGTTCAACCCCCATGATCAATCAGGGTCAAACGCCCGAGGTTTCAAAATGACGGACTGGGGCCGTGCAAAAATGCAGGGCCCCAGCGAGTAGGTCTATTATACGCGGCGACGCTTTGGTGGGCGGCAGCCGTTGTGCGCGATTGGGGTCACATCACGGATAGAAGTGATGTTGAAACCGATCGCAGCCAGAGCGCGCAGCGCGGATTCACGGCCAGAACCTGGACCCTGAACTTCGACCTCAAGGGTCTTAACGCCATGCTCTTGTGCTTTTTTGCCCGCGTCTTCCGCAGCCATCTGAGCAGCATAAGGCGTAGACTTACGAGAGCCTTTAAAGCCCATGGTGCCAGCAGAGGACCAGGAAATTGCGTTGCCCTGAACGTCAGAGATCAGGATCTTGGTGTTGTTGAAGGAAGAGTTCACATGCGCAACGCCTGCTGCGATGTTTTTCCGTTCCTTACGCTTGGTTACGCGACGATCACGTGCCATTGGTCAGACCCTCCCTTATTTCTTCTTACCAGCAATGGCCTTTGCAGGGCCTTTGCGAGTACGAGCGTTGGTGTGGGTACGCTGACCGCGAACCGGCAGGTTACGACGGTGACGCAGACCGCGGTAGCAGCCCAGGTCCATCAAGCGTTTGATGTTCATTTGCACTTCGCGGCGCAGGTCACCTTCTACGGTGTAGTTTGCGTCGATGTGCTCGCGGATGGCCAGAACCTCTGCGTCAGACAGTTCGTTCACACGACGGGTTTCGTCGATGTTGACTGCTTCGCAGATCGCTTTCGCGGAAGTATGGCCAATGCCGGTGATATAAGTGAGGGCGATCGGGACGCGCTTATGCGTCGGGATGTTCACGCCAGAAATACGTGCCACGTATGTCTTTCCTTTTCGTTGCGGTTCCGTAGCTCCAGAACCTTTTTTCACAACATAAGCCCGAGGCGTTTATACCGTCGGGCTATAGCTGATCGAGGTGCTCTGCGCGGTGGGAGCGACCCACGTTGCCGAATTTGATTCTCCGAAGGAGATGGGTTGCTTTAAGGGGGAAACAAGGCTGGGTCAACCGTTTATCAACCTATTCCTTGCGCTCGGCAAAATTCACCAAAGCTCTGTCGTCAGATAGGTCAGATCTCCATGGATTGAAAGGCCTGCCCCATGCGTTTGATCAATCCGTCTTCGGTGCCGCCGATCAGAAGGTATTCATAGTCACCGTGACTCCAGACGGCAGAGCTGAGGCCCTCAAGGCGCATTGTTTCGACCAATCCTGCAGCCATCTCGGGGTCGTCCGACCGAATGATGCACAACGCAATCGGAACCCCGGTTTTGCTGGCGAAGGCCAATTGCACCAAAGGGCGCCCCTCGAAGGCCAGCACCTGCGCGCGTTTGTAGTCCACTTCAGGGAAGGCCGTCAGTTGCTCGAGCGCAAAATCCTTGCCGATCACTGAGGACACGCGATCCAGTTCGGCGGCATGCTGTTCTGGTGTCTGCGCGATGTGATCCAGCGTGGCATGGGTATAAAGCGCCTGATAGGCCGCCACATAGGCCACCCAGCCCTCTAGAGGCTTGGACGCATTCCACGACCCAGCGCCAAACCCAATCGCCAGTGCAAGGCTGGCCGCGACAGCAAGCGCCCCCCAAGCACGGCGGGGAGCGGCGGGAGTCATCGCCTCTAGTTCTAACTCCGGCGCCTGCAACAGATCAAAACTGTCCGCCAGTGCGTCCATATCCAGTTTGAGCGCATCCAGACGTGCAGCCAAGGCGCTATCCGTCCGCAAAGCTTCGCGGATCGCATCGACGGGCGCGTAATCCTCTTCGCCGTCCAGAAAGGCGACGAGTTCTTCGTCCGAGAAATGTCTATCTTGCATTGCTCAATCCTTCGTGGTCGCGAAACTTGCGTCCCAAATTTGCGCGTGCGGTGGCAAGGCGGCTCATCACCGTTGCCAAGGGTATATTTAGTATTTCTGCCGCAGCCTTGTAAGAGTAGCCTTCGACATAGACCAGAAATACCGTGGCCCGCTGGGCCTCTGGCAAGTCTAGCACAGATTTCAGTACCTCTTTGCGATCATATGCACGTTCCGGGTTTTGCGCCGGATCGGGAATCTCGGATACGTCGATCACCGGCAGCCCCCCTCCTTTGCGAACCCTGTCTTTGCGCAATTCACTGATCCAAAGATTATGCGTAATCCGAAACATCCAACGGTCCAAATGCGAGCCCACCTTAAACTGGCTGGCCTTTTCAATCGCGCGCAGACAGGCTGCCTGGGCGAGGTCATCCGCGCCGTCTCTGGATCCCGTGAGGGAAAACGCATAGCGCCAGATACGGGGGAAGACCTCGGGCAATCCAGCTTGAACCTCCTTGTGAGGGTTCTGGCGACGCAAAGATCTTAGCATTTCGCAGTAAGAGGCTTTCTTGGACTACTCGGCTTCCATTTCACTCTGCAAATAGGCGATCAAGTCGTCAACTTGCTCGGGCTTTTTCAGACCTGAAAACGCCATCGAGGTTCGAGGCACAACATCCTTGGGCTTGGTCAGAAACGCCGACAGGGTTTCTACGTCCCAGGTCAAACCCGCCTCGGCCATCGCCTTGGAGTAGCGAAAATCCGGGTTCGCGCCAGAGGCTGCATCAATGATGTTGAACAGCGTTGGTCCAACTTTGTTGTCCGCAGGTTTCAGGCTGTGGCAGGCTTTGCATTTCTTAAAAACCTTCTTGCCGGCCTTGATATCGCCTTCTGCCATGGCCGCTGTCGACAGAGCGGCCAGTGCCGCTGCCATAAGTGCAATTTTCTTCATCGTCATACTCCAATTTGCCCCGGGGTGCCTCATGGGGACGCGACACCCCGGGACGGTGGGATTACTTTTCAAAGACCATGCGAACGGTCGCTGGGCTGACACGTGTGATGCCTGGGAGCTTGGCCAGCTCCATCAGCTTGTCCACGCCTGCATTCACGCCGATATCGGCGGTGGACAGCATGATGATGTCAGAGGTTGTGACCAGAACGCGGTCCTCAGAAAGACGCGCAACAAAAAGCTCGGTTTCGATGTCCGAGGTGACACCTGCAAGGCTGAGCGTGCCTTCGAAATCTGTGACAGTGGTCGCGCCCACAGCAAGCTCGCTCACGTCGTCCATATCGACAGAGCCATTCAGTTCGGCAACAGCGTCCATACCCTTGAAGACATGTTCGATCATACGCTCGTTGCGGATGTCGATATTGGTTTCAACAGAGCCCAGGTGAATGGTGATCGCAACGTCGCCGCTGTCGCTGACGGTGCCCGCAACTTCGCTAAAGGTGTGAACTTCGCCGACCACATCTTTTTTCACAGAGCCAAAAGCGATCAGGCTTTCGTCGCCGACAGATTTCCAGGCCGCGTGCCCCCCAGCAAAGGCCGGTGCTGCCAGAACCATAGCTGCTACGGCTGCTGTCATCAGTTTTTTCATAGTCTTTCCTCCCAAGGATTTGTATTCCGTCGTATTCCGTTCTGAGAGGTCAACGCGCCGGGTCGGAAAACTATTCAAAACTTTTTTGAGAAAGTTCGAAAAAAGAAAAAGCCCCCGGAAATCCGAGGGCTTTTCGTATACTCTTTGGCTAGATCTAGCCGAGGATCTTGGCGATTGAGCCCTGAACCTCTTCGATTGATGCAAGCCCGTCGATGGACTGCAGATCGCCCTTGGCGTGGTAGTAGCCAATCAGCGGGCTGGTCTTTTTGTAATATTCCATCAGACGGATCTTGAGGCTTTCCTCATTGTCATCCGCCCGCGCTGTGCCACCAGCCGCAACTGCGTCACGTGCGCGACCTACGATGCGGTCAACAAGGACATCATCCTCAACCTGCATCTCGATCACCGCATCCAGCTTTTCGCCAAACTCATTCAGCAGCGCCTCAAGCGCATCGGCTTGCGCGAGCGTCCGAGGGAAGCCGTCAAAGATGAAGCCGCCCTTCTTGTCGCCTTCCAGCTTTTCGCGGATCAGGCCGATGACGATCTCGTCGGTGACCAGCTCGCCGCGGTCCATGACCTCGGCCACGCGCTTGCCCATTTCAGTTCCAGACGTCTTGGCGGCACGCAGCATGTCGCCAGTGGACAGTTGGATCATATCGCGGGTTTCAACCAGATGACCCGCTTGGGTCCCTTTACCTGCGCCCGGTGGGCCAAGCAGAATAATGTTCATCGACGAGCAGCTCCCTTTTTGCCGCGTCGTTTCCCTTTTCCGCGCAGCTGTGATTTCTCGATCAGGCCTTCATATTGATGCGCCAGCAAGTGGCTTTGGACCTGTTGAATGGTGTCCATGGTGACCGAGACAACGATCAGCACGGAGGTGCCGCCAAAATAGAAAGGAATTGCCAGTTGGCCACGGAGAATCTCTGGAAGGAGACAAACTGCCGCAAGGTAGCCAGCACCCAGAACCAAGACGCGGTTCACAACATACTCAAGATACTCGGCCGTTTTCGCGCCTGGACGAATGCCAGGAATAAAGCCGTTTTGGTTCTTCAGGTTGTCTGCAACGTCATCGACTTTGAAGGAGACGTTGAAGGTATAGAAATACGCGAAGAAGACGATCATGCCAGCGAAGAACAACAGGTACAACGGCTGACCGGGACCAAAATAGGCCAGAATGGTCGACATAATCGCACCGGTGTTGTTGCCAGAGAAGGTCGAGATCGTGGTCGGCAGCAGGAGCAGAGAGCTCGCGAAGATCGCAGGGATAACGCCTGATGGGTTGACCTTAACAGGCAGGTGGGAAGAGCCACCGTCATACATCTTCATCCCGACCTGACGGCGTGGGTATTGGATGTGGATCTTGCGCAGCGCGCGCTCCATGAAGACCACGAAGGCGATGGTGGAGACGACCATAACAATCACGCCAACGATCACAGCAGGGCTGATCGCACCAGAGCGGCCAGAGGCAAAGAACTGCGCCAGAGCCGCTGGGATCTCGGCGATAATGCCGACGAAGATGATCAGAGAGATACCGTTACCGATGCCGCGCGCAGTGATCTGCTCACCCAGCCACATCAGGAACATGGTGCCGCCCACGAGCGTGACCATGCAGGAAACGATAAAGAAGCCGCCCGGGTTGGTAACAAGCTCACCGGACTGCAGGGACACGGCCAGACCGTAGGACTGCAACGTCGCCAGGAACACCGTGCCATAGCGGGTGTATTGGTTGATTTTCTTGCGGCCCTGCTCGCCTTCTTTTTTCAATTGCTCCAGGGCTGGAACCATCGAGGTCAGAAGCTGAACGATAATCGAGGCCGAAATATAAGGCATAATGCCCAGAGCAAAGATCCCCATCCGGCCCAAGGCGCCGCCGGTGAACATGGTCAGGATACCGCCGATACCGCCAGCGGCCTGTTCCATGAATTCACGAAGCGCGATCGAGTCGATACCAGGCACCGGAATAAAGGTGCCCAGACGATACACGATCAACAGCCCGATGGTGAAAAAGATGCGGTTGCGAAGATCAGTCGCTTTGCCCAATGCGGACCAGCTGGTGTTCGCCGCCATTTGCTCTGCTGCAGATACCATTAGGATCTCTCTTTGAATGCGAACGCCGCCAAGAGCTTTCGGCTCTGGCGGCGTCTAAGAAAACTCAGAGGACTATGTAAGCGGTCAATTGCCCGCTCACAACCTCTTATTCAGCTGCTGCCGCGGATGTGACTGTCAGAGAGCCACCCGCTTTTTCAACAGCTTCAACGGCAGATTTGGATGCGCCGGTGACTTCGATGGTCACTTTCGCGGAAATCTCGCCTTTCGCCAGAACGCGAATGCCGTCTTTCACGCGGCGAACCAGACCGGAAGCAACCAGAGCTTCCTCGGTGATGGTCGCTTTTGCGTCCAGTTTCTTGTCGTCGATGAATTTCTGGATCAGGCCCAGGTTTACAACCGCGAATGCCTTGCGGTTTGGCTTGTTGAAGCCACGCTTAGGCAGACGTTGGTACAAAGGCATTTGGCCGCCTTCGTAACCGTTGATTGCAACACCGGAACGGGATTTTTGGCCTTTGATACCACGGCCACCCATTTTACCTTTGCCGGAACCCGGACCACGGCCAACGCGCATACGTTTCTTGGCGGCACCTGGGTTGTCACGCAACTCGTGCAGTTTCATATCGCTTCTCCTTTGCCGGAACTGACCCCTGAAGCGTAAGCGGGCCAAACACGGCTTTTCTTGATTGTTGATTCTGTGACGAGACTCGCCACCGGGGGCGTATAGACCTTCGTTTTGACCAATGCAAGCGTGGGCTGCTTTAATGGAACCGTTCATAAGCCACGGGTTGCGCGACGGAAATTGACGCGCGCGCCGTTTAATCTCTGACCATCAGAGGAGATCGACATGAAAGCAGTTTCTATCGCCCTATGCGCCATGTTGCCGGTAGCAGCTTTGGCCGAGAGTCCAGCGCTGCAGACGCCCGCGCCAGTTTTATATCTGGCCGACAATTTGGATGAGCCTGACGCGCTGGGATATTGCTTGGATACCGTTGGCCGCGGCCTGTCTGATCGCGCGCATTTGCATTCCTGCAAACCTCGCGGCGGGGATGTGCAGTTCATGCATGACGATCAGGGGCAAATCAAATCCGCCACTTTTGACGACCTTTGCCTTGATGTTTCAAAGGGATTTGCGCTGGCTCGTTGCACAGGCGGTGCGGGTCAGGTGTTTACCTGGTCAGACACGGCAGAGCTGCGGCTGGCCTCCGCCCCGGATCTTTGCCTGGCAAGCGCTCCTGAAAGCCGGCGGGCGGGACGGTTTGTCGCGCGCGATCTTGTACTGGCGAACTGCGATACAACCCCTGTCGCCCTAAAGACCTGGGCCTATCTTTCAGAATAAGCCAAGGCACAAAAAAACGCCCTCAGATTTGAGAGCGTTCTTTGAACCGTGAGTGGTGGTCTTACTTGCCTGCAACATGTGCGCGGGCGATGTCTTCGATGTCGCCCCGACGGATACCGATGTCGGCCAGTTCGCGGTCGCTCAGACCGTTGAGCTCGCGGAAAGTTTCATTGAACTTCTGCTGCTCAAGGCGTGCTTCGCGATAGGTTGCAATGAAAGCCTGCACGCGACGTGCAAAGCCAAAATCTGTTTCGATGTTTGTGATGGCCTGTGCCATGATATTTTCCTTTAATTTCGGACCGGAACGTATTTTCCGGCAGTCTTGTGTTTGTCCTTTTGACACGCTCCAGATAGCGCCATGTTAGCGCCCAAACAACGCACATTCCCGCTGTAGCACTATGCAGAAAATGCAAGGCTACGGTGGTTGGTCGACAAACCTCACTCAATCCCGCTGAAAGCCTGCTTTCAAAAACAAAATCGCCCCCGACGATGCGAGGGCGACTAAAATTTGGGGAGTGTTGGCCTGATTACTTCAGGTACGCGTGCTCGTAAGCGATGCTAGAGATGGACGCGCGGGACAGGCCCAGATCGGCCAGTTCGCGGTTGCTCAGGGACTGCAGCTCGGAGACGGTTTTGTTGTATTCCGCGCGGCGTGCCAGGTATTCTTGAACGGAGGAAATTGCAGAGCGCACATAGGCGACAACTGGGTTTGCGGATGGGGCGACAGATACAGCGTTAGCCATGGACTTAATCCTTCATACGGTGACCGGAACCCGGCCAGTGTTTATCTCTCCTCCACTTGCCCCAGTAATTAATGCGCAGATCGCAGCCCAACAATCGCCAAAAGCGTCAGGCCGCTATGCGCCATTTGCATAGCTGTTTTGGTTGTTATGTTTCAGAGCAGGGTATCGCGCACTTCGACCTGCATTGGGGCCAATTGCTGTTGCTCCAATGGTGCAGTCAGAATGAACACCCATTCGCCGCTTTGCCACCTTAGGGACGTGAGGCCTTGGTCTTCCAGCACCTGCACGTCGGTGTTCTCGTCCTGATCCAGACGGGTCATGAAAAGGGTTACGCGTTTGCCATCCGCGGTTTCATACATGTATTGCGCCGCTGCGCGGTCATCAAAGGGCAGCATGCGTCCGCCGAGGAAAGTCAGACCAAAGGCCGAGAGGTTGGGCACCGTCATTTCGCGGCCCATTCGGTCGGCAAGCCAGGTTTGCAAATGTTCTGTCTCATCCGCCGTCACTTCGACCGCGTGGCGTTTCTCGGCTGCAAAGACACGGTGAGAGTTGGTCGCGCCCATTGTGGCCTGCACGATGATGGTGGTCTGAGGGTTTGTCGTGAATTGGCTGAGGCCATAGCCCCCGACCCCGCCGAAGGCGAAGACCACGAGCATGGCGGCGATCCGCAGGCCGGGCCATCGATTGGTATTGGCTGCCGTGCTGGCCGAAAGCAGCGCATCCAAATGGGCATCTGACGGCGTTGGGATGGACGATGCAAAGAGCTGTTCGGTCGCAGACCATCTTTCGATGCGGGCAACCAACTCTGGGTTACCATCCATCTCGACTTCAAACGCTGCGCGATCCGCCTCAGACATCTGATTGTCCAGATAAGCGCTGATCTTCTCTTCTATGTTGCGATAGTCCGTCATGTCGCGCTCCGAATGCCGGGCACCTGAGGGGCCGCTTCTTTGTTCAGAAACGCCCGCGCCCGCGATATCCGAGACATAATCGTCCCAATCGGAACGTCCAGCACCTCGGCGGCCTGCGCGTAGCTGAGACCGCCAATCGAGACCAGCAACAGCGGTTGGCGTTGCTCGTCCGGCAGGTCGTTCATGCGTTTCATCACAGCACGCAGTTCCGAGCGGGCCTCGATTGTGCGATCATCCGCACCGATGTCGAAATCATCCTCCATCGCCACTTCCTGCGCGCGGGCCTTGGCGCGGTATTTGTCACGAAAGATGTTGAGTTCGATTTTCATGAGCCATGGCCGGAGAGGATGCAGCGCGTCCCAGAGGGAGCGTTTGAGAATGCCTCTTTCGACCGTGTCCTGGACCAGATCATCTGTCTGGTGATGCGCACGGGTCAGCGAAAACCCATACCTCCAAAGGTGCGGGAGCGACTCCTTAAGCTGCACATCAAATGTGGCCATAAAGGGCCTCCGTAAAAGGGCGGCGAGCGGCCCGGGGAAGCCGCCCGCCAGCAAAGCCGATTAAGGCTTTGCGATGTGCCAGGTGCCTCCGACGCCGTCGCCTGTCGTTTGACCAGGCTTCTTGTCTTGCACCCAGAGGTACAGCGGTTGGTCGTTATAAGCTACCTGTTGATCGCCGTTTTTGCGGGAAATCACGCTGAAGCCCTCTGGCAGTGCGTCAGCTTTGCCTTCGAGGATCAGCGGAGGCCAAGCTTTGGCGCAGCCAGCGTTGCAGTTGGATTTGCCGGCATCGTCCTTGTCAAAGGTATAGAGCGTCATGTCGTGGCCATCGGTGAAATAGCCTGCGTCCGACAGTTTCACGTCCTTGTGGCCATGGCCCGCGGCATAAGAGGTGCAGGCGGTGACGGACAAAGCAGCGGCAGTCGCGATAATCATAAAACGGTTCATGGGTTGGGCTCCTAAGTAAAAAACTGGGCTGCGTTCATGCAGCGGATACTTCACTTACGAACGGGGGTGGATTTTATTCCCGGCACCCCCAAACTTTTTTCAAAAAAAGAAAAAGCCCCCGAGAAATCGGAGGCTTTTCAAAGCTTTAGGTGAAAAAGAAACTTAGTCTTTTTCTTCGATGATTTTCACCATGTGTGGGATCTTGTTGATCATGCCACGTACCGAAGGAGTATCCTCCAGCTCACGGGTTTTGTTCATCTTGTTCAGGCCCAAGCCGATCAGAGTTGCGCGCTGATCTGCTGGACGACGGATCGGAGACCCGATCTGTTTTACAACGATAGTCTTAGCCATTGATCAAGCTCCTTACGCTTCTGCTTCCGCAGGTGCTTCGTCCTTTTTCAGGATGTCAGCAACTTTTTTGCCACGACGCGCTGCAACGTGACGTGGGGAAGCTTCCTTGCCCAGGCCGTTAATGGTTGCGCGGATCATGTTGTAAGGGTTCTGAGACCCGATGGACTTAGAGACAACGTCTTTAACACCCAGCATCTCAAATACCGCACGCATAGGACCACCGGCGATGATACCCGTACCTTCTGGTGCTGTGCGCATGATGACTTTGCCTGCGCCGTGACGACCTTCGATGTCGTGGTGCAGAGTACGGCCTTCACGCAGAGGGACGCGGATCATTTGACGTTTCGCTTGCTCGGTCGCTTTGCGGATCGCTTCAGGTACTTCTTTCGCTTTACCTTTACCGAAACCTACGCGGCCTTTTTGGTCGCCAACGACAACCAGAGCAGCAAAGCCAAAGCGCTTACCGCCTTTAACGGTTTTGCTGACGCGGTTGATCGCGACCAAGCGGTCTGCGAATTCTGGGGTTTCTTCTTCGCGGTTGCGACCGCGACCCCGGCGGTTTTCACGTTCTGCCATGTGGCATTCCTTTGTGTTCTGGCGCGGCGAAGCGCCGATTTGCCAACCCAAGTGACCCAAATTGGGGCCCCGGATCATCGAGACGGCCGTGCCGTCTGCAATGTAAGGCGGGCTGAAGCCCGCCCTACGGATCTGTAGGCCGGGCTTCAGCCCGGCACTGACTTAGACTTTCAGGCCACCTTCACGCGCAGCGTCGGCCAGAGCCTTCACTTTGCCGTGGAAGAGACGACCGCCCCGGTCGAAATACGCCTCGGTGTAGCCAGCTTTGACTGCACGTTCTGCGATCGCAGCGCCCACTTTGGTTGCTGTCTCGATGTTGTTCTTGCCGTTGCTGATGTCTTTTTCCAAAGAGGAAGCAGAGACCAGAGTCACGCCTTGAACGTCGTCGATCAGCTGTGCGCTGATGTTTTTGTTGGAGCGGTTCACGGACAAGCGCAGCTTGCCAACGTTGACCTTGCGAAGTTTGTTCCGGACGCGCAGGCGGCGCTTGAGGAACAGTTCCCGTTTGCTGTTTGCCATGTGTCTGGTCCTTACTTCTTCTTACCTTCCTTGCGGAAGATATACTCGTCTTTGTATTTGATGCCCTTGCCTTTGTAAGGCTCTGGCTTACGCCATTCGCGGATGTTTGCCGCGACTTGGCCAACGAGTTGTGGATCGGTGCCTTCGATGATGATCTCAGTCGGCTTCGGTGCGGTGACCGTTACGCCGGCTGGAACTTCAAAGTTGACGTCGTGGGACAGGCCCAGTGCCAGTTTCAAGGTATTGCCCTGCATCTGTGCACGATAACCAACACCTACGATCTCCAGCTCTTTTTTGAAGCCCTGGGTCACGCCGGTGACGAGGTTCTGAACCATAGTGCGGGACATGCCCCACTGTTGACGTGCACGCTTGGACTTGCCGCGCGGCGTAACCGCGACAGCGTTGTCCTCAACTGCGAGGGTCACATCATCGGTTGCGGTGAAGCTATGGGTCGCTTTTGGGCCCTTAACTTCGATGGTCTGGCCGGAGACAGAGGCAGTTACGCCTGCTGGCAGCTCGACCGGTTTTTTACCAATACGAGACATTCAGCTTCTCCTTAGAAGACCGTGCAAAGCACTTCGCCGCCAACATTGTTGGAGCGCGCGCTTGCGTCAGACATCACACCTTTGGAGGTGGAGACAATCGACACACCCAGGCCCTGACGGACGGTTGGGATGTCATTGACGCTCATGTAAACGCGACGACCAGGTTTAGAAACCCGCTTCAGTTCGCGAATAACAGGAGTGCCTTCGAAGTACTTCAGGCTGATTTCCAATGCTGGATGGCCGTCGGCACCAGTGGTTGCTTCGTAGCCGCGGATGTAGCCTTCGTCGGCCAGTACATCCAGAACCCAGCCGCGCAGTTTAGATGCAGGGGTCGAGACAGTGCTCTTGCCGCGCATTTGACCGTTACGGATACGGGTCAGCATATCACCGATAGGATCGTTCATAATGCTCTCTCCTTACCAGCTAGATTTAACCATGCCAGGGATCTGACCAGCAGAACCCAGCTCGCGCAGCGCGATACGGGAGACCTTGAGCTTACGGTAGTAAGCGTGAGGACGACCGGTCAGCTGACAGCGGTTGTGAAGACGGGTTGCCGAGCTGTTGCGCGGCAGTTTCGCCAGTTTCAGACGCGCTTTGAAACGCTCTTCCATTGGACGGCTTTCGTCGTTTGCGATCTCTTTAAGCTCGGCACGTTTGGCAGCATATTTTGCAACCAAAGCTTCGCGCTTTTTCTCGCGTGCGATCATAGATTTTTTAGCCATGATATCCTCTCCCGCGCTTAAGCGTTGAACGGCATGTTGAAGTGCTTCAACAGGCTCTTTGCTTCGGCGTCGGTGTTTGCGGTGGTTGCGATGATGATGTCCATGCCCCAGTTCTCGTCGACTTTGTCGAAATCGATTTCTGGGAATACGATGTGCTCTTTCAGACCAGTGGCAAAGTTGCCGCGGCCATCAAAGGACGGCTTCACACCACGGAAGTCACGAATACGTGGCATCGCGATGGTGATCAGACGATCGAGGAATTCATACATGCGGTCACCGCGCAGGGTCACCTTGGCACCCATCGGCATGCCGTCACGAACACGGAAGCCAGCGATGGAGTTTTTCGCCACGGTGGTCATCGCCTTCTGGCCTGCGATTGCAGTCAGATCGGCCTGAGCGGACTTAGCTTTTTTGGAGTCTTTAACAGCCGCACGACCACAACCGATGTTCAGAACGATTTTGTCCAGCTTAGGGATCTGCATGTCGTTCTTGTAACCGAACTCTTCTTTCAGAGCGGTACGGATGGAGTCTGTGTACTGAGACTTCAGACGTGGTGTGTAGGTATCAGCCATCGATCACGTCTCCTGTGGTTTTCGCGAAACGAACCTTTTTGTCGCCTTCTACCTTGAAGCCAACGCGGGTCGCTTTGCCGTTTGCGTCCAGATACGCCAGGTTACTCAGCTGGATCGGCATTGCCTGAGGAATGCGACCACCTTGCGAGGTCTGGGTCTGTTTGGTGTGACGGATCGCCATGTTGATGCCGTCTACCACTGCTTTGCCAGCCTTAGGATCAACAGAAGAGATTGTGCCCTCTTTGCCTTTGTCCTTGCCGGCCAGAACGACGACCTTGTCGCCTTTTTTCAGTTTAGCAGCCATCTTACAGCACCTCCGGCGCGAGCGAGATGATTTTCATGAAGTTCTTTGCGCGCAGTTCACGAACAACTGGGCCAAAGATACGGGTGCCAACTGGTTCGCCTGCGTTGTTCAGGATAACAGCTGCGTTGCGATCAAAGCGGATCGCGGTCCCGTCTTCACGACGAACTTCTTTTGCGGTGCGCACGACGACGGCCTTGCGGACGTCACCTTTTTTAACGCGACCACGTGGAATGGCTTCCTTAACGGAGACGACGATGATGTCGCCAACCGATGCGTATTTACGCTTGGAGCCACCCAGCACCTTAATGCACTGAACACGGCGCGCGCCGCTGTTGTCAGCAACATCCAGGTTTGTTTGCATCTGGATCATGTGGTTTCTCCCGACCTTTAGGACCGGCGATGCGTGCCATGTGGTCCTAGGGTTTCGACTTTGCTAAGTCGTCCGGGAAGCTTGTGATTTAAGCTTCCAGAACTTCCCAGCGTTTTGTTTTCGACTTAGGTGCGCATTCGATGATGCGAACTTTGTCACCTACGTTGAAAGCATTCTTCTCATCGTGCGCCCGGTATTTTTTGGACTTACGAATGGTTTTCTTCAGAACAGGGTGTGTGAAGCGACGCTCGACAGACACGGTTACGGTTTGTTCGTTTGCGTTGCTGGTGACAACACCTTGAAGGATACGCTTAGGCATGTCTCAAGCTCCTTATTCTGCAGCCGCTTGGGCTTTTTCGTTCAGGATGGTTTTTACTCGTGCGGCTTGACGGCGTGCCGCCTTGATGCCCGCAGTGTTTTCCAACTGACCGGTTGCTTGCTGAAAGCGCAGGTTGAAGCTTTCTTTCTTGAGCTTAACGAGTTCATCGCGAAGCTCGTCTGCGGATTTATCACGCAGTTCATTGGCGTTCATGTCGCCTTTTCCTTCTCTTACACCAGAGGGCGCCTAACAATATGTTTAGGGTGACCCTTGGACCTGGTGGACCAACAAAAAACACACGAATCCCGTCGCCGGGAATCGTGAGATGCCGCTTACTATGGGGTTTGAGGGGTTAGGGCAAGGGAATTATTCAAGTTTTTAAGGGGTAAAGCTCTCTAAACGCCCCTGAAACCAAATCAAACTCGGATAGGCGCAGATCCAGATCCAGAAAAAGCGGTTTAGCCCGAAAAGAAAGGCATTTGCGAGGTGGAAGGTGGCGGCAACCGCGAGTCCCGCGTAAAGCGCCAATGGATGCAGCAACGCCAGCGGGAACAACACCTCAAACCCCATCACGCCCCAGCTCATGCCCTGTAACAGACGCGGCCGCGTGGCCCAACCCCTCAGGCTTTCTGACACCGGATAGGCCGAGAAGGCAAAAACATCCACCAAGGCCTGCCCCGATCGCCATTCATGCTTTACGATCTTCACATAGCCCGACACGAAATAAGACAGCACCAGCTGCACCGCGAGATAGGCCATCGCAAGCTCTGCCCACAAAGGCGACGGCCCAAGCCGCGCGACCATCAGACAGGTCACGATCAGGATCGTCATCTTGTCAGAGCCACCGTTGTAAGGCCCACCAAACCGATGAAGATGCACCAGCGACGTCGCAAACAGCCCCAACAGCGCAAAGCCCGTCGTCACCCCGCTCAGCACCCACAGACACAAAGCGATGCGCAAAGCAAAGAGCGCCCTGCCCTTGTCGTGCAGATGCTCGAGCCCCTGCTGGATCATCGCAAACGCCAGCATCACTTCGGTCACACGTATGGCCAGCTCGAGCGTCATAGGAAATCCTCCGCCGCAAACAGCTCGCTCTTATAGATCGCCTCGGAGATCAGTTCTTCACCCTCGCGCATCACAAAGACCAGTCGGAACTGCAGCTGTGCCGGCACGCGATGCGCCTCGGAAACCAAACGCATCAACTCATCCCGACTGTGATCACTGGGCGCCGCCACCAAACGTTCCGCTAAAGCCACCGTATAAAGCTGCGTATTGCGTTGATGGTTGCCAAACATCCGTGCAGCCATCCGCCCCACCGACAGATGCGCAGGCTTCGGATGGCTCTCGCGCCATACCCCACCCTTCTCACGATATTCCACACGCGGGGACGGCCCGACCGTCATGAAAAACCGCCAACTCGGGAACAGAACCGGCATCAACAAGGAAAATGTACGCGCAATCATACCCTTTGATACCGCGCACCGTTTACAGGAGCTTTAAACCTTCCCCCAAAACTCGCGCGACGTTATGAGGGGCCATGGCCCAAATCGACTCTCTCTTTGTGACCCGCCTCTACCGTGCTGCTTTGTCAGAACACGCCCCCGCCATCGACGCGCAGGAGCTTGAGCAATCCTGCCTTGTGATCGCCGAAGACGACGACGCGGGCCATGACTGGTGCGAGGCCAATAACTATCCAGGCTACACGTCCTATGCGTCTCTAACCGACCTGCCCTGGCGGTTCCCGATCTTTGCGGATCTGGTGAAAGTGCTGGATCAGCATGTCGCAGCCTTTGCCGAAGACCTTGAGTTGGAACTCGACGGTCGCGCGCTGGAACTGGAGGACCTCTGGATCAACATCCTCCCCGAAGGCGGCAGCCACGGCAGCCACATCCACCCGCATTCGGTGATCTCGGGCACCACCTATGTGACCATGCCCGAGGGCACCTCGGCGTTGAAACTCGAAGACCCCCGCCATGCGATGATGATGGCCCATCCCCCCCGCCGAAAAGACGCGCGCAGGGATCTTCGGACGTTTATTTATGAAACGCCGAAGGTGGGCGACGTGCTTTTGTGGGAAAGCTATCTGCGCCACGAAGTGCCGACGAATATGTCCGAAGACGAGCGGATCTCGGTGAGTTTTAATTATAAGTGGGCGTGAGAACGGCGTTCGTTTTCTGAACGTCTAAACCAAAAGAAAACCCCCGCCGCTTTCGCGCCGGGGGCCAACTTCTCACCGTAGGGTGGGGTTTCACCCCACCAACGCCTTACCAGTCCTCGCGGACCACAACGCGGGTTTTCACCGGCAGTTTCATCGCAGCAAGACGCAGCGCTTCGCGCGCGATCTCGTCGTTGACACCGTCGATTTCAAACATCACGCGGCCAGGCTTTACCTTGCACGCCCAGTAATCCACGGAACCTTTACCTTTACCCATACGAACTTCGACAGGCTTAGAGGTCACAGGAGTGTCTGGGAAGATGCGGATCCAAACACGGCCCTGACGTTTCATGTGGCGGGTCATCGCGCGGCGGGCTGCCTCGATCTGACGCGCAGTCACACGCTCAGGGGTGGTTGCTTTCAGGCCGTAGGAGCCGAAGTTCAGAGTGGAGCCACCCTTCGCTTCGCCTTTGATGCGGCCCTTCTGCATCTTGCGGAATTTAGTACGCTTTGGTTGAAGCATTGATCAGTCTCCCTTAGCGACGACCGCCACCTGCACCGCGAGGTGCTGGGCCGTCCTGGAGTTCTTGAGCGCGACGATCACGTGCTGCTGGATCGTGTTCCATGATCTCACCTTTGAAGATCCAGGTTTTGATCCCGATGATGCCGTATGGCGTCATCGCTTCAGCATGTGCGTAGTCGATGTCTGCACGCAGGGTGTGCAAAGGCACGCGGCCTTCACGGTACCACTCGGTCCGTGCGATTTCCGCGCCGCCAAGACGGCCCGCAACATTCACACGAATACCCAGTGCGCCCATGCGCATTGCGTTCTGAACCGCGCGTTTCATCGCACGACGGAAAGACACACGGCGTTCCAGCTGTTGTGCGATGGACTCGCCAACCAGAGCCGCGTCGAGTTCCGGCTTGCGCACTTCGACGATGTTCAGGTGCAGTTCAGACTCGGTCATCGATGCGATTTTCTTGCGCAGAACTTCGATGTCTGCACCTTTCTTACCGATGATGACACCTGGACGTGCGGTGTGGATCGTGACGCGGCACTTTTTGTGCGGACGCTCGATGATCACACGTGCAACACCAGCTTGCTTGCACTCAGTCTTTACGAATTCACGGATCTTCAGGTCTTCGAGCAACAGGTTGCCGTAGTCCTTCGTGTCCGCGTACCAGCGGCTGTCCCAGGTGCGGTTGACCTGAAGACGCATACCGATTGGGTTTACCTTATGTCCCATTAGGCTTGCTCCTCAACTTGACGCACCTTGATGGTGATCTCAGCAAATGGCTTGATGATCTTACCGAAACGACCACGGGCCCGAGGGCGACCGCGCTTCATGGTCAGGTTCTTACCTACGTAAGCCTCTGCCACGATCAGCTCGTCGACATCCAGGTTGTGGTTGTTTTCAGCATTGGCAATCGCGGACTGAAGACATTTCTTCACGTCTGCTGCGACACGCTTGTTGGAGAAAGTCAGGTCGGTCAGAGCCTTCTCAACTTTCTTGCCGCGGATCATGCCAGCAACCAGGTTCAGTTTCTGCGGGGAAGTACGGAGCATGCGCAGTTTTGCCATTGCTTCGTTATCTGCCACGCGGCGGGGGTTTTTTGCCTTGCCCATGACTTACTTCCGTTTCGCTTTTTTGTCAGCCGCGTGGCCATAATAGGTACGAGTCGGAGAGTATTCGCCGAACTTCTGACCGATCATGTCTTCGGTGACGTTAACAGGAACATGCTTCTGACCGTTGTACACACCAAAAGTCAGGCCAACGAATTGTGGCAGGATGGTGGAACGACGGGACCAGATCTTGATCACTTCGTTGCGACCGCTTTCGCGAGCCGCTTCTGCCTTTTTGAGGACATAAGAGTCGACAAAAGGACCTTTCCAAACAGAGCGAGACATATCTTAACGCCCTTTCTTCTTGGCGTGACGCGAGCGGATAATAAGCTTTTGCGACGCTTTGTTCTTGTTGCGGGTGCGCTTGCCTTTGGTTGGCTTACCCCAAGGTGTCACTGGGTGACGACCACCAGAAGTACGACCTTCACCACCACCGTGAGGGTGGTCGATCGGGTTCATAACAACACCACGGACGGACGGGCGGATGCCTTTGTGGCGCATACGACCAGCTTTACCGTAGTTCTGGTTAGAGTTGTCTGGGTTGGATACCGCACCGATGGTGGCCATGCATTCCTGACGGACCATGCGCAGTTCGCCCGAAGACAGGCGGATCTGAGCGTAGCCACCGTCACGACCAACAAACTGAGCATAAGTACCAGCTGCACGGGCGATCTGGCCGCCTTTGCCTGGTTTCAGCTCGATGTTGTGGATGATGGTACCAATAGGCATGCCAGAGAACGGCATTGCGTTGCCCGGCTTGATGTCCGCTTTCGCAGACGCGATGACCTGATCGCCAACTGCCAGACGCTGAGGCGCCAGGATGTAGGCTTGCTCGCCATCTTCATACTTGATTAGTGCGATGAACGCGGTCCGGTTCGGGTCGTATTCGATCCGCTCTACAGTTGCCGCGACATCAAACTTGTTGCGTTTGAAATCAACGATCCGGTACAGACGCTTTGCGCCACCGCCACGACGACGAGAAGTGATCCGTCCGGTGTTGTTCCGGCCGCCCGACTTGGTCAAACCCTCGGTAAGGGATTTGACAGGACGTCCTTTCCAAAGCTCCGAACGGTCGATCAGAACCAGCCCACGCTGGCCCGGCGTCGTCGGTTTATACGACTTGAGTGCCATGTTTACTGTCTTCCGTTTTAGCAGTGCGAGATGGGCTTATGAGGTCCCTAACCCGCGATGTAAGCCCCCCGAAGGTGGCAGAATTATAGGCCCCCGAAGGTGCCCAAGAAAAAAGCAACAGGCCCCAGAACGAATCTGAGGCCGGAAGCGATGGCTGCGTTTAGCAGGGATGGGGGGTGGTGGCAATGGGGATTACCTTTAAATCCAACGTTGCAAAGCCGGTCCGCGGGGTGGCGCTTCCAACGCTTCAATCCACCTCTTAATCCCCGCCAAACCCGTCAGCCCTATCCAGCCACCACACCGTATCCAAAAGCGCCGCCCCATGGGGGCGGGACGGCGCTTGGCGCGGCGGCCTGCGGCCTTGATTCCGCGCAGCAGATCAACCCCGCGCTATCCCTTAAAGCTCAAGCCACTTAGAATCCCACCTTGAAACCTTGCCAGATCTACTTCGACCCAAAGGTTCAAAAATTCTCTGGAATCTACGCCCGTTGAACGAAACCACTTCTTTGCTTTTGGCATTCGGAAACGCACTATCCAAACTTTGTTTGAGTATCTCTTCCGGAGTTCGCTCTAAAACGCCCATTGCTTTTAGATGAGATTCAATAAAACGTACTCTATCTCTAGCTTCTCTGATGTCTGACAGATATTTATTCGGATTGTTAGACCGATCATTGTCAGAGCGACGCTGCCATCGATCCAGATCTAACTTTGCCTTTTCTAAGTCTTCAATCGTATAGACGAATTTTTCTTCCGCCAAAATTGCACTCCAATGAATTTAGAATCTAAAAAAACCCCGCTCGCGCAGGGGTTCCTCAGTCTCTCTATCGGCACAGCTTAAACCAGCGCCAGATCCACAGCGCTCTCGCGGCCGTCACGGCCGGATTGCAGCTCGTAGCTGACCTTCTGATTGTCCGCCAGCGTGCGCAGACCAGATTGCTCCAGCGCACGGATGTGCACGAACACGTCCTTACCGCCATCCTCAGGTGCGATAAAACCTTAGCCTTTAGTTTCGTTGAACCATTTCACGGTGCCAGAGGCCATCCCGTCGTCTCCTATGAAAGTGCTGCCCACATCAGGCGGCAGCCCGGCCAGCGTCTTGGCAAGATCGAATGCAAAACGCCGGTGAAGGAGAAGAGGTCGATAAACTATAACGTAGCACCACCGCAGCTATCCGACGCCCTTCTTTAGGTCAAATGAAACCGCTAAACCGGCATCGAATGGCCGCGGTCTTGCGCCAGCCACGCTTCTGCCGCATCGCCGTCCTCCATCCCAAAGGCCTTTATGTCGATGCCTGGAAACATGCGCCCCTCAAGCTCGGCAGCGGTGCGGATCCAGGCGGCGTCAGACATCACCGCGCATTTGTCAAACTTCCCCAAGAGCCCAAAGAGTTTCGGCACATATCCCATCTCGACCCCGATCGCCCCCAAGGTCGGGAAAGCAAAACCGGAGATCTTATAGAGCATCTTCCCGCTGCTCACCCCTTCGGATTTTTCAATCAACTCAGAAAGGGCGTCGCGCATACTCCCGGCATCCAGCGTTCCAGAAAGTTCCAGATCCACGCGATTGTCACTTGGTTTGGTAATTTTCAGCATCGTTAACTCCTCACATTGAGGTCAGTTTACGTGCCAAGGCTGACGCGGTCCCTGATCAGGATCAACAAATGCGAAAAACCCCAGCCGAGGCCGGGGTTTTCCAAATCAATCGTGAAAAACGACTTACAGTCCGGTGGACACGTCGATTGTGTTGCCCTCTTCGAGCGTCACATATGCTTTTTTCACGTCCTTACGCTTACCCTGGATGCCACGGAAGCGTTTGGTTTTACCTTTGGTGATCGTGGTGTTAACCGCTTTGACCTTTACACCAAACAGAGCCTCTACGGCCTCTTTGATCTGAGGTTTGTTGCTGTCGATCGCCACTTCGAAAACAACCGCGCCGTTTTCAGACGCCATGGTCGCTTTTTCAGTGATGACCGGCTTGCGGATCACGTCGTAGTGTTCTGCCTTCGCGCTCATTTCAGTCGAGCCTCCAGTGCTTCGACACCTGCTTTGGTGATCACAAGAGTGTCACGCTTGAGGATGTCATAAACGTTTGCGCCCATTGTTGGCAGGATATCCAGACCTTCAATGTTTGCGGCTGCTTTCTTGAACTCTGCGTTCGCTTCAGCACCGTCGATGACCAGAGCACGTTTCCAGCCCAGGTTCTTCACCTGTTTGGCCAGAGCAGCGGTCTTGCCTTCTGCGGCTGCGTCTTCGATCACAACCAGCTCGCCTGCTTTCGCTTTCGCGCTCAGTGCGTGCTTGAGGCCCAGCTTGCGGAACTTCTTCGGCAGGTCGTGGCCGTGGGAACGGACAACAGGACCTTTGTAGATGCCACCACCGCGGAAGATCGGCGCGTTACGGTCACCGTGGCGTGCGCCGCCGGTGCCTTTTTGGCGATAGATCTTTTTGGTGGAGTAAGAGGTCTCGGAACGGGTCTTTACCTTGTGGGTGCCGGCTTGCGCGTTGTTACGCTGCCAACGGACCACACGGTGCAGGATGTCCGCGCGAGGCTCCAGACCGAACAGGTCCTCAGAGAGCTCAACGGAACCGGCTTTGCCGCCGTCCAGTTTGATCACATCAAGTTTCATGCTTCACCACCTTCCGCAGGTGCTTCTTCAGCAGGTGCTTCAGTTGCAGCAGATTTCACTGCGGCTGGGAACGGCACGTTCTCAGGCAGTTTCTTTTTGACGGCATCCTTAACGGTCACCCAGCCACCTTTGGAGCCAGGTACGGCGCCTTTGATGAACACAAGACCACGGTCGGCGTCGGTTTTGACAACCTCAAGGTTCTGCGTTGTGACGCGAACCGCACCCATGTGACCTGCCATTTTCTTACCTTTGAAAACGCGGCCTGGGTTTTGACACTGACCTGTGGAGCCATGCGAACGGTGAGAGATAGACACACCGTGAGACGCGCGCAGACCACCGAAGTTGTGGCGCTTCATCGCACCGGCAAAACCTTTACCGATAGATGTGCCCGCAACGTCGACTTTCTGACCCAGAACAAAGTGCTCGGCAGAGATTTCTGCGCCGACTTCGATCAGGTTGTCTTCGCTCACGCGGAACTCTGCAACTTTGCGCTTAGGCTCGACTTTTGCTTTCGCAAAATGGCCACGCATCGCTTTAGAGGTACGCTTGGCTTTGGCTGCACCGGCGCCGAGCTGAACAGCGGTATAGCCGTCGCGGTCTGCGGTGCGCTGGTCTACAACTTGCAGACCATCAAGGGAAAGAACGGTCACAGGGATCTGCTTGCCGTCTTCCATGAACAAGCGGGTCATGCCCACTTTCTTCGCGATAATTCCGGAACGCATGTTCAGCCCCCTTAAACAGAGATCTGAACGTCAACGCCCGCCGCCAGATCGAGCTTCATCAGCGCGTCAACGGTCTGTGGGGTTGGGTTCACGATGTCGAGCAGACGCTTGTGCGTACGGATCTCGAACTGATCACGAGATTTCTTGTCTACGTGTGGACCACGCAGAACGGTGAATTTCTCGATTTTATTGGGCAGAGGGATCGGGCCACGCACATCAGCGCCAGTGCGCTTTGCAGTGTTAACGATTTCCTGAGTGCTGGCGTCCAGTACACGGTAATCGAAAGCCTTCAGCCGAATGCGAATGTTTTGACTTTGCATTTCGTCAGCCTTTTTTAGGCGTTGGAGTTGAGAGGAGGATCTGCGACCACCGCGAACCCTCATCGAACCCGAAAAGGCGGGAATCACCCCGCCTTAGCGTTCTATTGAGAACTCGCGCGGTATATGGCGCGAGGGCCTTGTTGGCAAGGGGTTTTTATGAGGGTTTGCAGGCCGGGCAGCGCCCGACCTCGGGTGGGCGCGCTTTGATGGCGTGGGGCGGATTATCTATCCGCATTCTTTGATCGTAGCGTATGCCGAAACGTTGGCGATAGCGCCCTCCCGTGCGGGAGGTCGGGCGCTGCCCGGCGGCGCTATGCGCCTTGTTCCGGATTGAATTCAAAAGACCGCTTTAAAAAACCAGAGTACTCCCGAACAAAATTAGATTATTCCGGCCGAAGGACCTTCTTCATGAACCAACGACAGTGTCCCAATGGTTCATTGCCCGGTGGGTTGCTCAACTTGCCGAAATCAGAATACCCGAGACGAAGATAGAACTCGTGAGCCTTTGGGTTTGACGTATCTAACCATGCGCCATGACACCCCAGCGATTTGGCACGCTGCTCTGCTTCTTGCATTAGCGTTGTGCCGATACCAGTTCTTCTATGTTCCTCGTCAACCCACATTAGTTTCACCAAGAACCATCCATAAGACGTTGTTCCTGAAACTCCGGCCAGCAGCTTTCCCCCAGAGGCTCTTTTAGTGAGTACGATGGTGGAGTTCATTGATTGAGAATTCAAAACGGCGAGCGAAGCAAGCAGGTTTTCTTCTATTTCCTTCGACACGTCGGCATGCACGGAGTTTGGTTCAACTAACGTGTCAGACTTGGTCATTGAAGGCTCCTTTCAGTGTCGGCGTAAAGGCAACTATCCAGAGCAAAAGCCGTTTCAGCAAGGTTCAAGTCTTTACGCAAATCGCCAACAAAGAAAGGCCGCCCCATAGGACGGCCTTTCCGTAAGTCTTGCGTAGGGTGGGGTTTTACCCCACCGCCACGTCCTTACTCAGTGATCTTGGACACAACACCGGAACCAACGGTGCGGCCGCCTTCGCGGATCGCGAAGCGCAGACCTGCTTCCATCGCGATTGGTGCGATCAGCTCAACGTCGAACTTCAGGTTGTCGCCTGGCATAACCATTTCTGTGCCGGAAGGCAGGTTTACGGTGCCGGTGACGTCAGTTGTACGGAAGTAGAACTGTGGACGGTAGTTCGCGAAGAATGGGGTGTGACGACCACCTTCTTCTTTGGTCAGAATGTAAGCTTCTGCTTCGAACTTGGTGTGAGGCTGAACGGAACCTGGCTTACACAGAACCTGGCCACGCTCAACGGCTTCACGGTCAACACCACGCAGCAGCGCACCGATGTTGTCGCCGGCTTCACCAGAGTCCAGCAGCTTGCGGAACATCTCAACACCAGTACAGGTGGTTTTCTGAGTGTCTTTGATGCCGACGATTTCGATTTCGTCGCCAACGTTGATCACCCCACGCTCAACACGGCCGGTCACAACGGTACCACGACCAGAGATCGAGAACACGTCTTCGATTGGCATCAGGAACGGCTGGTCAGTCGCACGTGGAGGCTGTGGGATGTACTCGTCAACAGCCGCCATCAGCTCTGCGATTTTCTCGGAACCGATGTTTGCGTCGCGATCTTCCAGAGCCGCCAGAGCGGAGCCAGCAATCACAGGGATGTCGTCGCCTGGGAATTCATACTCAGACAGCAGCTCGCGGATTTCCATTTCAACCAGCTCAAGCAGCTCTTCGTCGTCAACCTGGTCAACTTTGTTCATGAAAACAACCATTGCAGGGATGCCAACCTGGCGGCCCAGCAGGATGTGCTCACGAGTCTGAGGCATAGGGCCGTCAGCTGCGTTCACAACCAGGATCGCGCCGTCCATCTGCGCCGCACCGGTGATCATGTTTTTCACATAGTCAGCGTGGCCTGGGCAGTCGACGTGTGCGTAGTGACGTGCTTCGGTTTCATACTCAACGTGTGCAGTCGAGATGGTGATGCCGCGGGCTTTTTCTTCTGGTGCGCCGTCGATTTCGTCGTACGCTTTGAAGTCACCGAATTGCTTGGTGATCGCTGCGGTCAGAGTGGTTTTACCGTGGTCAACGTGGCCGATGGTGCCGATGTTGCAGTGCGGTTTGGAACGTTCAAACTTTTCCTTTGCCATAATGGCCTCCTTAATGGGGTGTCGGGCTGAAGCCCGACCTACGGGTTGTGGGTAGGGCGGGCTTCAGCCCGCCGCCCCGGTTATGCGTATTTCGCTTGGATCTCTTCAGAGATGTTGTTTGGCACTGGATCGTAGTGGTCAAACTGCATGGTGAACTGCGCGCGGCCCGAAGACATGGAACGCAGTGTGTTGATGTAACCAAACATGTTTGCCAGTGGAACGAATGCGTCAATCGCAACAGCGTTGCCGCGTGGTTCCTGACCAGACACCTGACCACGACGGGATGTCAGGTCACCGATGATACCGCCGGTATACTCTTCAGGAGTGATAACCTCGACCTTCATCATTGGCTCAAGCAGTTTCGCACCAGCAAGACGCATGCCTTCACGCATACACATACGGGAAGCGATCTCAAACGCCAGAACGCTGGAGTCAACGTCGTGGAACTTACCGTCGATCAGAGCAACTTTGAAGTCGATCACTGGGAAGCCAGCCAGAGGGCCGCTGTCCATGACAGACTGGATGCCTTTTTCAACACCTGGGATGTATTCCTTTGGAACCGCACCACCAACGATACGGGATTCAAAGGAGTAACCCTCGCCTGGCTCGGTTGGGGTGATGATGAGTTTAACTTCACCATACTGACCGGAACCACCAGACTGTTTCTTGTGGGTGTATGTGTGCTCAACTTCGTGGCCGATGGTCTCACGATACGCAACCTGTGGCGCACCAATGTTCGCTTCGACTTTGAATTCGCGCTTCAGACGGTCCACAAGGATGTCCAGGTGAAGTTCACCCATGCCTTTCATGATGGTCTGACCGGATTCCAGGTCAGTCTCAACACGGAAGGATGGATCTTCGGCCGCCAGACGCTGCAGACCCTGAGACATTTTCTCTTGGTCAGCTTTGGTCTTAGGCTCAACCGCGATCTCGATCACCGGATCTGGGAAGGTCATGGTTTCCAGAACCACAGGATCGTTAACAGCGCAGAGCGTGTCACCGGTTGTGGTGTCTTTCAGACCGGCAAGCGCGATGATGTCACCAGCAAATGCTTCGGTGATTTCTTCACGGTTGTTGGAGTGCATCATCATCATACGACCGATGCGCTCTTTCTTGCCTTTGGTGGAGTTCAGCAAGGTGTCGCCCTTCTCAAGCGTACCAGAGTAGATACGTGTGAAGGTCAGAGAGCCAACGAATGGGTCGTTCATGATTTTGAACGCCAGACCAGAGAACGCCATCTCGTCGTCCGCGCGGCGGGCGATGTCACGGGTTTCAGTTTCGTCGCCTGGTTTGAAGCCCATGTAATCAACAACGTCCAGTGGGGACGGCAGATAGTCGATCACAGCGTTCAAGAGAGGCTGAACACCTTTGTTTTTGAACGCAGAGCCGCCCAGAACCGGAACGAAGTCCAGCGCCAGAGTACCCTTACGCAGAAGCTCGCGCAGCTTTTCAACGGATGGCTCTTCGCCCTCCAGATAAGCTTCCATGGCTTCTTCGTCCTGCTCAACGGCAGTTTCGATCATCTTTTCGCGCCACTCATTCGCCATGTCCTGAAGCTCAGGGCGGATGTCGCGCTTGTCCCAAGATGCGCCGAGGTCTTCGCCCTCATAAACCCATTCTTGCATGGTCACGAGGTCAACAAGGCCTTCCAGCTCGGTTTCTGCGCCAATAGGAATACCTACTGGAACAGCACGCGCGCCGGTGCGGTCTTCGATCATGTTTACGCAGTTAAAGAAGTCCGCGCCGATCTTGTCCATTTTGTTCACGAAAACGATCCGTGGAACAGAATAGCGGTCAGCCTGACGCCAAACGGTTTCAGTCTGAGGCTCAACACCTGCGTTTGCGTCCAGAACACAAACCGCACCATCGAGAACCGCGAGGGAGCGTTCAACTTCGATGGTGAAGTCAACGTGGCCTGGGGTGTCGATGATGTTCAGACGGTGCTTAGGAGTGTCTGCGGTTTGGCCATCTTCGGTGCGCTCCCAGAAAGTGGTCGTCGCAGCGGAGGTGATGGTGATCCCGCGTTCTTGTTCCTGCTCCATCCAGTCCATGGTGGCCGCACCATCGTGCACCTCACCAATGTTGTGAGACTTACCGGTGTAGTACAGGATGCGCTCGGAGCAGGTGGTTTTACCTGCATCGATGTGCGCCATGATACCGAAGTTACGGTAGTGGTTCAGCGTATATTCGCGTGCCATTTGTCAATGAGCCTTTCGAATTACCAGCGGTAATGGCTGAAGGCTTTGTTCGCCTCGGCCATCTTGTGAGTGTCTTCCCGCTTCTTAACAGCGGAGCCACGAGAGTTCACAGCATCCAGAAGCTCACCTGCGAGGCGCTCTTCCATGGTGTTCTCGTTACGGCCGCGAGAAGCAGTGATCAGCCAGCGGATGGCCAGCGCTTCGCGGCGCTCTGGGCGCACTTCAACCGGAACCTGGTAAGTTGCACCACCAACACGGCGGGAGCGAACTTCGACGGACGGCTTAATGTTGTCGAGTGCTTCGTGGAAGACTTCAACAGGAGCGCGCTTAACTTTGTTCTCAACGCGATCCAGCGCGTTGTAGACGATTTTCTCTGCGACGGATTTTTTACCGTCTATCATGAGGTTGTTCATGAATTTGGAAAGTACGCGGTCGCCATATTTGGCGTCAGGCAATACTTCGCGTTTTTCAGCAGCGTGACGACGAGACATCTATAAATATCCTTCTTACTTAGGACGCTTCGCGCCGTACTTGGAACGACGTTGCTTACGGTCTTTGACGCCCTGGGTATCCAGAACACCACGCAGGATGTGGTAACGCACACCTGGAAGGTCTTTTACACGGCCGCCGCGGATCAGAACCACAGAGTGTTCCTGAAGGTTGTGGCTTTCACCTGGGATGTAGGAGATCACTTCGTAGCCGTTGGTCAGGCGAACCTTCGCAACTTTCCGCATCGCGGAGTTCGGCTTTTTAGGAGTGGTTGTGTAAACGCGTGTGCAAACGCCACGTTTCTGTGGGCATTGCTCCAGGTGCTGGGACTTGGAGCGCTTGATTTTAGGCTGGCGCGGTTTGCGGATCAGCTGTTGAATCGTTGGCATAGGGTCTCTTTTCCCGTTTCTCAACTTATGCCCGGGTCACCCCGAGCGGTTACATTTCTGACCCGTCCTGTCCCTCACCTGATCCACATCCCTGCAGACCAAAGCAAAAAAGCCGCAAACGTTCCCATTCCGAGGTGAACGTCGCGGTGGGGTAACAGAGGGTCAGAGTGATAAAAGTGCTCTGACCTTGAGCCACTACAGATATGATTTCGGCATAGTGGACAGACTCCACGTGCCGGATAGGCGCGCGTATAGGGGGAGTCGGGCGTTGTGTCAACAGCAGGCAGGTTGGCTGTAAAATGGCCGCCCCCAGTTGGGAACGGCCTCTTGTCTATGGCACCTAGGCCGCAAGACCAAACAACAGGAACTCTGCCTCGTCGCCTTGCGCGAATGTCAGCACTCCGCCCCCTTCAATCGCCAGACCGTCGCCTTTGGTCAGTTGGGTTCCGTTGACAGTCAGGCTGCCTTTGATCACCTGCACCCATCCTTTGCGGATCGGCTTTTGATCATAGTCAATCTGCTGCTCGCCGGTCAGGGTCGCTGCATAGACACTCGCATCTGCTTGCGTCACCATAGACCCGTCGCGCCCGTCCGACGACAGAAAGAGTTTCAGCTTGCCATCTTTGTCCTCGGTCGTGAGGTCTCGTGTGTCATATGCGGGCTCGGTATTGGCCACCGCAGGCATCAACCAGATCTGGTGAAACTGCATGTCTTCTGTGTCAGAGGGATTGAACTCTGAGTGGGTCACACCCCGTCCAGCGCTCATGTATTGGATGCCACCTTCGCCGACGACGGACCCATTGCCCATGCTATCCCGGTGCTCCAAGGCACCCTTGGTCACATAGGAAAAGATCTCAGCATTCTTGTGGGGGTGATTGGGAAAGCCCCTGCCCCCCGCGACTTTGTCATCATTGATCACACGCAGGTTCCCAAACCCCATGAAGTCAGGGTCATAGTAGTTGCCAAAGCTAAAGCTGTGTGCCGATTGCAACCAACCAAAGTTGGCCATACCGCGATCTGCTGCTGGGCGGAGGGTCAATTGCAGGTCAGACTTTGTCATTGCGTCTTTCATGTCAGTCTCCAATCAAAGGTAGCAACGCTGCCCCCATTGGGCGCGTCTTTGATAGAGAAAATGGCGCTGTGACCTTGCGAACTCAATGCCTATTAAATTACAGAAATTGTGCAAATTTGAACAATGTGAAAGTTCACGCCCCCTCAACTTTCTTCATTGCGAAAACAAAGCCTCACTGCCATGATTCAAGGTGAAAAACCGCGTAAAGATAGGGCCCAATATGAAAAGCCAAGACATGCAAGTCATCGGACTATGCAGGTTTTCCTATCCCGCTTACGGCGGTTTTCAGGTGGGCCATGAAACGCTGGAAGAGCGCCGCGCCTACCTCTATGCACCCGAAAGAATTGAAGAGAGGTTCCGATCCTTTGAGGCTCTGACGCTGCCGGGCATCAAGGCGCAAACGGATCCAAACTTCCAGTTCCTCATCGCCATTGGCATGTGCATGCCAGATGAATACCAAGAGCGTCTGTTTGCCTTGGTCGAAGACATTCCTCAGGCGATCATCGTGCCCTGGCCGTCCGAACGGCACAGGCCCGCAATGCAGCGCATTATCAATACGCATCGGATTGAAACAGACCTGCCAACGATTCAGTTTCGCCAGGATGATGATGATGCGGTTGCGGTAAACTTCGTCGAACGCCTCAGAGAGGCTGTTGATGATTGCGCGCCGCTCATCGCCAAGAACGAAATGATGACGGTCGATTTTAACCGCGGGTTCTCGGCGCGGGCTTCATCCGCTGGTTTGGAAATCACACCATCGGTTTTGCAATACTACGGCGTTGCCCTTGCAATGGTTGTGCAGCCCTCGGTCCGCAAATCTATCATGAATTTCTCGCACACCAAGATGAACCATGCGATGCCGTCGGTCACCTTCACGGATCAGGAGATGTACATTCGCGGGCACGGAGCGTTCAACGATTCACGGCAAAAGTCGAATGTCACCCGACTGGATTTTCAACCGATGTCCAAGGAAGACGAGGCCTTGATCAAAGACCTCTTTGCCATCGACAACGCCCGCGTTCGCGAGATCTATTCCGACGGCTGAGGCTTTCGACGCGCGGCGCTTTCTCGATACAGTGTGAAAAGCCCCGTTGCCACGACGATGGCCGCGCCCAGCAAAGTCACCCCGTCCGGCCAATCGCCGAACACGAGGAAGCCGATGATCAAGGCCGCGATCAGACCCGAATAGCGGAACGGTGCGATAAAAGTGATCTCGCCCACGCGCATGGCCATAACAGAGCAAAGATAAGCCAAAGCAACCACAATCGCGGCGGCGCCGAGATAGGCGAAATCCGAGGACGTCATCGCGACCCAAGGCTCGGACAAGCTGGCCAATCCTGCGGCGAGGCCCACTGCCGCCGAGGATATGGCCGCGCCCATGATCGACGGCATCGCCTTGGACATGCGCCGCGAGGCGAGGTCTCGAATTGTGACCAAGGCCACAGCGATCAGCGCAAAGATCGATTGCTCGGTGAAACCATCCGGTCCGGGTCGCACGATCAACATGACGCCACAAAAGCCAATCAGAATGGCCAAGACGCGCCGCCAGCCCAGGGGTTCTCGGAACACCAGCGCCGCGCCCAGTGCCACGGACAGAGGTAGCACCTGCAGAACCGCCGTGACATTCGCAAGTTCCATGCGCAACAAGGCCGAGATAAAGAAATACGCGGCTCCGACTTCCATCACCGCGCGCAACGAGGCCAGAGCCCAATCGCGAACTGGTGCCTGAACCCGCAGGATCCCCATACGCCAGGCCAGAAGCAACAGGAAGAGCGTCGCCGGAATCCCTCGCAAAAACACCATTTGAAACAATGGGATATGTCCGCCGATCACCTTGATAATCGCATCGTTGACCGTGAAACCGATCATCGCTCCGACCATCAAAAGGCTGCCTTTGGCGTTGTCATGCATTGGGATTGTCCTGACGTTCAACGACGCGACCCTAAGTCGGAAAATCCGAACTGGGAACCCCAAAGAAAAACCCCGGCGCTTTGCAGCACCGGGGTCTCTCAATTCATTTAAAGAGCGTCTTACTCTTCGCGGCTCTCAGGCACGTCGACGAAACCGCTGTCGAAGATATCTTCGGCAGAGAAGTCGCCATCGCTCGGAGCTGCCAGAGCCACAGCGGCTTCGGCCTCTTCACGACGTGCTTCGATGACCACATTGTCACGCTCTTGCGCGATCTTGCGGACCTTCTGCGTCGCGCCACCGGTACCGGCTGGGATCAGACGACCCACGATGACGTTTTCTTTCAGGCCAACCAGCTTGTCTTTCTTACCTTGGACAGAGGCCTCGGTGAGAACACGGGTGGTTTCCTGGAAGGACGCCGCCGAGATAAACGAACGGGTCTGCAAGGACGCTTTGGTGATACCCAGCAGGATCGGCTCGCCTTGTGCAGGACGTTTGCCGCGCGCCAGAGCTTTCTCGTTAGCCGCGTCAAACTCTTGCTTATCGACATGCTCGCCCTTGAGCAGCGTGGTTTCACCAGAGTCCAGGATCTCCCACTTCTGCAGCATCTGACGCACGATGACTTCGATGTGCTTGTCGTTAATTTTCACACCTTGCAGGCGGTAAACGTCTTGCACTTCGTCGATCATATAATCCGCCAGCGCTTCGACACCCATGATGGACAGGATGTCATGCGGCGCAGGGTTGCCGTCCATGATGTAGTCGCCTTTTTGGACAAAGTCGCCTTCCTGAACAGGAATGTGCTTGCCCTTTGGCACCATGTATTCGACGGTTTCCAATGCGTCATCTGCAGGCTCAATCGAGATGCGGCGCTTGTTCTTATAGTCGCGACCAAAGCGCACGTAACCATCGATTTCCGCGATGATTGCGTGGTCTTTCGGACGCCGCGCTTCAAAGAGTTCCGCAACCCGTGGCAGACCACCGGTAATGTCTTTGGTCTTCGCACCTTCGCGTGGGATACGCGCGATAACGTCACCGGCTTTCACATCCTGACCGTCTTCGGCGGAAAGGATCGCGTCCACAGACATTGGGTAGGTCACTGGGTTACCGGCTGCGTTGCGCACTGGCTCACCATCTGCGTCGACCAGAATAATCTCTGGCTTCAGCTCGTTGCCCTTAGGCGCAGAACGCCAGTCGGAGACGATTTTCTGGGTCATGCCGGTCGCTTCGTCGGTCACGTCACGGACAGCAATGCCCGATACGAGGTCAACGAATTTCGCCTTACCGTCTTTCTCAGCCAAGATCGGCAGAGTGAACGGATCCCATTCAAACAGCTTCTCGCCGCGGCCGATTTTGCCACCGTCTTTGACGAAGAGCTTAGAGCCATAGCCCAGCTTATGGGTCACACGAACCTCGCCCGCCTCATCGACGATCTCAAGCTTCATGTTGCGGCCCATAACCAAGGTTTCACCCTGCGCGTTTTCAAGAATATTGGCATTCTCGAAACGGATGGTGCCCTCTTGGGAGGCTTCCTGGAAGGATTGCTGGCCACCTTGTGCAACGCCACCAATGTGGAAGGTCCGCATGGTCAGCTGTGTACCAGGTTCACCGATGGACTGTGCCGCAATGATGCCGACGGCCTCGCCCGTGTTCACGATGGTACCGCGAGCAAGGTCACGACCGTAACATTGCGCACAGACGCCTTCTTCGGCCTCACAGGTCAGCGGGCTACGGATGCGTGCAGAGGCAACACCCGCCTCGTCGATCTCATCTGCCATGAGTTCGTCGATCAGCTGGCCTTTGGCAACGATCACCTCGTCAGTGCCCGGACGCAGAATGTCATCCGCAGCCACACGGCCAAGAATACGTTCTGCCAGAGTCGCGACGACTTCGCCGTCGTTGACCGCTGCTTCGGCGGTGATCGCGTTCTCGGTGCCACAGTCGTTCATGCGAACGATACAGTCCTGCGCAACGTCAACCAGACGACGGGTCAGGTAACCAGAGTTCGCAGTCTTCAGCGCCGTATCCGACAGACCCTTACGGGCGCCGTGGGTGGAGTTGAAGTACTCAAGAACGGTCAGGCCTTCTTTAAAGTTCGAGATGATCGGGGTCTCGATGATGTCGCCGTTCGGCTTCGCCATCAGGCCGCGCATCCCGCCCAGCTGTTTCATCTGAGTGACCGAGCCACGCGCACCGGAGTGAGCCATCATGTAGACAGAGTTTGGCTCTGCCTCAGAGCCGTTCTCGTCGGTCTTTGCCGCGGAGATCGTGCCCATCATGGCGTCGGTGACTTTGTCGTTACACTTGGACCAAGCATCGACAACTTTGTTGTACTTTTCGCCCTGAGTGATCAGACCGTCCATGTACTGTTGTTCAAAGTCTTTCACCTGATCCCGGGTGTCATCAACGATTCCCCATTTGTCATCAGGGATAACCATGTCGTCTTTGCCGAACGAGATGCCTGCCTTGAACGCTTCTTTAAAGCCCATGGACATGATCTGGTCACAGAAGATGACCGACTCTTTCTGACCGCAATAACGGTAGACGGTGTCGATGACTTTCTGAACGTCACGTTTCCGCAGCAGGTTGTTCACCAGCTCAAACGGCGCTTTTGCGTTTTGTGGCAACAGAGCGCCCAGCTTGACGCGACCTGGGGTCGTTTCATAGCGCTTCATCACCTCAAGACCGTTCTCGTCGATCTGAGGGATACGGGCCTGGATCTTGGCATGCGGGTGCACTTCGCCAGAATCCAGCGCGTGCTCGACTTCTTCGATGGAGGAGAAGACCATGCCTTCGCCCTTCATCCCGTCGCGCGCGATGGAGACGTAATACAGACCCAAGATCATATCCTGAGATGGAACGATGATCGGCGCGCCGTTTGCTGGCGACAGAACGTTGTTCGTCGACATCATCAGAACACGGGCTTCCAACTGGGCCTCAAGGCTCAGAGGAACGTGAACCGCCATCTGGTCACCGTCGAAGTCCGCGTTAAACGCAGAACACACAAGCGGGTGCAGCTGGATGGCTTTACCTTCGATCAGAACAGGTTCGAACGCCTGAATGCCAAGACGGTGCAGGGTTGGCGCACGGTTCAGCATCACAGGGTGTTCGCGGATCACCTCGTCGAGGATATCCCAGACCTCTGGACGTTCTTTTTCAACCAGCTTTTTCGCCTGTTTCACAGTGCTCGAGAGGCCTTTGGCCTCTAGGCGCGAATAGATGAACGGCTTGAACAGCTCGAGCGCCATCTTCTTCGGCAAACCACACTGATGCAGCTTGAGTTCCGGACCCGTCACAATGACCGAACGGCCAGAGAAGTCTACGCGCTTACCCAAAAGGTTCTGACGGAAACGACCCTGTTTACCTTTCAGCATATCGGAAAGGGATTTCAGAGGACGTTTGTTCGCGCCAGTGATCACACGACCACGACGGCCGTTGTCAAACAGAGCGTCCACAGATTCCTGCAGCATCCGCTTTTCGTTACGCACGATGATATCAGGCGCGCGCAGCTCGATCAGACGCTTCAGACGGTTGTTCCGGTTGATCACACGACGATAGAGATCGTTCAGGTCAGACGTCGCGAAACGGCCGCCATCCAGAGGCACCAGCGGGCGCAATTCTGGTGGGATCACTGGGATCACGGTCAGCACCATCCACTCTGGGCGGTTGCCGGATTCCAGGAAGGATTCCACAACTTTCAGACGTTTGATAATCTTTTTCGGTTTCAGTTCACCGGTCGCCTCGGCCAGCTCGGCACGCAGGTGCTCTGCTTCGGACTCAAGATCAATCTGAGACAGCATCTCACGGATCGCTTCCGCACCGATGTTCGCGGTAAACGCGTCCATGCCGAAGGTGTCTTGCGCGTCCATATACTCGTCTTCGGTGAGCATCTGGCCGTAGGTCAGGTCGGTCAGACCTGGCTCGGTGACAACATAGTTTTCAAAGTACAGAACACGTTCCAGATCACGCAGAGTCATGTCCAGCATCAGGCCGATGCGGGAAGGCAGCGATTTCAGGAACCAGATGTGTGCGACCGGTGCGGCCAGCTCGATGTGGCCCATACGCTCGCGTCGTACTTTTTGTAGGGTAACTTCAACACCACATTTCTCGCAGACAACGCCGCGATACTTCATGCGCTTATATTTACCGCAGAGACATTCGTAGTCTTTGATCGGGCCAAAGATACGCGCACAGAACAGGCCGTCGCGCTCTGGTTTGAATGTCCGATAGTTGATGGTCTCTGGCTTTTTGATTTCGCCGTAAGACCAAGACAGGATCCGTTCCGGAGACGCCAGAGAGACTTTGATCTCGTCAAAAATCTTCTGTGGAGCCAATGGGTTAAACGGGTTGTTCGTCAGTTCCTGGTTCATTTGTTTACCTCAAATTAGAGCGGAAGCATTGGGAAGGGGAATAAGAGCGCGAGGCCCTTATTCCTCCACCTCCGCGTCCAGGAGTTCCATATTCAGGCCGAGGCCACGGACTTCTTTGACCAGAACGTTGAACGATTCTGGGATGCCCGCTTCGAAGTTGTCCTCGCCCTTGACGATGCTTTCATAGACCTTGGTCCGGCCCGCGACGTCATCCGACTTAACGGTGAGCATTTCCTGCAGGGTGTAGGCTGCGCCGTAAGCTTCGAGAGCCCAGACTTCCATTTCCCCGAAACGCTGACCACCGAACTGCGCTTTACCGCCCAGAGGCTGCTGGGTGACCAGCGAGTATGGACCAGTAGACCGCGCGTGGATTTTGTCGTCCACAAGGTGGTGCAGTTTCAGCAGGTATTTCACGCCGACGGTGACCGGACGGCTGAACTGTTCACCGGTACGGCCGTCAAACAGGATCGACTGACCGGACTGATCAAAGCCCGCACGCACCAGAGCGTCATTCACGTCGCCCTCTTTCGCGCCGTCAAAGACTGGCGTTGCGATCGGAACACCGCGGGTCACATTGCCCGCTGCTTCGATCAACGCAGTCTCGTCCATGTTCGCGATGCCTTCGTCATAGACGTTGTCGCCATAGGCGTCATGCATCGCTTCGCGAACCGGGGTCAGATCGCCGGAACGACGGTATTCACCCAGAGCCTCGTCCACCTTGATGCCCAGACCGCGTGCGGCCCAGCCCATGTGGGTTTCAAGGATCTGACCGACGTTCATCCGCGACGGAACACCCAGCGGGTTCAGACAGAAGTCAACCGGCGTACCATCCGCGAGGAACGGCATGTCTTCCATAGGCACAACCTTGGAAATAACACCTTTGTTCCCGTGACGACCCGCCATCTTATCGCCCGGCTGCAGCTTACGCTTCACCGCGATAAAGACTTTGACCATCTTCATCACACCCGGAGGCAGATCGTCGCCACGGCGGACTTTCTCGACCTTATCCTCAAAGCGTGCATCCAGCGCGCGTTTCTGCGCTTCGTATTGCTCGTGCAGAGCCTCTACGATCTGCGCATCATCCTCGTCTTCCAGAGCCAGCTGCCACCACTGACCGCGGGTCAGCATTTCCAGCAGCTCGTCATCAATCACAGACTTCGGCTTGACGCCTTTCGGGCCTTTGACGGCCACCTTGCCCATGATCATGTCTTTCAGACGCGCATAGATGTTGCGGTCCAGGATCGCGAGTTCGTCGTCACGGTCGCGTGCCAGAGCTTCGACTTCTTCGCGCTCGATCTGAAGCGCACGTTCGTCTTTTTCCACACCGTGGCGGTTAAAGACGCGCACTTCGACGACGGTTCCAAAGTCACCTGGTTTCACACGCAGAGAGGTGTCGCGAACATCAGAGGCTTTCTCACCAAAGATCGCACGGAGGAGTTTTTCCTCTGGCGTCATTGGGGATTCACCTTTTGGTGTGATCTTACCGACCAGAATATCGCCCGGCTCAACGTCCGCGCCGATGTAAACGATGCCCGCCTCGTCGAGGTTACGCAGCGCTTCTTCACCGACGTTTGGAATGTCGCGGGTGATTTCTTCTGGGCCGAGTTTGGTGTCACGAGCAGCGACTTCGAATTCTTCGATGTGAACCGAAGTAAACACGTCATCACGCGCGATGCGCTCGGAGATAAGGATGGAGTCTTCGTAGTTGTAGCCGTTCCAAGGCATAAACGCGACGACCACGTTCTTACCTAGAGCCAGCTCACCCATATCGGTGGACGGACCATCGGCAATCACTTCGCCTTTGCCAACCGTGTCGCCCACTTTCACCAGCGGACGCTGGTTGATGCAGGTGTTTTGGTTGGAACGCTGGAACTTGCGCAGACGATAGATGTCGACGCCAGCATCGCCGAGCTCAAGGTCTTCGGTCGCACGAATAACGATACGCTGTGCATCCACTTGGTCGATGATACCGCCACGTTTCGCTTGGATCGCAGCGCCGGAGTCGATAGCCACTTTTTCCTCGATACCGGTACCAACCAGAGGCGCCTCAGCGCGCAGCAGTGGAACCGCCTGACGTTGCATGTTCGAGCCCATAAGCGCCCGGTTCGCGTCGTCGTTTTCAAGGAATGGGATCAGGGAGGCCGCCACAGAGACCAACTGCTTTGGAGACACGTCGATCAGATCGACGGCGCCAACAGGGGCCATGGTGTAGTCACCGGACTGACGAGTGTTGACCATCTCGTTGATGAACTTGCCGTCCGCATCCAATGTCGCGTTCGCCTGCGCCACTGTGTGCCGCATCTCTTCGGTCGCGGACATGTAGTTCACCTCATCGGTGACCTGACCGTCGACAACCTTACGGTATGGAGTCTCGATGAAGCCGTATTTGTTCACGCGGGCGAAGGTTGCCAGCGAGTTGATCAGACCAATGTTTGGACCTTCTGGCGTTTCAATCGGACACATCCGACCATAGTGGGTCGGGTGAACGTCGCGAACCTCAAAGCCTGCACGCTCACGGGTCAGACCGCCTGGGCCAAGCGCCGAGAGACGACGTTTGTGCGTCACCTCAGACAGCGGGTTGGTTTGGTCCATGAACTGAGACAGCTGAGAAGAGCCAAAGAATTCACGTACCGCAGCCGCCGCTGGTTTCGCGTTGATCAGATCCTGAGGCATCACAGTGTCGATCTCGACAGAGGACATACGCTCTTTGATCGCGCGCTCCATACGCAGCAGACCCACGCGGTATTGGTTTTCCATCAGCTCGCCAACGGAACGCACACGACGGTTGCCCAAGTGGTCGATGTCGTCCACATCGCCATGGCCGTCGCGCAGCTCAACCAGAGCTTTGATGCAGGACACGATGTCTTCTTTGCGCAGGGTGCGCATGGTGTCTTCGGCGTCCAAAGCCAAACGCATGTTCATTTTCACACGGCCAACCGCGGACAGATCATAGCGCTCGCTGTCAAAGAACAGCGTGTCAAACAGAGCAGACGCCGCTTCGACGGTGGGTGGCTCACCCGGACGCATTACGCGGTAGATATCCATGAGCGCGGTTTCGCGGTTCATGTTTTTGTCCTGCGCCATGGTGTTGCGCATGTATGGACCCACGTTAACGTTATCGATGTCCAGAACTGGGATCGTGGTGATGCCCGCGTCGATCAGTTCCTTGACGGTACCGCCGATCAGGTCGCCATCTTTGTCATATTCCAGCGTCAGCTCATCGCCCGCTTCGACATAGATCGCACCAGTCTCTTCGTTGATGATGTCCTTGGAGACATATTTGCCAACGATTTGGTCATATGGCAGCAGCAGTTCAGTCACTGCGCCTTCGTCGATCAGTTTCTTAACCGCACGAGGAGTGACTTTCTTGCCCGCTTCGGCAATCACTTCGCCTGTGGCTGCGTCGACCAGATCATAGGCCGGACGGGTGCCGCGCACGCGATCAGGGAAGAACTTGGTTGCCCAACCTTTGTTCTTTTCCAGCTTGTACTCAACGGTGTCATAATAGGCATCCATGATGCCTTCCTGATCCAGACCCAGCGCATAAAGCAGGGTGGTCACAGGCAGCTTACGACGACGGTCGATGCGTGCGAAAACGATGTCTTTGGCGTCGAATTCGAAATCCAGCCAAGAGCCGCGATATGGGATGATGCGGCAGGCAAACAGCAGTTTACCGGACGAGTGGGTTTTACCTTTGTCGTGGTCAAAGAACACGCCAGGGGAGCGGTGCATCTGAGACACGATCACGCGCTCGGTGCCGTTCACCACAAAAGTGCCGTTTGGTGTCATCAGAGGCATATCGCCCATGAAGACGTCTTGTTCTTTGATGTCTTTGACAGACTTCGCGCCTGTGTCTTCGTCAACTTCAAAGACGATCAGACGCAGAGTGACCTTCAGCGGCGCGCTGTAGGTCATGTCACGAGTCATACATTCCTCAACGTCGTACTTCGGCTTTTCCAGCTCATAGTCGACGAATTCCAGAACGGATTGTTCGTTAAAGTCCTTGATCGGGAAAACCGATTGGAACACGCCTTTGATGCCTTCGCCGTCCAGCGGCAGCTCTGCGTCACCGGAACGCAGGAAGAGATCATAGGAGGATTTCTGAACCTCGATGAGGTTTGGCATATCCAGAACTTCGCGGATTTTGCCGTAGTATTTACGCAAGCGTTTTTGGCCAAGGTAGGTTTGAGCCATGTGCGATGACACCTTTCATTTCTCAATGGGAGAGCATGCCGTCGGGCCCCGGCACCCCGCCCTTTCGAGACAGACGATTGGATCCATTCTCGGTGTGTGTCCCACCACGCACCACTCGATCCTTAGACCTCGTCTTAGAAAAACCCCTTACTCAAAAGGGCCTTTCTAAGACAGGTACGGCAGGGAACGGTTTTCCGCACCCTGCCACATCAAAACCGGGAATATCCCGGCAATGATTACTTGAGCTCGACTTCTGCGCCAGCTGCTTCCAGCTTCGCTTTGATGTCTTCTGCTTCTGCTTTGTCGACGCCTTCTTTGACGGCTTTGCCGCCTGCTTCGACCAGCTCTTTTGCTTCTTTGAGGCCCAGGCCGGTGATGCCGCGGACTTCTTTGATGACGTTGATTTTCTTGTCGCCTGCGGCTTTCAGAATTACGTCAAATTCAGTTTTTTCCTCAGCTGCTGCACCGCCTGCGTCGCCGCCTGCTGCGCCGGCTACCATAACAGCGCCACCGGCTGCTGGCTCGATGCCGTACTCGTCTTTGAGGATTGTTTTCAGTTCTTGTGCTTCCAGCAGGGTCAGACCTACGATGCTTTCAGCAAGTGCTTTCAGATCAGCCATTTTAGCTTCTTTCCGTTTTCAAGTTTGTGTTCCAACGTGCGTGCCTAAGCCGCTACGCGGTTCTCAATAAGTTGCTTACGCAGCCTCTGCCTTTTCCTCGATGGTAGACAGAATAGATGCGATGTTGCTTGCAGGTGCGCCAATTGCGCCAGCGATGTTGGAAGCAGGTGCGCCGATGCAGCCCACGATGGAAGCGATAAGCTCCTCGCGAGAAGGCATCTTGGACACGGCTTCAACGCCAGCACGATCCAGAGCATTCTCACCCATTGCACCGCCGAGGATCTCGAATTTCGAGTTCTCTTTGGCGAAGTCCTCTGCAACCTTCGCGGCCGCAACAGGATCTTCGGAATAGGTCAGAACAGTCATACCCGTCAGGTATTCACCCATGCTTTCGCAAGGCTTTCCTTCAAGGGCGATTTTGGCGAGCCTGTTTTTGGCAACACGAACAGCAGCCTCAGATTCACGTGCTTTCGCGCGCAGAGACTGCATGTCAGCAACTGTGAGACCCTCGTAGTGGGCAACCACAACGACGCCAGAGCTTTCAAAGATCTGGCCGAGTTCCTCGACCACCTTCTCTTTTTGTGCTCTATCCACAGTTTCACTCCAAATTTGGAAGGCTTCACGCCCTCCGGCTCATATTTGCCGAGCGTCAGCCCAGCGTTCAGGTCCGCTACGGGGCTGAGCCAAAACCGCCCGAGGTCAAGCCCTCGGTCAATCTGGTCTTTCCCGTCTCAGGCAAGATATTAAGAGGGAAACCCTCACTCACCGTCTTGGACGAAACACAAAACAGCGCACGACGAATCGTACGCTGGCTTGTGAGGATTTCATTTAGGATGGATTAAGGCACAGAACAAGAGGTAAGCTGCCCTGATCGTCAGCTTTTTTGGCCTGTCTCCGCGTCTGCTTTCCCGCAGCTTAACACAGGTTAACGTTTGGGCGTTAACCTTTCTTTCTCAACTTGCCGAAAGTGTAGCTCCAGAACCGCGCATGAACCGCGGATTTGTCAAATGGCGCGAACACTGCGGCAGCGTCAGCCTTGATGTCTTCAATCGCCCGCGGCGTACCTTTTTGAAAGATAATCCCGATGTCGTATTCATCATAGGCTTTGAACAGGTTTTAAGCCCTATGGCGTACAAACAGCGCCAAAGCTTGCGCTAGGTTCTAAACTCAATCTCTGCAAAACAGGCTTTTTCTTACCGGCAAAATACGCTGCAAGATCTGCGCTTTCAGAGCCGTCGAGCAAATCCCTCGCTGGATCTAGCTGTTCTATACCATGCTGCGAGCAGGCCTCTCGTATCTCTGCCATCATCTCTTCGCCCAAGGCTTCTTCGGCCATTTTACCAATGTAAAGCGTTTCAACCTCCGCACCATGAGCAATGACGATCTCATGCTTGGGACATAAGACGTGACAATAGCGAACCTTCTCATAATTCGGATCCGCATAGACACCCGGCAAGGCCGTAAGTTTAGCCGCTGGCACGAGCACCTCTTTTGGCGCCAATTCATTGTTCGCCGGCAATTTCACCAACACGCGATGCTGAGGTGACACAACCAGATCGCGCGTCGGGATCCCGGCGCCAAGGGCTCCGGCTACAATTCGAATGGGACGGTTAGAGTCTGTGACCTCTTGCATTGAGGTGCCGCTCCAAATGATCGGTTGTGCACCATTATCAACAGTCAGGACTTCGTCGCCAATCTTCAGCGTTTCCACAGCAGCCTCGCCAAGCGGAGTTTGCAACTTAACTCCTGCCGCAAAACAGACAGCATAATTCCAAGATTGCAGATCGACATGCATGTCGTGATCCGCCGAATAATCGACACTCTGAAGCGAAATCGATTGAATGGGTTTTGCTTCCAGTGCGGACATATCCGCGTTCTGCGTTGCCTCAGGCGCGATATAGGTTTCGCCTTCGTCATCCTGAAACACCACAACAGACACATTTTCGGTGGTGCCATCCACGTAGGTCAGCGTTGCGATATAGGTCGCTGACGCGTCAAAGATCTGCGGAAAGCCCCCGTCGATCTCGAACATGTCGTAGCTGTCGAGCAACGTGTCTCCGTAGGTGGAATCATCGGGTGTGGAAAACGGTTCGAACGTATGAAAGTGGTTGTAGAGAGGATCAGAGTCAGACCCCAAGGTCATGCCCACCAAATCCTCGGCATTCTCAGCACCATCCGTGAAATCATCCCCTTCGATCAGGGTATGATTGCCCAAATGCAGTACATTAAATGTCGTCGCCACGCGCAATTCCAGTGTCTAGGTGTGGCCCCTTTCACTTGGAAAAACACGAAAACCCGACTTACTCGCTTTTAAGGCTAACTAATGGGGTGTTTTGCAGCCTAGCTTCAATTTCAAAACACATGCAAGGCTCTAAATGTGACAAAAAGAAAAAGGCGCTCCAAAGAGCGCCTTTCATTAACTTCATTTTAATCTGAGCTTACTCAGCTGCAGCGTTGTCCACGTTGATGGTCACGCCCGGGCCCATAGTCGAGCTCAGTGCCACCTTCTTAACGTAAGCACCTTTTGCGCCAGCAGGCTTGGCTTTCAGAACTGCACCCATGAAGGCACGTACGTTCTCGACCAGCTTGCCTTCGTCGAAGGAGGCTTTGCCGACGCCTGCGTGTACAACACCGGCTTTTTCGACTTTGAACTGAACTTCGCCACCCTTGGCGTTTTCGATCGCAGCCTTAACGTCCATGGTCACGGTGCCAACCTTAGGGTTTGGCATCAGGTTGCGCGGGCCCAGAACTTTACCCAGACGGCCAACGATTGGCATCATGTCAGGGGTCGCGATGCAGCGATCAAAGTCGATGGTGCCGCCCTGGATGGTTTCCATCAGGTCTTCTGCGCCAACGATGTCTGCGCCTGCAGCCTGAGCTTCTTCAGCTTTTGGGCCACGTGCGAAAACTGCGACGCGTACGGATTTGCCGGTGCCGTTTGGCAGGCCAACAACGCCGCGAACCATTTGGTCTGCGTGACGTGGGTCTACACCGAGTTGAACAGCGATCTCGACGGTTTCATCGAACTTCGCAGAAGCGTTGCCTTTGACCAGTGCCACTGCTTCTTCAACAGAGACGTCGGACTTGCCAGCAAATGCTTCGCGTGCTGCGCGGGTACGTTTACCGAGTTTCGCCATTACTTCACCTCGATGCCCATGGATTTCGCGGAACCCATGATGATTTGCATTGCTGCTTCGACGTCGTTCGCGGAGAGGTCTTTCATCTTCGCTTCGGCGATCTCACGGACCTGCTTTACAGATACGGATGCAACGGTTTCCCGACCTGGGTTTTCAGCACCACGAGGACGGTTACGCTTGCCCACTGGCTTCAGGCCAGCGGCTTTTTTCAGGTAGTAAGACGCAGGAGGCGTCTTGATGTCCATGGTGAAGGACTTGTCCTGATAATATGTGATCACGGTTGGGCAAGGCGCACCTTGTTCCATTTCCTGTGTCTTCGCGTTGAACGCTTTACAGAATTCCATGATGTTGATGCCGCGCTGACCCAGAGCAGGGCCGACGGGCGGGGATGGGTTGGCTTGACCTGCAGGGATCTGCAGCTTCATTGTACCAGCCAGCTTCTTCGCCATCTGATCGTTTCCTTTCAACGTGGGTGAAACGCGTTCCACCCGGGATATGTTGCGTGGTCCGAGCTTGGGATCGCGATCCCTCCTTCTCCCACGAGATAAGACACCCCGAGCGGGACTCGGGGCGATGGGCGGCGTTTAAAGGGGAATCGGCGGGTTGGCAAGGGGGCTTGGGGGATTACCAAGGCCCGTGGAAATCCCCATCTTTGTCGATACGACGGAACCCATGGGCGCCGAAGAAATCGCGTTGACCTTGGATCATATCCGCCGTGCCGCGTGCCTGACGCACTTCGTCGTACCACGACACCGCCGAGGACAGAGCTGGGACGGGCAAGCCAATCGTCACGGCCTGCGCGACCACACGGCGCAGCGCACCTATATGGGTTTCTAGCAAGCCCGCAAACTCATCAGCCAAGATGAGGCGTCCATGTGGCAGGTCAGACCGGAAGGCCTGAGATATGTCGTCCAGCAAGGCCGAGCGAATGATGCACCCTGCCCGCCAGATCTCGGCGATGCGGGCATAGTCGAGATCCCAAGAGAATTCTTCAGAGGCGGCTTTCAGGATCCGGAAGCCCTGCGCGTACGCAAGAATGCGACCCACCATCAGCGCGGACTCCAAATCGCCCTCATCAAATGTCGCTGTCGTCGTTTCTGGCGCGGCCAAGACTTTGGACGCTGCCTGACGCACGACACGTTCTGAGGAAAGAACCCGCGCGCCCACGGCTGCTTCGATCACAGAGGCCGATTGCCCCATGCGGATCGCTTCGATCACAGTCCAGCGCCCAGTGCCCTTTTGCCCAGCCTGATCCACGATCAGATCAATCATCGGCTGGCCGGTTTCTGGGTCCACGCCGTCCAGAACCTTGCCTGTGATCTCGATCAGGTAACTCTGCAGCGCGCCTTCATTCCAGCGATGAAACAGCGGCGCGATCTCGGAGGGCTTGCGGCCCTCGCCATCCCGCAACAGGCCATAGACCTCAGCAATCATCTGCATATCGGCATATTCGATGCCATTGTGAACGGTCTTAACAAAGTGCCCAGCGCCATCAGGACCGAGGTGCGCGACACAAGGATCGCCTTCAAATTTCGCGGCAATCGCTTCGAGCACTGGGCGAAGTGGCTCCCAAGAGGCTTTGGACCCGCCGACCATCATAGACGGCCCATGCCGCGCGCCTTCTTCGCCGCCGCTGACACCGACTCCGAGGTATTGGAACCCTGCGGCCTCGACCCGTTCCGTGCGCCGCATGGTGTCGCGGAAATCGCTGTTGCCGCCATCGATGATCGTGTCGCCCGGGGCAAGATGGGGCAGCAAAGCGTCAATCGACGCCTCAACTGGGCCACCTGCAGGCACCAATAAAACGATAGCGCGCGGTGTAGGCATTGCGGCCACCAGCGCCTCAACGCTTTCCGTTTTGGTCAAGCGCGGCGCGAGATCGCCCGCGCCTGAGATCAGATCATCAATGGTAGAGGGGTCAAGATTATAGAGCGCAATGTCGTGGCCATTCTCGGCAATATTGAGCGCCAAGGCGCTGCCCATTGTGCCGACGCCAATCAAACCCATAGACGCTGTTGTCATGCTGATCCCCTCAAATCTGGTGCACATACCTCACCCGGAACGAAGTCGGACCGCAAGGGGACAATTTCAAGACCTAGAGCGTGATCCGATGGGCATAGAGCCGATCATAATGTGGTTTCATCCGCCGATGCACGCGCTGCACACGATCAGGCGCATCAGCGACCTCTACATATTTCCGCACCTGAGGGGTCAGCCCCGTCGACTTAGCAAGGTTGTGGTGAAAGGACCCGCCATCCCACCAGCTATGCTCTGAGGGGTCTCCGCCTGCTTCCCATGTCAAGGCCTCGGGTATGAACGGGATGCCGACGCTGTCGCAGAAGGCTTCGACCATGCCTTCGGGGTTCTCCAAAAGATCATCGCTATCAATCACGGGCGGAGGGGCGCCGTTCAAAGCCCATAGCAAATCAAAAAGCGCGCGTTGCTCGGGAAAGCCAACCTCTGCCTCATCAAAGTCGGGCCATTTGTTGTACATGGACGAGATCGTCTTGGCCGGATCGCGGATTAGGAAGGCATGGGTGAAGTTTGACAGGAACTCCGGATCCCACATGTGATTGATGTAATGCGGAAAGTCTTTCAGAAACACCCGCCCCTTTTCTGCCCGCGCCTGTATGTCCTCCCACACGCTTTCAAGCGTCAAACCCGGCGTGACCTTTTCCCCCGGAGCAAATCGCGGCCACATAGGATCCTCGCCCTGATACCAGGCCTCACCGAACGGTTCGTGCAGGCAATCCAGATCACCCCGTTGCCGCATCATCCATTCAAAAGCCGTGGAGGTGGAGCGGGGAATTGCCCAAAGCGCGACGATCTTATGCATGGAAGCTCTCCAATAGTGTGCCGTGGTTGCCTTCGGGTGCGATGCCCAGATCTCGGAAGATCGCCCAATAAAGCGCAGTGTCATGGCCGATCACAGGCTTGCCGAGGCGTTCTTCGAGCATGGGCGTCAATTGCAGCGGCCGCTCGGGCACGCCGTCTGGCCCAGACCGGAAATTGCACATGCCGTTGATCAGATAAGCGTCGGCATTCGGAGCCTGCTCGGCCACATAGTCGAAACTCTTGGCGGCCAGATCTCCATCAAAGATCCAACGTTTCGCGTTCACTGCCTCTTGGCTGTCAAACCACCCTTGATCGTGGAAGTTGCCCGCCCAAAGCACGTCAAAGCCCGCTTCCTTCAGAAAACCGACGGTGCCCTGCCACCAAGCCGGCCAATGATAAGCCGCGTTTAGCGCAACCTTTTCGACATTCATCGCGCGCAGGGCTTCGACCATCGCATAGCCCGCCATATTAAATTTAAGCCCATAGCGGTCAGATAAATCCGCACAGTGCTGGCGAATACCCTCAACCCCCAAACCGCTTGCGTGGACCCAATTAGACCCCACCTGCCCAGCCACATTGACTCCATTGCGCGCCATGCAGTGGACAAAATCCTCAAGCATCCCAAAGTTGCGTTTTCGCTGGTCGAGGCCGTGCTGATAATCCGGATCATGCAGCATCCACCCATGCACGCCCACAGACCGCGGCGCGATGCGCAGGAAATCCGACGGGGCTGCATCGAAATCAAACGGAGGGCAGGTAAAGCCGACCTGATGCGGGAACAATTGCTGCTCCGGCGTCCAGTCCTGTGGCATTATCATCTGGTCGCTCATGAGCCCTCCCCTGCTCTTGGCTTTGACCACGAGCCTAAAGAGGGATTCCCACCGGTCAACTCCGGCGCGACCATATCCGGTGTCGCTTTCAGACCAAAAGAAAAGCCGCGTCGGTTCCCCGCGCGGCTTTCATGAACTGCGATGTGACGGGCTTAGCCCTGTTTGGACACCTGCAGGAATTCCAGCTCAACCGGTGTCTCACGACCAAAGATGGACACAGTCACCTTGAGGCGCTGGTTGTCCTCATCCACCTCTTCAACCATGCCGTCAAAGCCTTCGAACGGACCATCGTTGACCTTGACCTTCTCGCCAACCTCAAAGGAGATCATCAGCTTCGGCGCTTCTTCACCCTCGGCCACACGGCCCAGGATCGCCTGAACTTCGGCATCACGCATTGGCATAGGGCGGCCTTGTGGACCAAGGAAGCCGGTGACGCGATTGATCGAGCTGATGAGGTGATAGCCCTGATCGCTCATTTCCATACGCACGAGGACATAGCCCGGCATGAAACGACGCTCGGTCGGGACTTTCTTGCCGCGACGGACTTCGATCACTTCTTCGGTTGGAACCAGCACTTCTTCGATCTGATCCTCAAGCCCTTGCTCTTCTGCAGACTGACGGATCTGTTCGGCGATCTTCTTCTCAAAGTTCGAGAGGACGCTTACGGAATACCAACGCTTTGCCATATGACCGTTCTTTCTCGTGTTTGCTGCGGCACCTGCCGCGACTTGCCCAAGGCGGGATTGCCGCCTCCCAGATAAAAAACGGGCGCGGAGCTTGATTCGCTACGCGCCACATTCAATTGACTTTGGACTTAAATCGACCCTCGGGGAAATTCAAGCGCTTTGTCAGGCTTTGGCCTTAGCCAAACATGGTGAGGATCGTCTCAAGGCCCATGCGGATCAGGATATCAACCACAGAGAAAAACGCGGCAAACAAGGCCGCCATGATGAACACCATAACCGTGGTCAACAGCACTTCGCGACGGGTCGGCCAAACAATCTTGGAGACTTCGGCGCGGGTTTGCTGGATGAACTGAAGCGGGTTCGTGCGGGCCATGGGTTTTCTTCTCTGGTTAGATCAGGTGGTGACATACGCCGCACCGACGACGAATTCAAGGGGCCTCACTCTCTGTTGTGACGCAGCGCTAATCGTTAACTGTTTGACACGATGACAGGCTGCACTCGCGTTAACCTGTGTTAACAAGCAGCATGGCTCTTAGACTACAACTCCTCTTCTCCTTCCTGATGCTCGTGGCCTCGCCGTACTTTGTGAAGGCCGATACCATAAGTGTCACAGCCCCGCCTGAAGCTGTCAGCTTCATAGATGGCGACAACCTCAAACTCTTTGGGGAAAATATGCGTCTGATTGATATCGACGCAGCTGAGCGTGGACAGACCTGCAACGCTGCTTCCGGTGAAACATGGGATTGCGCCAATGCAGCGACAGAGACTCTCAAAGCACTGGTGCGCGGGCGCACCGTTTTTTGCCAATACAGCAGAAAAGACCGCTATGGGCGTCCCTTGGCGAAATGTTGGGTTGATGGAGTCAATATCGCCGAGGCTCTGGTCGATGCAGGCGTTGTGTGGGCTTACCGCGACAAGGGGCCATATGTCCCCAATGCAGAGGCTGCCAAGAAAAAAGGTATAGGCATTTGGCAAGCCGACACGCAAACACCGTGGGACTGGCGCGCCGAAAAACGCAGCGCATCCGGATCATAGACGCAATTTTTGGAGAAATGGCAGGGGCACCAGGGCTCGAACCCGGGACCTACGGTTTTGGAGTTCGTGGGTCAGTAATGTCAGGACATTTCCAATGATACCTATTCGTTTGTAATAGCTGACTTTAGATATATAGGTATCGTTAGAGAAATTTCTGGATAACGCACAAAACGCACAAGAAACGCACAAAATGAAGATCAGACTTACAGAACGCAAGGCAAGTGATCTTAAGCCAACCGATAGAGGCTATGAGGTGCGCGATGAGCTGGTTCGCGGGCTGATATTGCGCGTGGGAAAGAAAGGCTTAAAGGTTTGGGAGGTAATTGTAAGCCGGGGAGGCAAGCGTACTCGAGAGCGACTAGGCACCTTCCCAACTGTTTCGGTTAAGGAAGCCCGTATTAAGGCAGATGCTGCCAAGGAAAAAGCACTTCTTCATGTGGTAGAAGAAAATCCCCGAACAGTGGCAGATATCTTCGAAGGCTACAAAACAGCCCGTTCTTCTGAGATGCGATCCTGGCATGATGTACAATCGGTTTGGGATATTTGGGCTAGGGACAGACTTGGGCATGTTCGCACTACTGACGTCAGCATTCACCACGGCCTAGACTTAAGAAAACACGTAGCCCAACAGTCTTCCCCACTACGAGCAGCGGCAGTTGTGCGTTATTTGCGCCCAATGTTTTCTTGGGCTGCTGATGAACAATGGATTGAAGCAAACCCTTGGATTGGTCTGAAAGTCGGCGCTAAAGCTCAAACACGTGATCGAGTTCTATCTGATGACGAGTGGACCGCTCTGTGGACGGCGGCGCAATCGAGACCATATCCCTTTGGTCCTTTCATTCAATTGTTGATGCTGTCCGCGCAACGCCTTTCGAATGTAGCTCAAATCCGATGGGAGGAAATTCGAGGAGACGTTTGGGTTATTCCTCGAGAAAAGATGAAGGCCACAAAGAGAGATAGCGCCAAGGCACACGAAGTACCGCTTAGCAAGGCGATGGCGGAACTCATATCGAAGCAACCAAGAAAGTGCGACTTCATATTTTCCAGCATTCAAGACAAGCCCATCTGGCCAGGGTCAAAACTCCTCAAGAGCCTTCAAAGTGAAACATCAACTTCCGGATGGCGTTTTCACGACATTCGTCGAACCGCCACTACTATCATGACCAGTGGAAACGAAACCGGCAAAGTCTCGCGCTTTGTTGCAGCAAAGGTGCTTGGCCACTCCGATTCAACAATCACGGCCACCTATGATTTGTCGGAATACAGGCACGAGAAACGCGAGGCACTGGAAGTCCTCGCTTCATCCATCGCTCCTAATCCCAATCGAGAAAATGCTTTGATTACTTTTTCAAATCAGCAGGCTCGCGAGATATGACGGTATACCTCAAAGAGGTTAGAGTTCCCGAATACTGCTTTTTGTCTGAGTTTGTTGAATGGGTCGCATACGGGCGTATTCCAGAACAAATCGGAGGCGGTATTGATGGCGACGATGAGGACCTTGATGGAAGATTTGACCCATTGGCCCCTGATCCTTGGGCTTGCTTTCCAGAATCTCCCTTCGAGAACTTTCCAAGCGAAAACGAGCTGGAACTCAATGGGATCGCAATGCGGGATATTTACAGATCAATTTCATCACAAATAAAAATACCAAAAGAACATGAATTCTATTGGCGCAGGGTCGCTGACGGTATCAATGATGAAATTAACTTAAGAAATGTGCAGTGCCTAAACTCCGCGTGGGAGAGCGTTTTCACGAAGATGCTGCAAAGAGAAATAGTGATCGAGGGCATCTCAGACGAAGCGCTAGTGGAAGTTAAAAATCTTCCAAGCCTTGATGCAGACAATCTAGAAAGACTCCAAGGTTATTCGTGTATTTGCCCGGCCTTTGTTCCGCTAGACCTTAAATGGGACGAAAACAAAATCAAATTCGACACCACCTCGTTTCAGAACTTGAGGATCAAAACTAAACATATCCCCTTGTTCCACCGCACCGAGAGAAAAAGGGTTTCTGTGTCTAGAGTTGGAGAAAACTACTTTGGATCTGACGTTACAGAAGACGTAAGGCCAGTTGGTCGCCCACCAGCATGCGATTGGGCGGAGGTGCAAAGTTGGCTCTTAGCCTTGGTCGAAGCCGGAAACCGCCCCGCTAACAGGAAAGACGCTGTATATCTTACTCGCTGTTACATAGAAGAAACTTATGGGGCGACAGTCGGGGCGACGACCTTGCACGATCGAATGGGCGAGTTGTTTCGCCAGATCTACAATCCGGCCAAGTAGTTTGTTTTCGGAAATTAATTTGAATTTCCGAAACTAATTTGGCTTTTCCCGAATAGGTTATTCTCAAACATTCCTCGTCATACCCTGAACGGGTTGGACTATACGAGGAGTACCCAATGAATATCGAAGCAGACCGTTTCTACTCGCCTTGCGCGCCCGAGCTAAATACCGTTGCCGCCAAACAAACACTTGCCAAGTGGCGGAGCGCAGGAAAAGGCCCCGCTTACATAAAGTCAGGAAGCCGCGTCTTATACAAAGGCGCAGATGTGTTGGAATGGTTGCAAGAACGCCGTGTCCAACCAAACGCCTCATAGTTTCCCAACCCAAACACAAGAAAAATATATTGGAGGCATCATGCCAAAACCCGGCAAAGAAACTCGTGGCGAACACTTCACAAAATTGGTCCGAAACATGATGGAAGAGCCTGCGTGGCGGGCCCTTTCGACATCGGCTCAGGCCTTATATCCTTGGGTCAAACTGGAATGGCGCGGTCCGAAACATAACAACAATGGCAAGATAGAACTTAGTGTCCGCCAGGCTGCCGAGAGAATTGGAGTGGCCGACAACACAGCGATGAATGCATTTCATGACCTTCAAGCCAAAGGCTTTCTGGTGCTTAGGAAAATGGGATCACTTGGTGTCCACGGAACACCAAAAACGCCCGAGTATGAAATCACGGAGCTTCCGCTGCCACACAGCCCAAACATTACTGGAAGAAAACTCTATCGTGAATGGGCGAATGGTCAGGATTTCCCGGTTCTGAAAGCCCGTGCAAACAACCCATCTGGGAAAAACGGAAAAGCGAAAACCCATCTTCAAATCGAAGACGATGCAATCGTCGAATTAAAGACGTTCACAAATTCTGCGTCTCAAAAAAGAAGATAGTCAATCATCAAAACAAAGATGTTTTCGAGCTATTTGGGACAACTGCTGTCTCCAAAATAAAGACAACCTTATCCTACCATAAACCCATGGCGGGATAGAAACGAACGAGGAGCTCTATCAATGGCACGTGTTCCAGAAATCATCCGCCGAGGAGCCGTTTCACAAGTCGCTGTTCATGTACCCAAAGCTGGGGACGGCTGGGCCGCTCTCGCAAACGCTGCAAAAGCGGGTGCAGACTTCGTAAAGCCGGCGGCAATCGACCAAGCGCGCGAAAATGGATTGAACGCTTTGTACCGGGACGTCGATGGCAAGCTGAAGGTCGACCTAAAGGGCCCACTCAGTGGGGAACTTGGTGAAGCACACAACGTTGCCGCTAAGGCGAAATTCCTCGCTACCCGTTCCATCGATCTTCAAACCAACATGAGCGAGTTGGCGGCCAAGTATGAGTTTGACCCCGCCGGGTTCAAGGAAGCGTCGGGTCTCTACATTCAGTCCCTGAAATCGGAAGAAGGTATCGATGCAGTCTTAAAAGACGAGATTGTTCTTGCAGCTGAAAGGGAAGCATCCAGCCGCTTCAATGGCCTGAACCGACAAAGCACGGTGCGAGATCAGCGCGAAGCGGATCAGCAAACTGCTGCGCAGCGTGATCTATTGGCGCAAGACTACGCGAACTTAGTAGTTCAGGGCGACGGTGAAGCCGCACAAGCAAAGTATCAGGAGTTGGAACGGATTACTGAGTTTCGGGCCACCACAGCTTGGATCCGGGAAACTCCCGCTGAAGCCGAACTATACCTGCGGAAATTGCGCGGAGCCGCCAAAATAGACCTTGTTCGCTTGCGGTTGGGGCAATTGATCGGTCGATCAGACTTGTCCCAAGCCGAGAAAGACGAACTAGATAAGTTGTTAAATGACGCTGACATTGCTGCGACGGAAAGGGTTAAACTCGACATCGCTGCGCAAGGACGATTGAAGCAAGTAGAAGCGAACGGATTGGCAGAAAGTCTTTCAAACGACAGCTACGAAGGCCGCATCATCCACGCAGAGAGTGCTGGGAGAAACACTGCTCAGAACCCGAACTCCACGGCGTTAGGGCCACATCAATTTCTGAAAGGTACGTGGAAGGCCCTAGTTAAACGCCACAAGCCAGAATGGGCGAAAGGACTGACTGATACCGAACTTCTTGCTTTGCGAGCGGATCGGGCAAAGTCCTCCGAGATGTTTGCCCACTTTCGTCGTGAAAACCAAGACGCGTTGCGTGCAGCCGATCTTCCTGTCAATCACGCAACAGAATACCTAGCTCATTTCTTTGGTGCTGGGGGTGCAATTGAAGTCCTAAAGCAGGAAGCAGGCACTTTGGTTTCCGAGGTTGTTGAAGCCTCGGTGATCAAGGCCAACCCGTTCCTCAGCGGTATGACCGTGCGCGACGTCCAAAACTGGGCCGCGCGCAAGATGACTTTGAAAGCTCGTGATATCTCTGCCAGCCGAGAATTTATTGACCATATCGATGACATCGAACTTCGGAGTATGGCGACTAAGGCACTAAATGATGTGCGCCTTTCGCGTGGTCGCCAGGAGGAAGCCGCCGCGGAGGAATATGCAAGCAGAATTGAAAACGGCGACATTTCTCTGACCGAACAAGAGATTTTTGAGAACCATGATCTTTCGGATGCGGATCAAATTTCCTTGGCGAACAAACTTCATGCATCACGGAAAGCGCAACTCCAGATCCAGCAAACGATATTCGACCTCGATGATGAGTCAGTTCACTGGAATGCAAGGAATTCGAAGCAAAAAACTCAGCTTGATGAACTTTACCTTTCGCAAATTGGCAAAGAGAACCCGATTTCAAAGCCTGAATACGTGGCATTGGCAGCTTCACTAGCGAAAAGAACCGGCTTTGCGCCAAGGTCATTTGCGGATGCTTTGTTTGCTGGCGTTCAGTCCTCTGATCCGGAGAAAGTGGGACATGCTCTTGAGTTGTTCAATCTATTGGACGAACAAACCTCAGGCGCATTTTCAAGCTACGAGGGCAGTCGGCAAATCGAAAGAGAAGCAACTGACTATCGCCGGTACGCGAAAGTCATGAGCCCTACTGAAGCTGGTATGCGAATTGTTGAGAACCGAGAAAATGTCCCGAAGAATATTTCCGAGGCGGCAAAAAAACATGCAGGCAAACTGAAACTAAACACATTGATTGACCATTTCGACACGTCGGTATTCTCGTCGCCCCGGTTGGGGCGAGCGGAAGAGGAAAACGTCAAAGCTCTCGTGCCTTTCCATCAAGAGGCCGAACTACTGGCAACGTTTCGTTTAGTGTTCATCGATGAGTTTGAACTTACCGGAGATGTTGATCGCTCGGTCGCTCGAACGCTTGACTACTTTGACCGGTCCTATGGCGTGAACGAGGTCTCGGGTCCTCTTAGAATTATGAGGCATCCCCCGCAGAAGCATTGGGATAAGATTGACGGGTCGCACGAGTGGATGACGCAGCAGTTGGAAGACGAGATCAGTCATTTTGTCTTTGGGGACAATCTCGAGGAAGATGACCTGCCGGCTGTGCTCACAGGCAGGAGCGAGACAGAAAACCGGATCTCGGCGAAACATATTTACCTGGTTTCAGACGACCGAACCAACGCCCAGGTGAGCCGGGGAGAGCCGCCGAGCTATCAGCTGTATTACTTGTTCGATGATGTCCTGAACTTGCTTCCGGCTCGCTTTACTTTCGATCCATCGTTGGCACCTCACCCACCGGTTAACAGCACACTGCAAAACCAAAACCGGGCGATGCACGCCATGGGGCGCCGCTACATGCGTGCCAACCCTGGCTTGTTCAATCCTAAAACTGAGATTGATCGATTTGAAAGGAAAGCAAACTAATGCCTTTGGTTTACGATGAAGTTGAACCTGGTCAATTAGCACTTCGCGAAGGGCTGGATTTGGGTGAGGAAACTCAACAGTCTGGTTTGGATGTGTTGGGAGCAGCATTTCGCCAAGAAAATCCGGTTGTTTCAGCGCTCACTGGTTTCTCGTTTGATCATTCTATTGATCGAGATCCAGAATATCGATCATGGGACGAAGTCCAAGGCACCAAGTATGAGCCTTATGCGGACAGACTGGCTAACTCTCCTAACGCCGAACAAACCGCCTTGGCGCTTGCTCAGATAGACCGTGAAATCGAAGACAAAACTGCGATCCATGAAGCAGGCGCATGGGGAAATTTAGCAGGATTTTCCGCGGCTATTCTTTCTCCGACTTCGTTGTTACCCGGTGGTGCGGTCGTTAAAGGTGCCAAAGGCGGTGTCAGCATCGGAAAGACCGCAATGACGGTGTCAGGTGCCAACGCTGCGGCAATTGCAATCGATGAACTGGCCCTGCATTCCTCCCAGCAAACTCGCACGGGTGCGGAGACAGTATATGCAATTGGCGGCGGCGTGCTTCTAGGAGGCCTGCTAGGCGCTGCCGTAGGTAAAATGTCACCGGAAGCCTTCAAGGCCGCTTCTCATAGCGCAGAGCGGCTCCCCGAAGCCATTCATGATATCGACTCGAGCTTTAGATCCGTTGGCGCAGCAGAAAACACCGAAGACTTTAGCTTGAGAAAAGAAAAACTCTTCAGCACCGTTAGAAACTTACCTGTCGTTGGTCGTCCAATTATGGGCACGGATCCACTGCTCCGCTCTATGCTCCACGATTTTCAATCGGTTCGAGCAGCGTCGGCGCGCTTGGCTGAACCAATTCTTGAATACGAAGTTAACTCTTCAGGGAAGCACGTTTTAAGTGGCCGAGCGCCGGTCGAAACTAGGATCAAAACTCGCCGGAACAACGAACTCGCCGGACTGCACGCGGAATTCGTTCGCAACTATGCCAATTACGCAAAGGACGGGCCGGTTGGCCTGGTTGGACACTTTACTGCTCCGGTAACCGGTAAATGGTCTCATTTGTTTGGCTACGATAGAAAACTCTCAAGCGCACAGTTTGCGGAGGAAGTCGCAAAGGCGCTGCGTCGCGACGACAAACATCCTATTTCGCAAGTTCAAAAGACCGCGGCAGCCCTACGGACCCTACTTTTTGAACCTACCAAGAAAGAAGCAGAAGAGCTTGGGATATTCCCCGAGGGCATGCGGGTGAAAAACGCAGGGTCCTACTTAAGCCGCATCTACAACACGGAAAAAATAACCCGCCACCTAGGCGACGGATCCTCAGATGATATTCTTCCAATCTTGGAGAAAGAGTTCGCAAAGAAGCGGAGCGATGCACTCCAACGCCTGGAACTGGATAAATCCCTCTCTGGCGCCCTGTCGCGTGCTATGGACGATATTGAGTATGACGAATTTCTGGCCGCGAAATCCGATATAGAAATCAAATCAGAAGTTGAGGAAACGGTTCGTACTATCCGCGGACTTGCGCCAGGGCAACATGCCTACCAAGCTGTTCTTAGCAAGCCTTCTAGAACCCGAGTTTTGGACGTGCCGGACGAGGTTCTGGAACCTTGGTTGGAGTCGGATGCGCGTGTGATCATGACAAGGTACTTTGAAACTCTTGTTCCGGATTTTGAACTTATCCGTGAGTTTGGAGACATCGAGCTCAGTGGCGCTATTCAAAAAATCAATGAAGAGGAAACACGGCTAACAAAAGCCGCAAGCTCTTCACGCAAGAAGAAGCAGGTAGAGAGAGACGCTAACGCTGCGCGACGAGACATTCTTGCGATGAAAGAGAGAATTCGCGGGACTTACATGCTCCCTAGTGACCCACGGAATGTTTGGGTCGCAGCAAGTCGGGTCTCCCGGACTCTTTCGTACACAGGGCTTCTTGGAGGCTTCACAATCTCAGCAATGCCTGATTTGGGAAAGGTAGTAGGTGAAGCGGGTGTCGAGGCCGCGTTCGGATCATTTACCGCACTGACCGACCCGAAACGGATGAAGTTGGGACTTGAAGAGGCGAGCGAACTTGGCGCTGCCGCCGAATGGTACCTCAATGGTCGCGCTATGGAGATCGCAAACTTAGTCGATCCTTTTAGCAGCAAGACGCGCGGTGAACGTATTGTTGGTGAAATTGGCCGGACGTTTAGCTACGTCGCTGGAATTGTTCCGTGGAATGCGGGCTGGAAAACTGTAGGCGGTGCGTTCGTCGCGTCCAGAATGTCTAAAGCTGCGGTAGCAATGGCCAGTGGAAAGGCGACCCAAAAACAAACGAGGTTCCTTGCTGCAAACGGAATCGAGCCTTGGATGGCAGATCGTATAGCAAAGCAAGTTCAGAAACATGGTGACCTCAATGGAACCCTATGGTTGGCTCAGGGGCGTGCTTGGGACGACAAGGAAGCCTTTCGAGCGTTTAATGACGCTATGACACGCGAGTTCGATCTGATGGTGCCTACACCAAATCAAGATCGCCCTTTGACGTTTTCGTCGGAAGCCGGCAAGTTCTTCTTTCAGTTCAAAACCTTTGCATTTTCCGCCTATCACAGGATCCTTCTAGCCAGCATTCAGAAGGCTGATGGAGATGCGCTTGCCTCGGTTGTTACTATGTTGGCGCTCAGCGTAATGGTCTCTCACATCAAGTCGGATTTGGGAGGATACGAAAGAAAAGAAGGTGTCGCTCTATGGGAAGATGCACTTGATCGTTCCGGTCTGGCTGGTTGGTTGATGGAGGTCCACGCACCGGCTAACGCGTTGCTCGGGGGCGCTCTGTCTCTCTCGGGGGAAGAAGTGTCTCGATATCGTACGAGAGGCACTCTGGAAGGGTTGCTTGGTCCTTCGATGGGACTTGCCAAGGGTGTCGGCGAAGGTGTTGCAGCGGCCTCCAGAGCTGCCGCTGAGAAAGGCCAATTCACGGAATGGGATCGGAAACAAATGCTCCGCGCAGTTCCTGGGAACAACCTTTGGTATCTAATGCCGCTTTTCCAGAAGATTGAGCTTCAGACCTAGCATTGGCCCTCTACTGATTGAAGCTTTCACTGCAAACAGTCATTTTTGCTCGAGCTCCTGGAAAACTGATGAAGCTCAATCCTCAGAAAGCTTTTTTGCCCCCTTTCGGTTGAGCTCAACCTTCGGGCCGTCTGGGCCAAAAGACGCTCCAGCGCTGAAACCTAAGAGCGCCTTCAGGGCTTGAATTCCCTCGTCAGCTTGGGATTGCGCCCCGTTATCAGCAAATAGTCCGCGTGTCACACCTTCAATCCAGTGATTAGGTACAACACTGTCATGCTCTTGCTTAACTTCTAAAACGGTTTCGATAACCCAGCTAGCTCGCACCAAGTCGTGATTAAATTGGTCCACCGCTCGGGTTGCAGCTACTTCACTGTCGTAAAAAGTCCGCAACCAATTTGCGGCATATGCAAAAGCTCCAATGCCTACCAGTGATGAGAACACGCTTCTAATTATCAGGTACCAATTCGTGGTACCCAATGCTTGTTGAACAACTTGTGCGACCAGAGAGCCGTCCGCTTGTTCAGGTAGGGAACTGGAAATACTGAGAGCCATCGACTCTTCTGGAGCTATCTGAGAAAGGCTCAAATAAGTGATGTAGAAAGAAATTAGACCCAAAACTATTGACGAAACAAAGACAGCCCAGCGAACCTTAATCAAACCAGGCGGTGTCATTTCGCGACGCTGCTTTAAAGCCTTATCGTTTGTGAGCTGTTGCATGATTTTGCGGCGCTCGGATCGGTACGATTGGAGTTGAAGCTTTTCTCGTTCTGCCTCCAATTTGGCGATTTCTTCGGCGTGTTTTTCGGCCCTTGCCGTGTCTTTTTTCTCGGCTTCGCGTTCGAGTTCTGCGCGCCTATCGATGCTGTCTTTTAAGGATTCCTGTAGACTACCTAGCATTTGACGATGGGTAGCATTCAAGCTTCGTATAAGCTCGGACAGCACCGAATCTTCATCCGAAACAGTTTCGGGAACTTCGCTATCACAAGAGACTAATTTTAGAACTTCACCAACAAGATCTTTGTTTTCGTTCCAGAAAGAAGGGTCTCGTCCGCCAAAGTTAACGTCAAACTCATCGTAACGCGCAGATGGTTCCGTGTTGCCATTTTGATGCTTGGTTGATCTGCGAAAGAAAACATTCAGGCTTGATTCATGTTGAATGGCAATATTCAGCGTCGCTGTCTCGAACGCAAACCGTCCACCTAAACCCTCGGCTCCGGCCAAGTCTTCGGGTAGCATTGTAATTCCCTGGGCCAATACGAAAGTTGAAGAAGACGACTTGCCCGGGAATAAGTCCGCAAGGCTGGAAAAGACACTAACTAGTGTTGCGTCATCAATCTTGTAAACTCGTCGCGTAGTGGGTGGCATGAAAATTCTTCCTTTGCGTATAATATTTGGAGATTAACTAGATCGACGGTATGCGCACAACTTTAACGATTACTTTTTTGGGTTTGATTGAGCGAGTACGCCTGCCCAAGATTGCTGCTCAAAGCCTTAAACACGCTACATTGCGAACATTTAACAAAGGGATCCCGTGGGTAGAAATTTTGTCTAAGATTTTGAAGTATAAATATAATTATGGTGAACTCCCTGTGTTTTCTTCTTGAGATTTAGTTGTCAAAAAAGCCCTTTTTTTGCGAGCGACGCATATGGGAACTTGCTATCAAAAAATCATGATACACTGCTGGAAATGAATATTTTTAACCATGCTGCGCACAGAATCTGCGCGGTTACACACTAAACAGTACAATTTTAAACATAGCCAAATCAAAGTTTGGACTTTGCCAGGACATACACAGATGCTTGAAGCAGATCAGTTTTTCGACACCGGAAATTTGCCCAGTTTCACAATTGAGGTTGAAAGCCTCGAAGTCGATGGAAAGCAGGTAGGTCCAACTAAAATTGAAACGTCGTACGGCCAAGAAGGTGAGATATCTTTTTCTCTTGGAACCTTTGCCCCTGATGGTTTCAGTGCGCTTCGCGCGAAATTTGAGATAAAGTACAAGGCCCAACACGCTGCGATACCAGTTATTGTTACAGAGCGCACAGCGCCTTCGGGTGCAGATCCTGCCAAAGTTACGGCAACGCCTAATAATGTGCCCTGCATTCTTGTAGACACCAAGACCGCATCAAGCTTTTCGGCGGTTCTTTGGTCAGCGCCAAAATTCCTCAATAAGCCGATTGTTTTGGAGTATCCCGTTGGAACGGTGATGAAAATTATCCCGTTTCGATCGGATCACGGAAGCCCATGCAAAGTAGAGTCTAATGTTCGCCTTTCCTCAGAAAAACCATGGTCTTCATTGCGAAACTTCATAAGATTCATGACGTTCCTCAAAGGTGCAAACTGTGGATTCGGCAACGTCTTCGCCTTCCAGGAAAATGGCGAAATTGCATTTCGCATGTTGGGCTTCACTAAAGTTGATGTTTCGCCTGCTCAGACAAATTGGTTTGACATAGAGCTACAGAACGAACTTCCTAACCTATATAAGCTTTTCTGCGTCTCACGCTCTGATCTCACCACTTGTCGGGCGCTTGATCAAACAATCAACTTCTATCGAGCCGCAAGTTTGTCGCGAAAGATCGGGCCCGAACTGGCATTGATCGCTGCCCACTCTGCCCTGGAAGCGATAGTGAATTTCATTTTGCAGTACCGAGCAGATTGGTCGAAGTCCATGCTGGCCAACAGAACAATTTCATTCGCCGACAAATCGCGTTCTGCGGCAAGCCACGCGAAAGTAAACGAAGGATTGCTCGACAAAAGTCCGCGTCTTCAAGAATATTCTAAGTCCAACAACAATATCGACGCTTTCGAGTTAATCTCTCGATTTAGAAACATACTGGTTCATCAAGACTTTCGAGAGGGACCAACCGGTATTGAGCTGCATGAAGCTTGGTCGATTACGATGTGGCTTGTCGAAGTGCTGATTTTTGCCGTGATAGGTTACCGCGGAGAAATAATTGATCGCCGCAATTATGATGGATACCGAGGCGAAACGTGTTTGATACCAAATACGGAAAAATGAAATTTGGAGAATTAGCATCGACGCAGATGTGATGCCTAGAGGTAATGGTGCAAGGCCGATTTTTTTGGAGGGGGTGGCCGCTTCGATCAATATGCGAAGGGGGTGGTCCCAGGAGCCCACAAGGTTGCCCGTTAGAGCATGTTGCGCACTGTTGAGTCCGAGGATCACTTAGTGGCGTACGGAGCGCTTAGAAGCTGCCTCAGGACTGCCTTCCATCGGTGCGTCTCCGTCAGTCGAAGCAATGTCGCTGTAATCGAACCCACCAAACTGAACGCTGTGCTGTACTCGCGCATCCAACTTTCGCACCGGGGCAATTGCATCCACGCCGGCCAACCATTTGTTGGCATCGGCTCGAACCGCTTCGCTCTTCGCTGTTTGTGCGAGTTCCACCATTCTAAGATAAGCGTCTTGAGCCGCATTCTGTCGAATATGCGCGATGATTTGATTGAATACCTGACGAACTTCAAACCGGTCGAAGGTCTTCCTTAGACTGTCACGTCGCATCCCTTGCTTATCGGCTGCCATATGCAGCGACATGCCCGTGTAGGCCATCTCCTCCAAAGCAGCGATTGCCTTCTTGCTTAACCGCAGTCCTTTGAAAGTGGGTTTAGTTGCTTGCTGTTTTTGAAGTCTCTGGAGCTCATTATCCATTGGGAGTTCTCGATCTAGTTATGCGTTGAGACTTGCCAGGATAAAATCCATATCCTGGTGCAGCGATTTTTGAATTGGATGTTCGTCTTCCATACGCGCCCCGAAACCCATCATAAATTTGATCGCAAGGTCTGCCTTGGATTGCGCCTGTATCGGCGCGGCAAGCTCCATGAGTTCCAAAACCTTGGTCAGTCTGGCATCGTTTTTGTCACGGGATAAACGAGCAACTTGATCAAGCCATTCTGCATAGATGTCAGTCAACGAAGTTGGCGGTTTCTTAGTTCTTTTTGCCAAGTCTATCTCCACAATTTGCTTGCTAATAGCCTCTCTGATTGGCCCAAATGCTGCAATGCACACACGCTTGTCGGAGGAGCAACTATGCCAGAGAGATCACTATTTGTGACGGAGAAGGACGCCGCCCGAATGCTTGGTCACGATGTAACTTGGTTAAGGTCGAATGCTAAGAACTTAGAGGAAACTTCTGGTTTTCCGAAAATTGACCCGCTGATTGGCAAGCGTCACAGAGAGTCCATCATCGAATGGGCGCGAGAAAGATCCCAAAGGCGAATGATGCTGACAAGAGGTGCGCGTCCATCTTCGCAAAACCAAGAGAACTTTGACGCCTTCTGAATTAGTCTTCTTGAATTGGCTCGTAGCGAATACCCGCGGGCCCACCGTTTTTGGCGACGAAAACTACGCCCAGCTTTTCGAGGGCGCCCTGAATCGATTGTACTGTCTTCATTTGCAATCCACCCTTTTCGGTTTCAAATCTCGAAATGGTGGCCGGCGTAACACCAGCCAATTCAGCCAATTCCCTGACGCTAAGTCGGGTAGCGGCTCGCGCCATCCTTAATTGCGAAGAGTTCATTTTTATAACCCTGTTATAAATTATTTCCACTCCGTGTTGACTATTTCAAATCACAGATATAATAAATTAACACACTGACATAAAAATTCAATACCATTCACACATCTCTCCATCTTGGTTGATGGGGATAAAAATGAGGTGTCGCTATGACTCTAGTATCAAAACTCGCAGCGCGGCTAGGTCCTTCTGAACGCGCTTCTTCAGATGTTCAGGGCCAGTTGGTTGAAGCCAAGTCGGAAAATGTTGTCGACGTCTTGCTCAAAGTCGCAAATCTAGATTTGTCTATTTTATCCAAGTGCCAGCTAGAGACCATACAGTTGGAAGCACAGGAGTTCTCCGATCCCAGAAAAGATCCGCTAGTTTCAATGTTGGAGCATTGGAAAGCTCTAAAGGCGACCAACGATAGCTGCCCTACTGGAAATCTTGATGATCCAGACACGGAAGCGGTTTGGGAAACGCGACGGGAACTAGAGCGAAAGATGTTTGCCACCGTCCCCAAGACCGTCGCTGGAATTCATGCATTGGCTGAACTTCACTGGGATGCCAACGGACCATCCGGAGACCCTGGTTCAGAGATGTGGCTAGAAGAAGTGGAGCAGATCGAACACTTACCTGTTCGCAGGATCCGACACGGAGCTGCTTTGATGCTTGGTTCGTCTGGTTGAGACGGCAATCAGGAATCAATTGTTTGGGTTCGGGCACCGGTATCAACACAGTGCCAGTGTCAAATTTCTGCATTTCGCACAAAAAAACGCACAAAATACGGCGAGGCCGTTTCGCGAAAAACCACTAAGTGTTTGAAATTAATGGCAGGGGCACCAGGGCTCGAACCCGGGACCTACGGTTTTGGAGACCGTCGCTCTACCAACTGAGCTATACCCCTACGGTGACGCTGGAATTACGCAAGACTCACGAAAACTGCAAGAGGGAAAGACTCTTACTTGCGCATTTCTGCGGGATTCGAAGCAAGACTAGGCCAATTTACGGTATCCCATTGTACACAGATCAGTGAAACTTTTGAAACAAAAGCGAAAAAATAGCACTCATAAAATGGTGAACGATTTTTTTTGCGGGGATCGGAACGCTGGAACTTCACATGGCACTCTCAAAAAACCACGGCCTGTGTGTGACACATCCCTTTGTATATTGATGCGCACCTTTGATGTGCAGAAATGCGCAGCACCCTGTACGAATGCTGCTCTTTTCAACTCATAACGGCGTGAGCCAGCGTGTGCCATTTCGTGATTTCAAACTCAGCAATCCGATCCCTAGCTTGAACTCGTCAGCAAGACACTGGCACCCAACCAGACGGTCACTCCCCGTCCTACAACCCGAAAGGAATACATTATGAAACGTGTACTTACAGCTTCCGTCGTCGCCCTGATCGCCGCAACTGGTGCAGCATCCGCAATGACCAACGCATCTGGCGCAAACGTGGCTCTGATCCAGAAATTTGCACCTGAAGCAGACCTGTCCACACTGTCTGACGCAACCATTGTACACCTGCTGAACACCATCAACGACGATGGCGATGATAGCTTTGTTCAGACCCAGTCCCACGTTCGTTCGATCCTGAAGAACGGCTAATTCGTTCTCAACAACTCCAAGCTCTGACGGCTACTCCCCGTCTAACGAAACCGAAAGGAAAATATCATGAAACGCATTCTTACAGCCTCCGTCGTCGCTCTTATCGCAGCAACTGGTGCAGCATCCGCAATGACAAACGCGACAGGCGCAAATGAAGCCCTGATCCAAAAGTTCGCTCCCGAAGCTGACCTGTCCACCGTGTCAGATGCAACCATCGTTCACCTGCTGAACACCATCAACGATGATGGCGATGACAGCTTTGTTCAGACCCAAGCACACGTGCGCTCGATCCTGAAAAACGGCTAAGGCAACACGTCCCTCTCCCTGCGACCGCAGTTTGGTCGCGGGGAGCAATGGGGCTTAAGCGCCCCAACTTCAGTGTGACTCGCCGCTAGGCTGCCGATTTGGGCGGCCTTTTTTGCGGCTACTAGCCTCAGGCCTCACCAAACCCTTTTGGGATCACTGGCACCGGAAGCGTTTTCGCCCTGGCTTTCAGCGAGCGTCCAATCACAACTCGGCTGATCTCTGTGGTGCCATCCACGATCCGCAGCATCTGAGACAGGCGCGACAGCCGATCCATGCCGTAAGGCTTAAGCAAACCCATACCACCCAAAACCTGCGTGCAGGTGTTCGCCGCTTTCACCGCCGCATCCGGTACAAACCGCTTTGCATGCGCGGCCATCAGGGGACCTTGGTCTGTACCTAAAGCGTTAGCGGCCGCTTTGTACAAAAGACGAGAGGCCTCTAGATCTGTCGCTACTTCTCCGAGCATCCATTGAATGCCATCCAGATCCAAATTGGTGCCTTTGAACATTTTGCGGTTGTGACTATAGGCCAGCGCGGTGTCCAAAGCGGACTGCATCAAACCGCAACACCCCGACGCAATCGAAACCCGAGCAATATCGATCGCCATGAGTGACCCTTGCAGACCCTGCCCAACCGGCAAGATGATATTGTCCTCGCTCACCACCACATTATCCAAATACATCTCAGACATCGGCAGGAAATTATATGATGGCGTCTCATAGCGCGGTCCGAAACTCAGACCCGGCGTATCTTTCGGAATAGCGATCATGGCCATGTCCTTGTGACCCGGCTCGTCTGAAGTTTTGACCACCGTGAAATAGATATCCGCCTCACCTGCCAAAGATACCCAGGCCTTGGCACCACTGATCGTCCAGGTACCATCCGCATTGATCACAGCGCGGCTGTACATGTTGGAGGCGTCTGATCCAGATTGCGGCTCGGTAAGAGCAAAGTTGGCGAGCTTGCGCCCAGAGGTCAGCTCGCGGCCCCATTCGGCTTTGAAAGCTTCTGTGCCGAAACCACACCCGGCGTAGGTGCAGATATTGTGCATCGACAAAGCGAACGCATAAGCACCATCGCCGCGCCCCAGTTCTTCGTAAACCTGGATGCCATCGCCAAGGCTGAGCCCCTGCCCGCCAAACTCCTCTGGTGCATAAAGCCCGGTCAGCCCAAGCGCTGCCGCCTTGTCAGAACTCGCCCTTGGCCAGACACTAGACGCATTCCAGGCGTCCACATTCGGCATGATCTCTTCCTCGCAATGTGTGCGAGCGGCTTTCAAAATACTGGTTATTGATACAGACACGGTACCCTCCAAATTCAATTGTCAGACAATTAAATCTCGGACAATTGAACCCTCTGCAATCGCTGGATTTTGTGACGTTGGGGCACATCCTCGCGGCGATAATATTTGAAAAGATGCAGAAATAATTTGGGAAATCATCGGTCGCCTGCAATGATTCCATCTGGGAGAATACGGGAGGGCAAAATGACAACGCATATGGATCTATCGGCGAGCTGGGGCATCAACAACGACTATTCGCCGCTCAAACATGTTCTGCTAGGACGGCCCGAGTTTTACAAATGGGTTGAGGCCGGGCCGCTGATCGGGCGCACACTGGCGAATGCCGACAAAACCGGCGTCAAATTCGATCTGCAACTTGCGATGGCGCAGCACGCGGAAATGGTTTCGATCTATGAAGAGAACGGCGTCAATTGCCATTATCTGCAAAGCGACGAGGCCCTGCATCGCAACTTCTTTGCCCGCGATAGCTCTGCCATGAGCCCATGGGGCGCATTGATCTGTCACATGCAGCTCAAATGCCGCCGCGCGGATTATGTGACGGCTATCCAGTTCTATCAGGACCACAATATCCCAATCTGGAAATACGCCACCGCGGGGCATTTCGAAGGCGGAGATTTCAATATCATCGAACCCGGTCGCATTCTGATTGGCTATTGCGGCGAACGCTCGGAAAAAGAGGGTTCTGAGCAGGTGGCAGAGTTTGTGCGGGCTGAGGGTTGGGAGGCCGTGGTTGCTCCGATCAGCCGAGAATTCGTGCATATGGACGGGCTGATCGTACCATTGGCGGAAAAGCTTGCGGTCGCCTGTATCGACGCCATGGAGCCTTGGCTTGTCGACATCGTCAAAGGTTGGGGGATCGAAATCGTGGATGTCTCTTACCGCGAGGCCAAAAACCTAGGGGTGAATTTGGTAGCTCTGGGAAATGGAAAAGTGCTGTCAATGGCGGGCGCGACGGATCTGAACGCCAAAATGCGGGCGCTAGGGTTTGAGGTCTATGATCCGGATATGTCGATGTTTACGCTAGGCGGCGGCGGTGTGCATTGCCTGTCGCAGGCGCTGTGTCGCGAGGATGCTTGAAGAGAAATTCACCTTCTGAGCGACGTGCCAGCGTCGAAAATGGAACCGAAAACTTCTCTTCAGATAAACTTCGCCACACTAAATCGTGAGTTGAAAAAGAAAAACACCGTGGCTTAGGTCGGCAGCGCCCGTCGACAACCCCAGATTGCAAAAATTCCGCCTGATCCAAGGCCAATCTTTCCCCGTAACCCCGTCAGATGCTCACGAGGGCATTCTGAAATGTTATACATGGAGAGACCAAAATGATCCGCGCAGCAACTTTTGCACTGGCAACCCTAGTCGCAGTCCCTGCCTTTGCTGGCAGCCAGAAAGACATCGTCGACACAGCCGCAGGCACCGAAGGCTTCAGCACTCTTGTCGCAGCAGTCCAAGCCGCTGGACTAGTCGATACACTCAAAGGCGACGGTCCGTTCACCGTTTTCGCGCCAACCGACGAGGCCTTTGCCGCACTGCCAGCCGGCACCGTCGAAAGCCTGCTGCTGCCTGAAAACAAAGAGCAGCTTATCTCGATCCTGACCTATCACGTGGTGCCTGGCAAAGTCATGTCCACCGATCTGGTTGACGATATGACTGCAGCAACTGTTCAGGGCGGCGACATCATGATCGACCTCGATAACGGTGTCATGATCAACGATGCGTCCGTCGCAGCAGCGGATATCGTGACGAGCAATGGCGTGATCCACGTCATCGACAAAGTGATCTTGCCTGCGGGCTAAGAGATCGTCTGCTAAGACACCAAGTGTGATCCCTATGGGATGGATGGCCGGCCCCAAACAGGGTCGGCCAATTTTCGTTCATTTGGGTAGAGGTCACTTGCTGATCGTGTCGAAACCCACGTCTTTCACCAATTCTAACGATGTTTCGCTCGCAACAGCGACTTGATCTATCTCAAGGACCAGACGCGGCAACACCTTTAGTTTCTTCTTCAGCCACTCAACTGGTGAAAGGAGACCACCGCATGTACAAGAACATTCTCTTACCTGTTCTCTTCGACGAGGAGCATGACACAGAAGCCTCTTTCCGCGCGGCCAAAACACTGGCGGATGACGACGCGAAAGTGACCGTCATGCATGTTCTCGAAGCCATTCCAGTCTATGCAACATCGCATGTGCTTGCCGAAGCCTTGATCACGGCGCGCGAAGAGGTCGAAGGACGTCTTGAGGAAACGGCGAACAAGTTACCCGGATCTCAGCGGGTTCTTACCTCTGGAAACGCCGCGCACGAAATCCTCGAATATGCGAAAACCCACGACGTGGATTGTATCATTCTCGCATCGCACAGACCCGGCTTTGGCGATTACTTCATCGGCTCGACGGCTGCGAGGGTGGTTCGGCACTCCCCTTCGGCTGTGCACGTCATCCGTTGAAAATGTGACCCGATAAGGCCGCATATCGAGCGGCCGGCCTGAGCGATTTTTTTAAAAGAAATCGGCGTCAGATCCTTTCAAAGGATCTGCACACAAAAAAAAGGCCGCCCCTAAGGACGGCCTTTCCGTAAGTCTTGCGTAGGGTGGGCTTTGACCCCACCGAACCCAAATTACTCAACGATCTTAGAAACAACACCGGAACCAACGGTGCGGCCACCTTCGCGGATCGCGAAGCGCAGACCTGCTTCCATCGCGATTGGTGCGATCAGCTCAACGTCGAACTTCAGGTTGTCGCCTGGCATAACCATCTCAGTGCCGGAAGGCAGGTTCACGGTGCCGGTGACGTCAGTAGTCCGGAAGTAGAACTGTGGACGGTAGTTCGCGAAGAATGGGGTGTGACGACCACCTTCTTCTTTGGTCAGAATGTAGGCTTCTGCTTCGAACTTGGTGTGAGGCTGAACGGAACCTGGCTTACACAGAACCTGGCCACGCTCAACGGCTTCACGGTCAACACCACGCAGCAGCGCGCCGATGTTGTCGCCTGCTTCACCGGAGTCCAGCAGCTTGCGGAACATCTCAACACCAGTACAGGTGGTTTTCTGAGTGTCTTTGATGCCAACGATTTCGATTTCGTCACCCACGTTGATCACGCCACGCTCAACACGGCCGGTCACAACGGTACCACGACCAGAGATCGAGAACACGTCTTCGATTGGCATCAGGAACGGCTGGTCAGTCGCACGTGGAGGCTGTGGGATGTATTCGTCAACAGCCGCCATCAGCTCAGCGATTTTCTCGGAACCGATGTTTGCGTCACGATCTTCCAGAGCCGCCAGAGCGGAGCCAGCGATCACAGGGATGTCGTCGCCTGGGAATTCATACTCAGACAGCAGCTCGCGGATTTCCATTTCAACCAGCTCAAGCAGCTCTTCGTCGTCAACCTGATCCACTTTGTTCATGAAGACAACCATGGCTGGGATGCCAACCTGGCGGCCCAGCAGGATGTGCTCACGAGTCTGAGGCATAGGGCCGTCAGCCGCGTTCACAACCAGGATCGCGCCGTCCATCTGCGCCGCACCGGTGATCATGTTTTTCACATAGTCAGCGTGGCCTGGGCAGTCGACGTGTGCGTAGTGACGTGCTTCGGTTTCATACTCAACGTGTGCAGTCGAGATGGTGATGCCGCGGGCTTTTTCTTCTGGTGCGCCGTCGATTTCGTCGTACGCTTTGAAGTCACCGAATTGCTTGGTGATCGCTGCGGTCAGAGTGGTTTTACCGTGGTCAACGTGGCCGATGGTGCCGATGTTGCAGTGCGGTTTGGAACGTTCAAACTTTTCCTTTGCCATAATAGAGGCGCCTTCTGTGTTTGGGGGCCTCTCATTGGCCCAATTACTCTTCGGGCGCGATGTATTGGGTTCAGGAAGAAAAATCAAGCGCCAGTTTTGAGGCGCTTGAAATGGCGCATTTTATTGCGCTTTGGGGCGAGATCAGAGCGACTCAGTTCGCCTCATCCAAGGGCCAGCACTCTGCAAGTTGCTCTTCGGTCGCGTCGTCGGTCATACAGATCGCATTCTCCGCCAAATAAGCCTCGATTTTGCGGGCAGTATTGTTGGCCAGCGTCGCGATTTGTTGGTCGCGAGAGCGGGTGTAACCGGTGCCAATCACGGCCCCGTCGCCGAAATTCTCAAAGATCAGCAATTGCTTGGGTTCTTTGGTGAATTTCTCGCCCGCACGATCATCCCAGACGGTAACAGTGACAACGAAGGCAGATTTCGGTGTGTAAATCAGAGGAATACCGCGCCGCCCCAAGGCATAGCCGCCAATGTTGATGCCGAGATGCACCAAGCGGTCCCCATCATATTTCCCGAGCCGGGAGGCAACGGCCCCTTGCACCGCGGCAATCAATTCTTCGGGTTCGGCGTTTCGGGACGTCGGCCCCTTCTGCAAATCGGGCGCGACAACGACATTGTGACCGAGCACAAAGTCGCCAAGATCCAAACGTTCAGCCGTTTCCTCGGGCTGCGAACATGCAGCGACCAAACCTACCAAAGCCGCAAGGGCGATCCAGCGTTTCATGGTTTTTCCCCGTTGTTTGGTTAACTGACTTAGCCGATCGCCCGCATTTCGACAATCTACAGGGCTGATTAAGCAAGGTTCCGCTGTCAAAACCCAATTTTCGACATAGATTGTTTCTAGCCAAACCAAGTGGAGACCCGTGGTGCCAGCCAAAGCCTCGCCGGAAAAACTGCCTGTTCACATCGACTTGGGCCGCGAGCCAATGGGCGTTTGGGCTTCTTTGCAAGCGGCGCGGCGCAATGTGCTTAGCATTTTGCCGTGGCTCGCCGTGAAGCAGCCCATGGTCTCTGGGCGCACAGGCATTCGCTGGCATATGGTGATGGATCCCGATGCGATCCGGCGCATGTTGCTGGAACGGCTTGATGATTACCCCAAGTCCAACACGACGAAATCTCTGCTTCGCCCTGCCATCGGGGAAAGCCTGTTCATCGCCGAAGGCGCGCATTGGCGGTGGCAACGGCGAGCTGCCGCTCCGGTTTTTTCGCATCGCAATGTTATGAACCTTGCGCCCATCATGACCCGAGCCGCAGAAAACGCCTGCGCGCGGATCGAGGCGCAGAAACCCAAAGCGGTGAACCTCTATACTGAAATGGTGCGCGCGACCTTTGATGTGACGTCCGACGTCACGTTCTCCGGCAAAAGCGATATCGATTCCCAAAACGTGCATCACGCGATTGACGCTTATATTGCCGAGGCTGGAAAGGTCTCGCTTTTTGACATTCTCGGCTTTCCCAATTGGGTGCCTCGTCCCGGCCGTTTGATGTCAGGCGCGGCCCTGCGCGAGATGAAACAAATCGCCGATGACTCTATCGAGGCGCGACGCGAACAAGGCCAAGGAGACATCCCTGACCTTTTGGATCTGCTGCTCTCAGGCGAAGACCCCGAGACCAAACGCTCAATGAATATCGCAGAGCTGCGCGACAATTTGTTGACCTTCATCGTGGCGGGCCACGAAACCACGGCGCTGGCACTCAGCTGGGCACTTTACCTTTGTGCCTTTGATCAGGATGTCCAAGACCGGGCCCGTGCTGAGGCGCAGTCCGTGCTGAATGGCTCTGCCACCGGAGATAACGTTTCCAAGCTTCCTTTCATCCGCGCTATCATCGATGAGACCCTGCGGCTTTATCCACCCGCGGGCATCGTTAGCCGAACGGCGCAGGCCAAGGACACACTGTGCGGACGGGAGATTTTGCCAGGCGATACAGTCATGATCCCGATCTACGCGCTGCACCGCCATGAGATGCTTTGGGATAACCCAGACGCCTTTCGCCCTGATCGATTTATGGGAGAGAAACCAGATCGTTACGCCTATTTGCCTTTTGGCGACGGACCTCGCATTTGCATTGGGGCAAGCTTCGCTTTGCAAGAAGCAGTGATCATATTGGCAACCCTCTTGGCGCGATTCAAGTTCACGCCGATTGAAGGCAAAGATCCAGAACCCGTCATGATCCTGACCCTACGCCCTGAGGGAGGGGTGTGGCTAAATGTCGAGGAAGTTGAGGCGGTGGAGGCGGGCTGAAGCCCGCCCTACCCTAGAAACAAAAACCCGTAGGGCGGGCTTCAGCCCGCCTCTTCCGCAACGTCCCTCAATTGAACTTGTTATCCCGTGGGAATCCGCGCGGTGCCATACGGCCTGTCCCCGCGCGTTTACCCGTCCACTCCGCCAGTTCGACTTCGGTGCGTGTACGACCCGCCGGATCTTTCCAACTCAGGCCCTCAGACCGCGTGAAGGTCGCTGCATCCGACAAGCCGCCGTCCTTGTATTTCTGCAACCGGACACCCTTGCCGCGCGCCATGACGGGCAGCTCATCCAGATCAAACACCAGGACTTTGCGGTTTTCACCGACACAGGCGACAGAGTCCCCGTCGACCGGCTTACACACCAAGGCCTGCGACGGAGCCCGCACGTTCAGGACCTGCTTACCAGTCCGTGTTTGCGCGAGGATCTCGTTTTCTTCCACCACAAACCCATCGCCCGCCGTGGAGGCCACCAACAGCTTGCGATCCGGCTGATGCGCAAAGATATCAATGATATCCGCCTCGTTCGGCAGATCGACCATCAGACGCAGAGGTTCTCCCATCCCGCGGCCACCGGGCAGGTTCGCCGCAGACACGGTATAGAAGCGCCCGTTCGTGCCAAAGACCAAGAGCCGGTCCGTGGTTTCCGCGTGGAAGATGAATTTTGGCCCGTCGCCATCCTTGAACTTCAACTCTCGGGTCAGGTCGATATGGCCTGACATCGCCCGGATCCAGCCCATTTGGCTGCAAACCACCGTGATCGGCTCTTTGTCGATCATGGCTTCGATCGGCACTTCTTCGAAATCGCCGGCCTCGGCAAAGGCCGTACGACGCGCGCCACCTTCGAAATCCTTGCCGAATTTCTTCTTGGTCTCGCGCAGCTGTTCCGTGATGCGGCCCCATTGCAGGTCCTCAGAGGCCAACAGATCCTCAAGCCCCGCGCGCTCTTCCATCAAGGCATCGCGTTCCTTGACCAGTTCGATCTCTTCCAACCGACGCAAGCTGCGCAGGCGCATATTCAGGATCGCTTCTGCCTGAACCTCGCTCAGCTCACCCTCGTCTTTGGCAGGCAAAGGCGAGATGTAATCCGCCTCTGACGTCGCCCGCGCAAAAGCGCCACCCCAGGTTTCGGCCATCAAGGCCTCTTTGGGTTTGTCGTCAAAGCGGATGATGTCGATCACACGATCCAGATTGAGGAAAGCGATGATGAAACCTTCGAGCACCTCAAGACGGTGATCGATCTTCTCCATCCGGTGTTTAGAGCGCCGCCCCAATACCTCGCGCCGGTGATCAAGGAAGGCGCGCAGCACTTCCTTCATCGAACAAACCTTAGGCGTCACACCATCAATCAACACGTTCATATTGAGGCTAAAGCGCACCTCAAGATCGCTGTGTTTGAACATCGTGCCCATCAGGATATCGGGCTCTACGTTCTTGGATTTCGGCTCAAGGATCACGCGGATATCATCGGCGGATTCATCACGGATATCGGCGAGGATCGGAACCTTCTTGTTCTGAATCAGCTCGGCAATCTTTTCGATCAGCTTGGATTTCTGAACCTGATACGGGATCTCGGTGACGACGACCTGCCACTGACCACGCCCCAGATCCTCGACCTCCCACTTACAGCGCAGACGGAAGGACCCGCGCCCAGTGGAGTAAGCATTCGCGATGCTTTCCTTAGGCTCGACAATCTCGCCGCCGGTCGGGAAGTCTGGTCCCGGTACGTAGTTCAACAGCGTGTCGTCACGCGCATCTGGTGTTTTGATCAGGTGGATACAAGCATCCACTAGTTCCGCAATGTTGTGAGGCGGGATGTTTGTCGCCATGCCCACGGCAATGCCCGCAGCGCCATTGGCCAAGAGGCTCGGGAATTCCGCCGGAAGAACCACCGGCTCCGTCAGACGCCCATCGTAATTGTCACGGAAATCGACGGCGTTTTCATCGAGACCCTTCAGCATCGCCTCAGCGACAAAGGTCATCCGTGCCTCGGTGTAGCGCGAGGCCGCCGGGTTGTCTCCGTCAATGTTGCCGAAGTTGCCCTGCCCATCGACCAGTGGATAACGCACCGCGAAATCCTGCGCCAAACGCGCCATCGCGTCATAGATCGCCGCATCTCCATGCGGGTGGAAATCCCCCATGGTGTCGCCTGAAATCTTAGCTGACTTCAGAAACTTACCGTTTGAGGCCAGCTTCAAGCGGTTCATCGCATAGAGGATACGGCGATGCACCGGCTTCAGACCATCGCGCGCATCCGGCAAAGCCCGGTGCATAATCGTGCTGAGCGCATAGGTCAGATACCGATCGCCAATGGCCCGGTGTAGCGGTTCTGCAACTTCGTAGGATTCGAATTCGTCGTCGTCTAGGATTTCACTCATGTCACCGTGATATAGTGAGGATGGAATCGCGACAAGCGAGCTGTGGTCAACATAGCCCTTTTTTCTGCATCACGCGGAAAACGTCTAAAAGAACGGTCGCTCGCATCGGGGAAACCCGGGGACAATGCGCTGTATTCTCGAGCAGTCAGTAAGGCCAATTGGTGGGGGCTGAACTGCGTGGAGTAACGAGCGTGAGCCGTTTCATTTTTTTAAGTTTCGCCTTTCTTGGGTGGGCATTTTATGAAGTAAGTGGCGGTCCAGATTTTCAGCCACGCATCTCCGCAGTGATTGCGGCGACGCAAAACACGAGTCCAACGTCCTCGACGATAGGTGTCGAACAAGCCGCAATTCGTCTGCGCGAAAACAAGACCGAGACATCTGAGACTGGGTTGATCGTGACCCGCATGGCGATCGCAGATGAAACTGTTCCCGGACGCGGTATTACCAACTATACCATGTCTGCCACAGATGTTCCCAATGACCGGAAATTGGTGTTTAGCCTCTCCACGGCTGAACCGTCGCCGGAAATTCGTCGCATCAGAGCCGACAACGTGAACATGCGCACGGGTCCTGGAACTGAATTTGTCGTGGTAGACAATCTTGCGGTGGACACACGTGTTAAATTGCTCGACGGCTCGGTGCGCGGGTGGGTGAAACTCCGGTCTTTGGATTCTGGCCGTGTTGGGTGGGTCAAAAGACGGTTCCTTTCTGCGTTCACCAGCTAGTCATTGCGTAGGCTCCAGCTTGCTTGCATAAAACCTCAAGCGAGCGGAGGGGCATATGGCGCAGAAATCTATATTGATAACAGGCTGTTCATCTGGAATCGGCGCTGACGCGGCGCGCGGAATGCGCGAGGCGGGTTGGCGGGTCTTTGCCAGTTGCCGCAAACCCGACGACTGCGCGGCCTTGCAAGCCGAAGGCTTTGAAAGCCCGCTGATCGACTATGAGGACGAAGCCACCATCACCTCTGGCCTCGCCGAGGTCCTCACCGCGACCGGTGGCACATTGGACGCCCTCTTCAACAACGGCGCCTATGCAGTCCCGGGCGCGGTCGAAGACCTGCCTTCGGGCGCCCTGCGCGCCATCTATCAGGCCAATGTCATCGGCTGGCATGAACTGACGCGACAGGTCATCCCCGTCATGCGCGCGCAAGGCCATGGGCGCATTGTGAACAACTCCTCGGTCCTTGGATTGGTCGCCGCGCGCTGGCGTGGGGCCTATGTATCGTCCAAGTTTGCCCTAGAGGGCCTAACCGATGTGATGCGTCTGGAAATGCGCGACACGCCGATCCATTTCATCCTGATTGAACCTGGCCCCGTGACGTCGAAAATCCGCGTCAACTCGATCCCGCATTTTGAGAAATGGATCAACTGGGAGGGCTCTGCACGCGCCGAACACTATCGGCGTGGCCTTCTAAAGCGACTTTATGAGGATCGCGGCAAAGATGCGTTTGAACTGCCAGCCTCAGCCGTCACCGCGAAACTTTTGCGTGCGGTGACTGCAAAGAATCCGAAGCCACGCTACTATGTGACCACCCCAACCTATTTCATGGGGTTCCTGCGGCGCATTCTGCCAACGCGCGCATTGGACAACATCATCCGCAGGGTGTGACACAGAAAACCCTCGCAAATTACGCGCCACACTCTAAGTAAGGGGAAACCCGCCCGAACAGGAGCGCAGACATGCTGCAAGACCCTCTTTTTATCATCGCGGCCATCGCCTGTTTTGCGGTGCTGATCGTCCTTATGATCGGCGTCGGAGGCTTTGCCCGCGGCGGTGATTTCAACCGTAAATATGCCAACAAACTGATGCGTTTGCGTATCGCCGCGCAATTCGTGGCCGTGATCCTGATCCTTGTGTTTGTCTGGTTCGGAGGAGGCCGCTGATGGTTGTTCTTAGCAAAATCTACACCCGTACTGGGGACAAAGGCACCACTGCGCTCGGCAATGGCGACCGAGTTGCCAAACATGATGCGCGCGTCTCGGCATATGGCACGAGCGACGAATTGAACTCGCATGTTGGCGTCGCGCGTCTGCATGCAGATGGCACCATGGATAAGCGGCTGTCCCTAATCCAAAACGACCTCTTCGATCTGGGCGCAGACCTGTGCCGCCCGGACATGGCCAAAGACGCCGAGGCAGAATACCCACCCCTGCGCATGATCGAGGCTCAAGTCAAACGCCTTGAGGCCGAGATCGACGAGATGAATGCCGATCTGGAAACCCTGCGCAGCTTCATCCTGCCCGGTGGATCTGCGCTGGCGGCCTATTTGCATGTCTGCCGCACTGTCGCCCGCCGTGCCGAACGTTTGGCGACCGAACTTGCTCTTGAAAGCGACGTGAACACCCATGCCGTGACCTATCTCAATCGCCTGTCTGATTGGTTCTTCGTGGCCGCCCGCGTCGCAAATAACAACGGAAAAGACGATGTTTTGTGGGTGCCTGGCGCCACACGCGAGAGCTGACCAAAGGTCAGGTTCCTTTAGGAAATTCTTGCCCCTTTGGCGCAGAGATTCCTAAGAACGCGACGTTCCGGAATACAAACATGACGATTTTGCACTGTTTTGCGGTGCAGCATTTGAGTAAAACCGCCGAGAAAGAGTTTTCCGCGAGTCTTTTTGGCTCGTTAACCTAAGGAGTAAATCGCCCATGAAGGTCCTCGTACCTGTCAAGCGCGTGATCGACTATAACGTGAAAGTACGCGTCAAAGCGGACGGCAGCGGTGTAGATCTCGCCAACGTTAAGATGTCGATGAACCCTTTCGACGAGATTGCCGTCGAAGAGGCGATCCGTCTGAAAGAAGCAGGCAAGGCAGACGAAGTCGTGGCCGTGTCCATCGGTGTGAAACAAGCTCAGGAAACCCTGCGCACCGCCCTTGCAATGGGTGCTGATCGCGCGATCCTGGTTGTGGCCGCGGACGACGTACACCAAGACATCGAGCCTCTGGCCGTTGCCAAGATCCTCGCGAAAGTTGTCGAAGAAGAGCAGCCTGGTCTGGTCATCGCCGGCAAGCAAGCGATCGACAACGATATGAACGCAACTGGCCAGATGCTGTCTGCTCTGCTGGGCTGGTCCCAGGCGACCTTCGCGTCCGAGCTGGACATCGACGGCGACAGCGCGAAAGTCACCCGTGAAATCGACGGCGGCCTGCAGACCATCTCTGTGAAAATGCCTGCGATTGTCACCGCTGACCTGCGTCTGAACGAGCCACGTTACGCGTCTCTGCCAAACATCATGAAGGCCAAGAAAAAGCCTCTGGATGAGAAAACCGCAGCGGACTACGGCGTTGACGTGACCCCACGTTTGGAAATCGTCAAAACCTCTGAGCCAGAAGCGCGCTCTGCTGGAATCATCGTTGGCTCTGTGGATGAGCTGGTTGAGAAACTCAAAGAGGCGGGAGCTGTATAATGGCTGTTCTTGTACTTGCAGAAGTTGTTGGCGGCGAACTGGCCGTAGACGCAACCGCCAAAGCCGTCGCAGCAGCGGCGTCCCTGGGTGATGTTACCGTTCTTTGCGCAGGCGCATCCTGCGGTGGCGCAGCCGAAGCGGCTGGCAAAATCGACGGTGTTGCGAAAGTTCTTTGCGCAGACGATGCCTCTTATGGCAACGGTCTGGCGGAACCAATCGCGGCTCTGATCACCTCTATCGCAGGTGACTACAGCCACATCGCAGCGCCAGCGACCGCATCCGCGAAAAACATCCTGCCACGCGTCGCAGCTCTGCTCGACGTCATGGTGATCTCTGATGTGACCGCGGTTGTCGACGGCGACACGTTTGAACGCCCGATCTATGCGGGCAACGCGATCCAGACGGTCAAATCCTCTGACGCGACCAAAGTCTTCACCGTCCGTACCGCGTCGTTTGAAGCGGCTGGCGAAGGTGGCTCTGCTGGCGTCGAAGCGCTGGCTGCTGCTGAAAACCCAGGTCTGTCTGAGTGGGTTGAAGACAAGGTTGCCGAAAGCGATCGCCCAGAGCTGACAAGCGCTGGCGTTGTTGTGTCCGGTGGCCGTGGTGTTGGCTCGGAAGAAGACTTCGCCATCATCGAAGCGCTGGCTGACAAGCTGGGTGCTGCTGTTGGCGCGTCCCGTGCCGCAGTTGACTCTGGCTTTGCGCCAAACGACTGGCAGGTTGGTCAGACCGGCAAGGTTGTTGCTCCTGAGCTATATGTCGCTGTCGGCATCTCGGGCGCGATCCAGCACCTTGCGGGCATGAAAGACTCCAAGATCATCGTTGCGATCAACAAAGACGAAGAAGCACCGATCTTCCAGGTGGCTGACTTCGGTCTGGTGGCTGACCTCTTTGCAGCCGTTCCAGAGCTGACCGAGAAACTCGGCTAAGCGATCCGCGATACCATGATTTGGCAGGCCCCCTCAGAGGGGCCTGTTCTTTTTTGAAATCATGGGTTTCAAAGTTTCTACTAAAGCCTTGGCAGCCTCGGCATGGGCCATAGGGCCGAACATGTGCTGGGCCGCCGACCATTCCACCGGGCTGAAGTGTTTGCCCTTGCTGCCCTGTTCCAGTGCCTTCTTTGTGACGCGTACTTCGACGATCCCATCCACATGATCCCGCAACCGGTCGATCATGCCTTTATCCACAAACCACGGGTCTTTGCCCGGCAATATCTGAGACTCTTTGGGAGGGCGATGGTCAGAAAACCACAGAAGAACTTTCTTGCTCGGCAAAGCGTCCAGCAATTGCAGCATGCGCGCGCTCCAGGCGGTGCGCAGCTCTCCGGTGACAAAGGAAAACCGGTCGCTGGCCTGTGCCGCGATGTCCTGCAGCATATGGCGCGTGAAGTTATACTCGGTGAAGTCCACCTCGCGGAACACGGACTTCATCATCGAAGAGGCGGTTAGAAACCGATCATTGCGACGCGGATGCACGCGATAAAGCCGGTTGGACATATTCTGCGCGCCCATCAGCTGAATGACTGTGATTTCGGCACCTGCTGCAAGGGACAGCACTTCGGCCTCGTGGATAAAGGCATCCACGCCCGCGTTCATATAGCCAAGATTGACACAGGTCATCCCCAAGGCACGTTCGACAAGATCGGGAAAGGGATCTTGAATGAACTTCCCATAGGTTTCCGAGCCCCCCAGAAAGGCCACATAGCGCCCTGATAGGTCCTTCTTAGGCCCCCGAAACGAAATGCGAGACGTCCCGTAGCGCACGGGATCATAGTTTAGCGATCTTTGAACCGAATGATGAAACGACATATTACCCCCAATTTCTCACCCATCGGTCACTCTGCGTGATTCCTGTTAGCAATTTGCTAAGGGGACAATTCGACTCGGTTTTTTGACATCTCCGCCCCTTGCAGCCAGCTCTTGCCTATGCGTAAAGTCGCCTCACAGGCGAAGGGGTATTCCAGCATGAGTGTGGCATCAGTCGGCATCATTGGCGCAGGTCAGATGGGCAACGGGATTGCGCATGTGATGGCTTTGGCGGGCTATGATGTGGTGCTGAATGATATCTCCGCTGAGGCTCTTGAAGCCGCCGTAGCGCGGATCGACAAGAATATGGCACGTCAGGTGAGCCGTGATTTGATCACCGCCGACAATATGCAAAACGCTTTGGGTCGCATCAAAACCTCGCAAGACGTGGTTGAGGTCGGGCAGACCGATCTGGTCATCGAAGCCGCCACCGAGAACGAAGAAATCAAGTACAAGATCTTTGAAGGCTTGGTGCCGCATCTAAAGCCCGAGACTATTCTGACGTCCAACACCTCTTCGATTTCCATCACCCGCCTTGCAAGCCGCACAGACCGGCCTGAGAAATTCATGGGTTTCCATTTCATGAACCCGGTGCCTTTGATGAAGCTCGTCGAATTGATCCGAGGCATTGCGACCGATGATGCGACCTATCAGACCTGTCTGGGGATCGTAAACGCTCTGGATAAAACCGCAGCCTCCGCCGAAGATTTCCCGGCCTTTATCGTGAACCGCATTCTGATCCCGATGATCAACGAGGCCTGTTATACGCTTTATGAAGGCGTGGGCAACGTGGCCTCCATTGATGCGGCGATGAAGCTGGGTGCGAACCACCCGATGGGACCGCTGGAACTGGCGGATTTCATTGGCCTGGACACCTGTCTCGCCATCATGAATGTGCTTCACGACGGATTGGCCGACACTAAATACCGCCCGTGCCCTCTGTTGACGAAATACGTCGAGGCTGGGTGGTTGGGTCGTAAATCCAAGCGCGGGTTTTATGACTACCGTGGCGAGGTTCCGGTTCCGACACGTTAAGAGGGGCTTTGCCCCCTTGCCCTAAGGCCTGGGCGCCGCCCGTTCGACCCTCAAAAGCTCCTCGAGCTTTTGTATGACGGGTCTCACCCAAGAGTACTTAAAGCAAGATGAAACGGCTTATTTGCCGAGGCCAAGCGTATGGTCGCGCAGCCAGCTCATGAAACCGCGCGGGTTGCTGTGGAGCGGCTCCATTTCCTCGTCTGTTAGAACGGGACCGATGACCGGGCTTTGAGGCTTGTTGCAGGCTTTCACGATCTCATGCAGCAACAGGCCCTGTCGCAGAATCGCAGAGACCCGATTGGCGACCTGATACCAGCGCGAATTTGCACCCGGGAAGAAGATCGGCACAACCCGCGCGCCAGAGCGGCGAATGAGCTGCGCGGTAAAGACATTCCACTCTCGTTCAATGACAGGGCCAAAAGCTGTGTCGGACGACGACACAACGCCAGATGGGAAAAGGGCCACGACGCCGCCGTCTTTGAGGTAAGCCATAGCCGCCGCGCGCATCTCAACCATCTTGCGTTGCGCTTCCGGATCGTGAGGAAACGGCACCGGGATCATGAAAGAGGTCGCGGTTTCATCCAAGCCTGTCAAAACCGAGCGAGTCAGGATGCGGTAGTCTTCACGCACACGGCCGATCAGTTCCGCCAAGATCATCCCATCGACCATGCCATGCGGGTGGTTCGCAACCACGACAACGGGGCCTTCTTTGGGGATATTCGCCAGTTGCTCATTAGGCGTGGTCAGGTCGATGCCCATCACATCAAGAGCACCCTTCCAGAACCTTTGCCCGCGATGATTGCCGTTCTGACGTTCAAAGCGGCGCACCATGCGCAGGATGGTGATTTTGCCCGTGAACCACTCAATCACGCGGATCGCTGTGGACGTCCACGGATCATCAAAAGAGTTCGCATAGGTCAGCGTGCGACGGTCATAGACCTCGATGGTATTGTCGTCCGATGCGACTTTGATCTCAGAGGTCTTATCCAGCAAGCGTCCGTCCCCACACAGATCCAGCGGCCTATTGGCCGCTAGAACCCTTCTCCGAATTTGTCCGCGACCAAGGCTTCGATCGCATCTGCCAAGGCGAGTGCCTCAGGCCCATTAGTTTCCACGTCGATGGTGGTCCCCTTAGAGGCCGCCAGCATCAGAAGCCCCATAATACTGTCGCCCCCAGCACTCAAGCCATCTTTACTGACTTCGGCCGCGGCATCAAAGCCTTCGACCAGCTCGACCAGCTTCGCCGACGCGCGTGCGTGCAAGCCCTTTTCGTTGACAATCGTCAGTGTCCGAGAAGTTGCGTCCGCCATTCTGTCCCTTATAGTCGCCGCTTATTTTAGCCAGCTGACATATTCTTGCTGTCAATATACTTGCGCCCTGCCGCCAAAGCACGGTCCACTGCATCCGCCAGAGGCAACCGGCGGGATTTGGCCAGTTTGATCAACATAGGCAGATTCGCACCGTAAAGAATGCGTCGGTTCACGGGGCGACAGGCCTGCAGGCTAAGGTTGCTCGGAGACCCTCCGAACATGTCGGTCACCAGAACAACACCCTGCCCTTCGTCCACGGACTCCGCCGCATCGCAGATCTCGATCTGTTTGGCTGAACGATCATCCTCGGCCTGAATCGTAATCGCGCGGATGCCGGCCTGTTGACCAACCACATGTTCGATTGCTGCGAGATACTCTCTCGCCAATCCTCCATGCGCCACGATGACTATTCCAATCACGCTTTTGCTTCTCCGCTACAGGCCGGTTGCGGACTTGGAGTCGGGTGAGTGCGTCCGATCCAGTTCGCGATGCCTAATTGACACTTGCCAGTTATGCTCTGCAAGGGCCTGCGCCAGTTTTTCCGTCACAAAAACCGAACGGTGTTGCCCGCCGGTACACCCGATGGCGATGCAAAGGTGGGCTTTTCCCTCTTTTTGATAAGCAGGCAGGAGGAAAAGCGTGGTGTCAGTGAGTTTCTCAAAGAATTCATCAAAATGAGAATCCTGTGAAATATATTCGCCGACGGCTGAGTCGCGTCCGTTCAGTGCCCTCAGGGTTTCGTCCCAATATGGGTTCTTGAGGAACCGACAGTCATGCACAAGATCTGCGCCCTGAGGCAAGCCGCGCTTGTAGCTGAAACTGGTCAACGTCACTGCTAGAGGCATCTTGCCATGCGCTGCAAAGCGCGCCTCAAGACGTTCGCGCAACCCATGAACTGACAGTTCAGATGTGTCGATCAGTGTATCCGCGCGGCCCCGGATCGGAGACAAAAGATCACATTCCCGGTCGATCCCAACGATGGCTTCTTCTTGTGGGGCCAAGGGGTGGCGGCGTCGGGTTTCACTGTAGCGGCGCTGCAATACGAACCGCGCACAGTCTAGGTAAAGGAGCTCCGGGTCATGTTCCTCGAGTTGGTCGAGCAAATCCAAAAGCGCTTGAGTCGAGAAATCACGATTTCGGGTATCAAGACATAGGGCCAGCGGGCGCGTAAGTTTTTGCCCAGCCAGCAATGGCGTCACCCAGCGGATCGGCAAATTGTCTATGGTTTCAAAGCCGAGGTCCTCAAGCACCTTGATCGCAGAAGATCGACCAGCGCCCGACGGCCCTGTGACAAGCACAACGCGATGCGGAGTTTTGGTGAAGTTCAGGGTCATAGATGACCTCGCCCAGCCTTGAGAAACTGCAGGATTGCAGGTGCAAAATGTGGATACGGAACTCGGTACAACAAGGGTACTGTGACCCCAAATCGCGTAAATGTGTAGTGTTTTGGCAGTCTCGTCGTTTCTTCTTTGTCTAAATCAATGGCCAAAGCAAGGGGCATGGGCCCTTTGGGCGTTGCCCTTAGGATACCAACGCCCCGCGCTTCTATGAAGCCGGCGATGGTCTTCACTGCGTCCGCCTCAAGGTGATCCGCTCGTAATGTTAGCTGCGTACGGTCATCTGAAACCAGCTCTGCGCCGCGGCTCATGAGGTCCAAGGCCAGCGCGGATTTTCCAGCGCTGGAGGCGCCGAGGATCAAAACGGCCTTGCCATGGGCGGCAACGCAGCTGGCGTGAAGAATGGTTTGAGGCAAAGGCCCGGCGTCGGAAAGATCGTCACCGGGCATGAAGTTTAGACGGGTAGACCGACAACAAAACGTGCGCCCAAAGGCTCTGACGTAATATCGGCGTCGGTTGGGCGAATATTTTCAGCCCAGATCACGCCACCATGCGCCTCGACGATTTGCTTGGAAATCGCCAGACCGAGGCCAGAGTTATTTCCGAAATCATCGGCCGGACGTTGCGAATAGAAGCGATTAAAGATCTTACCCAGCGCTTCCTCTGGAATACCCGGCCCCGTGTCTTCGACAACAACCAACACGCGGTTCTGACGTTGGCGTGCCCAGACCCGGATCGCGTCGCCGTCTTCGCAGAAGCTGATGGCATTGGTGATCAGATTGACAAACACCTGCGCCAAGCGCGCCTCTAGCCCGTTGATTTCAATAGGTTCACGCGGAAGATCAGAAATAAAGTCGATGCCTTTTCCCTTGGCATCCTCTCCCAGATATTGACCAAGATTGTCGATCATTTCGAGCAGATTAAAGGCTTCTTCTTCTTCCTTAACCAACTCTGCATCCAGACGAGACGCATTGGAAATATCGCTGACCAGACGATCCAAACGGCGCACGTCGTGGTCGATCACATTCAACAGTTTCTCGCGATGGTCATCGCGTTTCACCATACGCAATGAGCCAACGGCAGAGCGTAGGCTCGCCAGAGGGTTCTTGATCTCGTGGGCGACATCGGCTGCGAATTGTTCGTTGCCATCGATCCGCTCGTAAAGCGCACTCACCATGCCACGCAAAGCACCACTCAGGCGGCCAATTTCATCAGGGCGCGCTGTCAGATCTGGTATACGCACGCGACCCGGATTGGCCTTTTTGCGCGCGTCTTTGTCACGACCAATCTCGGCTGCGGCGGCCAAATCGCTGATCGGGTTAGAGATCGTAGAGGCCAGAACCATGGAAAGGCCAATTGAAACCAACGTCGCAATCAGGAACATCTGCAACACCAGTTCGCGCTGGCCACGCACGATCTGATCCACTTCGCCAACGGCGCTGGTCATGACGACCGTGCCCAATTCAGTCCCGTTTTGTTGCAAAAGGGCTGAGGCCGCATAAACGCTTTCGCCGTTATCTGCGGTCAGGGTCGCCAGAGCATTTCCGCTTTCGGCAAATGAAATTGCCAGCTCGTCTAGGTTTGAGGCTGTGGCAAGCGCCGCATCGTCGCCAGCGACCTGCGCCCAAACCCAGGCAATCGCGTCGGTCAAGGGGGTCGCTGGGGCATCATCACTGGCGACACCCATAGGTCCTTCTTTCGCAGCGATCAGATTGCCGGATGTATCCACCACAAAGACTTGTACACCCGCGCGCAGGTCCATTTTGTCGAGCGTTCCGGCCACATCAACGCCATCCCCAGTCACCAGATTGACTGGCGCGCCAGAGGGCATTTGAACCTGCAATGCTCCGGATATCAAAGAGGCACCGCTGGCGAGGCTCGCCTTGCGTTCTTCAACGAAATTGTCGCGCGCAGAATTCAGATACAGAACGCCCGCAAGCAGCATCACCAAGGCGATCAGATTAAACGTGATGATTTTGCGCGTCAGCGGCGAGCGGCTCAACGGCAGAATACGCCGACGCTCACGACGTCCGCGCATTTCCTTTTCGACCGTTGCTTCAGGGGCCACCCAGTCGTCCCCGAGAACGACTTCCCCCTCGCGACCTTGCGACATGCGTCCCACGCTTATCTGTTCGGCGAGTGCCATTACTCTTCGTTGTATCTATAGCCGATGCCGTAGAGCGTCTCAATTGCAGAGAACTCTGAGTCGGCCATGCGCATCTTTTTGCGAAGACGTTTGATGTGACTGTCGATGGTACGATCGTCGACATAGACCTGATCGTCATAGGCCACATCCATCAGCTGGTCGCGGGATTTCACAAAGCCCGGGCGTTGCGCCAATGCTTGCAACAACAGGAATTCAGTGACCGTCAACGTCACGTCCTGACCCTTCCAGGTTACCGCATGACGTAGTGGATCCATCGTCAACTCTCCGCGCTGGAGAACCTTGGTCTCTTCGGTCTCTGCCGCAGGCACAACGCCGTTCTCTGCATCCTGACGACGCAAAAGTGTACGGATACGTTCGACCAACAGACGTTGACTGAAAGGCTTTTTGACATAGTCGTCTGCGCCCATGCGCAAACCCAGCACCTCGTCGATCTCATCATCCTTGGACGTGAGGAAGATCACAGGCATCGTGGTTTTCTGGCGCAAGCGTTGCAACAGATCCATACCATCCATGCGCGGCATTTTAATGTCGAGCACCGCCATGTCGGGCAATTTGCGATTAAAGGCGTCCAGCGCTTGCTGGCCGTCATTGTATGTTTCGACCTCAAAGCCTTCTGCTTCAAGAGTCATGGATACCGACGTCAGGATATTCCTGTCGTCGTCCACCAAGGCAATCTTGGACATCGGATTATTCCTTATACTGCTCTTTGTGCCTATTTTTTTCCTTATTATGGGCCTTTTTTTGCCAATCAATCAATCCCAAACAGCGAATCACCCCTTCGGGGACACTATTTTTTGCGAAATGTGTTAATCTGGCGCTAATGGTTTCCGATGATTTCCGAATGTTTCAATGCGTTTGCGATAACATTGCATTGATTGCGCTAACTACCCGTTTGTGACCTGTTCATCCCCTAAAACGCCATGATAAGAGCTTTCTGCGGCTGCTAAATACGCGCTCTCAGAAGCGGCTATTTAACGGCCCGCGCTTTACTTTAATCCCCGCATCGCTTGCGGAAACAGGAGCTGAAAGATGACATTTGGACGGGTAAACCCGCAATTCCGCCTCGAAGATCAAGGGATCGAAGGTCTGGGGAATGTCTATTATAACTATCTGGAACCAGCCCTGATCGAATCCGCACTCGCGCGCGACGAAGGTACGCTGGGCCAAGGTGGCGCATTCCTCACCACCACTGGCAAATACACGGGCCGGTCTCCTAAAGACAAATTCGTGGTCAAAACGCCAAGCGTAGAAGACACCATCTGGTGGGACAACAACGCGCCGATGGATCCGGCCGGATTTGATGCGCTCTACGAAGACATGCTCGCCCATATGAAGGGCAAAGAGTACTTCGTTCAAGATCTCGTCGGTGGTGCAGACCCGCGCCATTCGATCAATGTCCGCATGGTGACAGAGCTAGCCTGGCACGGTTTGTTCATCCGCACCATGCTGCGCCGCCCAGATGCCGAAGACTTGCAAGACTTTACCGCGGATTTCACCGTGATCAACTGCCCGAGCTTCCAGGCCGATCCAGCCAAGCACGGATGCCGCACAGAAACCGTGATTGCGATGAACTTTGATCGCAAGCTGATCCTGATCGGTGGCACGGAATATGCGGGTGAGAATAAGAAATCCGTCTTTACCCTGCTGAACTACCTATTGCCTGAAAAAGGCATCATGCCGATGCACTGCTCTGCCAACCACGCGAAAAACAATCCAGTGGATGCCGCGGTCTTCTTTGGCCTGTCTGGCACCGGCAAGACAACGCTTTCTGCAGATCCGGATCGCGTACTGATTGGCGATGACGAGCACGGATGGTCTGATCAGGGCACCTTCAACTTCGAGGGTGGATGCTATGCAAAAACCATCAACCTGTCTGAAGAAGCAGAGCCAGAGATCTACGCGACCACCTCCAAATTTGGCACCGTGATCGAAAACATGGTGTTTGATCCAGACACCAAAGAGTTGGATTTCAACGACGACAGCCTGACCGCGAATATGCGCTGCGCCTACCCGCTGCACTATATCTCCAACGCGTCGGAATCTGCGATGGGTGGCCATCCGAAAAACATCATCATGCTGACATGTGATGCCTTCGGTGTTCTGCCTCCAATCGCGCGTTTGACTCCGGCACAGGCGATGTATCACTTCCTGTCGGGTTTCACCTCCAAAGTGGCCGGAACCGAGCGTGGCGTGACCGAACCGGAACCCACCTTCTCGACCTGCTTTGGCGCGCCCTTCATGCCGCGTCGCCCCGAAGTCTACGGCAACCTGCTGCGTGAAAAGATCGCCCGGCATGGCGCGACCTGCTGGCTGGTCAACACCGGCTGGACCGGCGGAGCCTATGGCACTGGCTCCCGTATGCCAATCCGCGCAACCCGTGCGCTTTTGACTGCGGCTCTGGATGGCTCTCTGGCCAATGCCGAGTTCCGCAAGGACGCGAACTTTGGGTTTGATGTGCCTGTGCAGGTTCAAGGTGTCGCAGAACTACTGCTTGATCCGCGCCGGACGTGGGACGACAAATCGGCCTATGATGCCCAAGCTGCTAAACTGGTACAAATGTTCAGCGACAACTTTGAACAATACCTGCCTTACATCGACAGCGACGTGAAAGCAGCCGCGATCGGCTAAGCACAGCGCTCTTTGCGAAAGTTTTCGGGCCGGACTCTGCGCAAGAGGCCGGCCCGTTTGCTTTCATCGAAATCGTCCCATCGTGCCGCAATTAGACGTGATTTGCTGGGGAACACGTGCAAGTCTGACATCACTACACAAGTCAGGAGGCAAGCCATGTCCATAGAAGAGATCGTTCAAACGGCCGAATACCCGCTCGCAGCTCCGTCCTTCTTAGACCGATGCAAAGAGGCTTTGGACAGCGCGGGCGTGCTTGTTCTCCCAGACTTCATCACTTCGTCGGCATTGGAAGCTATGCAGAATGAGGCCAAGCAAGGCCAATCCAAAGCCTACTTCTGCACACAGAGCCATTCGGTCTACCTGACTCCTGAAAATCCTGCGTTTGACAAGGATCACCCAGCGAACCGTCACGTCGTCTCATCAAAGGGCTGCATCTGCGATGATGTCGTGGCTGCAGACTCTCCCCTGCGCACGATTTACGATGCACCGCTGTTTCGTGACTTCGTCAAGCATGTCACCGGAGAATCCGCGCTGCATCCCTATGCGGACGGCTTGTCCTCAATAAATATCCACTACGCGGAAAGGGGTCAGGAATTGGGCTGGCATTTTGACAACTCTTCTTTCGCCATCACCCTTCTGATCCAGAAACCCGACGCCGGCAGCGATTTTGAATACATCAAAGACCTGCGTGACGCAGACGTCGGAGAGATGAACTACGACGGCGTCGCCGCACTTCTGGATGGCAAGACCGCACCCAAAGTCCTCAATATGGATCCCGGCACGTTGGTGCTATTCCGCGGTCGCAATTCCATCCATCGCGTGTCCCCAAACGAAAGCGACAAAACGCGCATGTTGGCCGTGCTCGCATATAACTCCGAACCCGGCATAGAGCTCTCCGAAAGCGCGCGCATGACGTTCTATGGCCGCCTAAGCTGACCACTTTCTCTTGCTAGAAATATCCTGGGTGAATTGGCGCAGCCTAGGGGGCAAAGCCCCACTTAAGCGGGACGATCCAACACCTTACGACAGAATTGATCCACCGCCGCGTGCAAACACAGTGTCAGCACGGCCAAGACAATCAGAGACGCAAACATCAAATCAATCTTGGCACGCCCATTGGCCAACAACATCAGATAGCCAAGCCCTTTGCTGGCCCCAACCCACTCGCCGATAATTGCCCCAATCGGCGCATAGACCGCCGCCAACCTCAGCCCCGAGGCAAACCCCGGCAGCGCCGATGGGATCCGAATATGCCACATCACGCGAAACGGTGTCGCGCCCATCACACGCGCCAATCCCAGCCAGTCCTTGTTCGTACGCATCAGCGCGTCAAAAAATGACGAGGTTACCGGAAAATAAATAATGATCAGAGCCATCGCGACCTTGGACCAAAGCCCATAGCCCAGCCAGAGCGTCAGGATCGGCGCCAAAGCAAAGACCGGAACCGCCTGACTAAAGACCAGCATCGGCCGTACCAAGGCCCGCGCCATCGGCGACGCTGCTAGGCCTATGGCAGAAAGCCCTCCGAGGATCGCCCCTAGCACCAGACCAACAAGCACCTCACTTAACGTCACCAGAGCGTTTTCAGCTATCAGCGCGCGGCTTTTCCAAAGAGTTTCCGCCACCAAACCGGGGCTCGGCAAAATAAACTTCGGCAGGTCGAAGGTCCAGACCACGGCCTGCCAGATCGCCAAACCCAAAACTGTCGAAGCTATGCCGGCCTGCCAAGGTTTCATGTCGCGACCTCAAAACCGGCCCAGGCCGCGTCAAAAAACGCGCGCTCACAGGCCACAGCCGCAGTAAACATCTCGACAACATCAGACTTTGCGGCGGCGTCCAGACCGTCCCAGACCTGATCCAATTGCCCGCGCAGATAGGCCACGACACCTTCAAAGCCTGCACCGCAATGCAACGTAATCCATTCACCGAAATAGAATGGCAGCGCGTCTGCGCGATCTTCAAAGGGGCGCGCCCACTCCAGATAGACCCACTCTGCCACGACCAAAACCGAGAGCATCACCTCATAGCGACCAGACCGTGCCGCCTTGCGCATCAGGGTCTGAAACGCGACGGTTTCTTCAGTGGCTAGCGCGTCGCTTTGGGCGTCCAACGCCTCAAAGCTGCGCAGAAAGTAGGTGTTTTCTGGCCCAGAGATCACGCCCATGAATTGCGCCGCGGGGATGGCATCCGGCAAGGTCGGCGCATGCGCAATGGCTGACGCCAGAAGCCGGACGAAATCCTCAATGAACAGATAGTCCTGCTGCAGATACCCGACCATTTTTTCCAGGTCCAAACTGCCATCGGCCAGAGCGTCGGTAAACGCATGGGTCGTGGCCGCGGTCCAGTCACTCTGGCATTGCTCTTTAAGGTAGTCGGTCGCGCGCATTTGGGTCTCTTTAGTCAGGGGTTTCAGCACAGAGCAAAGCAAGCATATCGCCCTGCGCGCGCAGCACGTCAGGATCAGTTGCAGCACGGGGTGCGTCGCTTTGTGGAGGGGTAATTGCTTGGGTGTTCTCTTCGGTCATCAAAATGATCTGATGGCCCAATCGCGCGGCTTCGGCAGGGTCATGGGTCACCAAAAGCACAGTGCGGCCCGCGAGAAGCTCGCACGCCAGGTCCTGCATTTGCGCCCGTGTCTTGGCATCGAGCGCAGAGAAAGGTTCGTCCAGCAATACAATCGGACGATCCTCCATCAAGGTGCGCGCCAGCGCGACGCGTTGACGTTGCCCGCCGGAAAGCTCAGCAGGTTTTTGACCCGCCTTTTCTGACAATCCGACACGCGCAAGCACGTCCAAAGCACGCATTGTGTCAGGCTTATCGCCCCGCAAACGCGCGCCGAGCAGGACGTTTTCAAGGGCCGTCAGCCAGGGCATCAACAGATCATCCTGCGCCATCAGGGCGACAGATCCATCCAGATCCATCCCCTCAGCGCCCAATTGCCCTGTAAAGTCCACCTGATCCGCCAGCCCAGCAAAAAGCTTCAAGATCGTGGATTTCCCAACCCCGCTAGAGCCCAGCAAACAGGTCCATCGCCCCGCCGCGACCTTTAGATCTAGCCCCGTGAACACAGGCGTGTCCTCAAAAGAAGCCGATCCGGAAAGATAAAGCGCCGGGGCCTTGCTCATGGGTTCAACCCCATATCCCAAAAACTGACCTCAAGCTTGGTCGCCATGGTGAAATGCTGGCAAAGCCGAGCCCAGCGCGGGCTTTGTTCTGGGTTGTCGCCCAGACGCCGCGCCACGGCGGCATCAATCAAAGCACCGACCTCTTTGCAAACGCCCTGATAGTCCTCAGCCCCATAGGTGCCGATCCATTCGGCATAATCAGGCGCATGATCCTTAATCAACCGCGCGCCAATCTCGCCATAGCCCATCACACAGGGCGCAAGGGCAGCCATCAGATCAAGGAGATCTCCGGAATGACCTGCATCCAGCACGTAGCGTGTATAGGCGAGGTTTTCGGGACGTTCTTCTGCTGCGAAGAGCTCTTCTTCCGAAATCCCAGCCTCAGCACAGGTCTTGATATGCAACGCGATCTCTTCGTTGATCAGCGCGTTGACCGTGCCTGCACACAACCGCATTTCCTCGGGCGTTTCAGCCTTGGTGATCGCCAAGGCCCAGGCACGTGAGAAATGGATCAGAAAGACGTAATCCTGCACCAGATAATGCAAAAACGCCTCGCGGGGCAGCGAGCCGTCCTTCAGCCCACGCACAAAGGCGTGGTCGGTGTAGGCGGGCCAAGACTGACCCGCCGCCTCACGCCATTTTGGGAAAATGACGCCGTAGCTCATTCTGCACCCAGATCGACTGCCAGATCGGCAACCGGACGCGTGCCTTCAACCAAACCAGAGGCTGCCAAGAACGCCTCAAAACGGGTGTAGCGACCTTCATCCAGCGCCTCTGGACGCAGCGCGAACCGTGGCAATGTATCGACCCAAGCCATTGCGTTCAGACGATCCTGCAGTTCAGGTGATGTGCCGGAGAAGATCTCCCAGGATTTCTCTGGGTTGTTGACGATGTATTGCGTCGCCAGTTCAGTCGCGCGCAGGAAACGGCGGGTCATGTCAGCGTCCATGGTCGCTGGGTTCGCGACATAGATCAGCTCGTCATAGGTCGGAACGCCCTCTTCTTCGATGTAGAAACACTTGCCGGGCACCTCTTCGATTTCCATCTGGTTCAGCTCAAAGTTCCGGTAGGCGCCGATTACCGCGTCCACTTGGCCGGACATCAGGGATGGCGACAGAGACCAGTTCACATTAACCAGTTCCACTTCGTCAAAACCAACGCCGTATTTCTCAAGGATCGCGACCAGCAAAGCTTCTTCAACGCCTGCGACCGAGAAGCCGATCTTGCCGCCTTTGAGGTCTGCGGGCGTTTTGATCGGGCCGTCTTCAAGCACCAAGAGGCAATTCAAAGGCGTCGCGACCAACGTGCCAACCCGCTTAAGAGGCAAGCCTTCGGCCACCTGCAAGTGTAGCTGCGGCTGATAGGAAATCGCGAGGTCTGCTTTGCCAGCGGCCACCAGTTTTGGTGGATCCGCTGGGTCTGCAGGCGCGATCACTTCGACCTCAAGGCCTTGGTCCGCGAAATAGCCCAGCTCCTGCGCGACAATGATCGGGCCGTGGTCGGGGTTCACAAACCAATCGAGCAAAAGTGTCATCTTGTCGGCGGCGAAAGCAGGCGTCGCGGTCAGAAAGGCCGCTGCCATCAAGAGTTTCTTCATGAATTCTATCTCCTAGTTAATCTACAGCACCGCCGCCCAGAGCGACTAGCGCGATGTTCTCATGTCCGTGTTTGGTTAAAGCGTCTGCGGCCTTCCAAGCCCGTTGACCCGAGCGGCAGGCCAGCACAATCCGCGCGCCCTCAGCCGTCGCGGAGGTTCCGTTTTCGGCCAGTTCGGCAACAGTGCGGCGTTCGGTTAGGGGGATAGCCGGGCCGTCTTCGTCCTCGGCACGCAGGTCGATGACGTGATCAATCGGGCTGATCTCTTGTGCGCCAATAAAGCGGTAGCCGACCTCGGGTTCTGGTGCCCCATCAAAGCGGAACTGGCTAAAGCGCAGGCTCAGCGCGTCATATCGGACGAGCTGACCTAGCGGGCTTGGCTGGGCTTTGGTCAAAACCGCAAGCGCCATCTGCGCCTGTAGGCTGCCGATGACGCCTACTGACGGGCCAAGCACCCCATCCGTGTCGCAACTGCCCAGCGTCTCCGGCAAATCAGGGAACAGCGCCCGCAAACTTGGCGTGCCCGCGCAGAAACCACCCGCATAGCCTTCGGTCCCCACAACCGAGGCACTGATCAGAGGCAGGCCTGCTTCAAGGCAATAATCACTGGCCCCATAGCTCGCGGCGAAACTGTCGGCGCAATCGAGAACGAGGTCTACGTCCTGACACAGCATTCGCGCCAAAGTCGGATCAAATCGCGCTTTCACCGCATCAATCTCGACCTCGGAATTCAGAGATCCCATATGCGCCGCAACCGCCGTCACCTTAGGCGCGCCAATGTCGTCCTCGCGAAACAACGTCTGCCGGTGCAGGTTGCTGAGGTCCACGCGATCTGGATCCACCAGCCGGATGAACCCAACGCCAGCACCAACCAAATACTGCATTACCGGAGCCGCCAACCCGCCAGCGCCAATCACAAGCACGCGTGCTTTGCGCAGGGCAGCTGTGCCTTTAGGCCCAAAGCTGGGCACCGCAGATTGACGCGCATAGCGGCTCATGGGCAGACCTCGAGCCATGCTTTGATCCGCGCTTCGGGATCCTCGTTCAGCGTAATGTCGGTGACCGCAGACACGATATCGGCCCCCGCCTCAAACGCGCCCGTTGCACGCTCGACCGACATGCCGCCAATGGCGACCAAAGGCACATCACCGACCAAATCTTTCCACTCGGAGACCTTGCCCAGCCCCTGCTGATGCCATTTCATCTTTTTCAGAATGGTCGGATAGACAGGCCCCAACGCCACATAATCCGGCTCCTGCGCCAAAGCGCGTGCGAGCTCTGGACCGTCGTGCGTGGACAGCCCGAGTTTCAGACCCGCCGCTTTGATCGCGCCGACGTCTGCGTCATCCAGATCCTCTTGGCCCAGATGCACCCAGTCGCACTTAAGCTCGATCGCAAGCTGCCAATAGTCATTGATCACCAAGGCACAGTCGTGCGCGCGACAGATCTCTTGCGCTTCAAGGATCTGCGCTCGGATCACATTTTCAGGCTGATCCTTGATCCGCAGTTGCACCAGTTTGATGCCCAAAGGTACCAGCCGTTTGATCCAGGCCACATCGTCAAAGATCGGGTAAAACGCAGGCAAGCCCATCACAAAAACGCCTTTCCCAGGACCGGCGTCGAGGGAGCCGCCATATCTCGTGGCTCCATCGGGTCCGCTGCGGCAGCCATTGCCCCAGCCTCCACCGCCAACGCAAACCCTTCGGCCATCGCCGCAGGGTCTCCGGCCTTAGCAACGGCGGTGTTCAAAAGCACCGCGTCATAGCCCATCTCGATGGCTTGAGCGGCCTGACTCGGCACGCCGAGGCCTGCATCCACCACCAAGGGCACGTCGGGATAATGAGACCGCAGGGAGCGCAGACCATAGACATTATTCAAGCCAAGCCCCGTGCCAATCGGCGCGCCCCAGGGCATCAGAACCTCGCAGCCCGCATCGAGCAGCTTGTCACAGAGCACGAGATCCTCGGTGCAATAGGGAAAGACCTGGAACCCGTCCTCCGTCAGGATCCGCGCGGCCTCCACCAGACCAAAAGGGTCAGGCTGCAACGTATCCGCATGGCCGATGACCTCGAGTTTGATCCATTTCGTGTCAAACAGCTCGCGCGCCATATGGGCGGTGGTGACGGCCTCGCGCACGGAATGGCATCCGGCGGTATTAGGCAAGAGCGCGACATTCAGCTCTTTGATCAGCTCCCAAAAGGCCTGCCCCGCCTGATCCTCACCCGCCTCGCGACGCACAGAAACCGTCGCAATGCCTGCACGCGACCGCCGAAACGCATCCGCCAAAATCGCAGGCGAGGGATATTGCGCGGTGCCGAGCATCAGGCGCGAGGCGATCTCTGTTCCGTAAAAGACTGGCATTCTCAGCCCCCCTGCCGTGGCGCGACGATCTCGATCCGGTCGCCGTCGTTCAATGCATGTCCGGCCCGCAATCCGGCTGGCACGAAATCCTCATTCACAGCCGTCGCGACCTTGGCTTCTCCATAGCCCAGCACATCAAGAGCCTCAGCCAGCGTCTCCGCCACAACCTTTTGCGCCTCACCATTCACAAAGAGCTTCATGCCACATCCTTCCAAAGTTCCGGCTGCTTGCCGTTCATCACCAATTCCGCCGTCATCTGCGCCATCGCAGGTGCTAAGAGATACCCATGCCGAAAGAGCCCATTCACGTAAGTAATCCCACCCTTCGAGGTGATCTGTGGTAGGTTGTCCGGGAAGGCTGGGCGTGCATCAACGCCGATCTCAAGCAATTCTGCCTCGCCAAAGGCGGGATGGAGAGCATAAGCGGTGTTCAAGAGTTCCATCACAGAGCGCACCGTCGCGCGGCTGCGCTCGCCGCTTTCGATCTGCGTCGCGCCCAGCATAAAGATGCCGTCTCCGCGCGGAACGATATAGAGCGGGAAGCGTGGATGCAGCAGCCGGATGGGACGGCTCAATGTCACGTCAGGCGCGCGTAGAACCACCATCTCTCCCTTGACGCCACGCAGATCGGTAAGACTGTCGCGCGCGGCTAGGCCTCGGCAATCGATGACCTGACCTTCGGGGTCTGCGGTGGTAATTTCTATACCACGCTGCGCAAGCTCAGACACCAAATGCGCCAAGGCCTGACGCGGGTTCAAGTGCGCCTCTGCCTCCATGTAAAGCGCGCGGGAAAATCGCTCGCCAAGATGCGGCTCAAGCGCGGACAAGGCGGCTTTGTCGATCATCTCGTGATTTTCCGTGCGGCGTGCGAAGCGATCCAGCTCTTTTCGGTCGCGACCCAGTGCCAAAACCAGCGAACCGTTGTAGGTCACATCCACGCCTTGAGCGGCCCACCACGCGGCGGCTCCGCGTCCCAAACGCACCACAGGCTCCTCGGCCACCTCGCCTTCGCAATCAGGCGCGAGCATGCCACCCGCCCACCAACTGCAACCGTGTTCACCGGGAGCGCCATTCGGGTCCAACACGCGCACCGTTGCCCCGCGCCGGGCAAGCTCGGTTGCAACGCAAAGCCCGGCCACCCCGGCGCCTTTTATGGTGAAATCAACACTCACGACCAAAGCGCATGGAAATGGTGGACAGGACCATGGCCCTTGCCGATGTCAATATCATCCGCCGCGAGGATCGCCTGATGGAGCCAGTTATGGGCTGTGCCGACCGCATCTGTCAGCGCCGCCCCTTTGGCCAGCTCTGCCGCAATCGCAGAGGACATAGAGCAGCCCGTACCATGTGTGTTGCGCGTATCTATGCGTGGGGCTTCAAAGGAAACCGCATAATCCGCCGTGATCAGCCAGTCGCGACAGATCTCGCCCTCGGCATGACCGCCTTTCATCACGACAGCCTGCGCGCCCAGATCCAGAATACGCCGCCCCTGCGCCTGGGTTCCCTCATCCGTGCTGGGCCCGTCTTCACTCACGATCCGCGCCGCTTCGGGCAGGTTTGGCGTCACGACCGTTGCGCGCGGAACCAGAACCGACACCAAAGCGTCCACCGCATCATCCGGCAACAAAGCCACGCCCGATTTCGAGAGCATCACCGGATCCAGAACCACTGGCCCGTCAAAACCCTCAATCGACCGTGCCACGGTCTCAATCAGCGCCGGAGACCCAAGCATCCCGATCTTGATCGCATGGATGTCGATGTCATCGAGAACCGCCGCAATCTGAGCTGCAATCGCCTCGTTAGGCAGGACTTCGACCGCTGTCACATCCACCGTGTTCTGCGCTGTGATCGCTGTAATCGCCGAGGTCCCAAACACGCCCAAGGCGGAAAAAGTCTTAAGGTCAGCCTGAATGCCAGCCCCGCCACCGCTGTCAGATCCCGCAATCGTCATCGCCGCACGTACCATGCGCGTCCTCCAAATATCTTGGGGTCTTGTCGGCGGTTTGGGGAAACGGGTGCGGGTTTGGCCGCGATCATCAAGTCTCCGTTTCCTACGCCGGTGCTGACCCCGGATCAGGTTCGATGGGTTGGTCTCTGACCTCTCAGCCTTACGCGAAGGCACCCCAACGGATGCGAAGGGCCTATCAAGTGGCGCGTCGCTTTGCAAGTCGCGCCTTTGAGGATATGTCATCGCTTTGTCACGCAAACCTGCGACAGCGGGCGTCACAAAACCTACGAGGCCCTCACGATGTTCAAACGCTACGCCATCTATTTCACAGCCGAGCCAGGCCCCTTGGCAGACTTTGGTGCGGCCTGGCTAGGTTGGGATCTTGAGGCCGGCAAGGCAGTGCCACACCCCGACTTGGCCGATCTGCCCATACCCATTTCGCAGATCACCGCGACACCCCGGAAATATGGGTTCCATGCGACGATGAAGCCTCCGTTTCGCTTGGCGGAAGGCTATGATTTTGAGACACTTAGAGATCAGACCGCCCAGATTTGCGCCGGATTAGATAGCGTCACTCTAGAAGCGCTGTCCCTGCAACGGATCGGACGATTTTTGGCTCTCACGCCGGTTGGGGATGAAACCAAACTGAACGCATTGGCCGCGTCTGTTGTTGAGGCTTTTGATGCGTTTCGTGCCCCTGCCCCAGAGGCCGAGATCGCCCGCCGCCGCGCTGCGGGTCTTACACCAAGTCAGGAAGACAACCTCATGCGCTGGGGATACCCATATGTCCTGCAAGACTTTCACTTTCACATGACACTCAGCGGAAAACTGGCAAAATCCGAGCTGCCTACAATCGAAACCCAGTTGTCCGAAGCGATTCAGCCCCATCTCCCCAGCCCCTTTGAGATTCGCAGCCTAACACTTGCTGGCGAGGCCAAGGACGGTCAGTTTCATGCGATTGAGCGGTTTGCCCTGGGAAGTAGTTGAGGAAATCCCAACAACTTTTGTGGCTCTGGTTTCACCTATAAAAACAAGGGCTTTTGTCATGATGAGTTCATAAAACAAGTGTAGCTCAACACCAAACAGTGGCGAGCAGTTTAATGATTTCTCATCTTTCCCCTTTGCGCCTGACAGGCGCGACTGTCCTGCGCGACGGATCTTTGCAACAGCGTTCGCTAGCGATTGCAAATGGGCTGATCTCTAAAGGCCCATTCCCGGCCGTCGATCTGACCGGCTATCTGATTTTGCCCGGCATTATTGATCTGCACGGCGATGCATTTGAACGCCATATGGCCCCACGCCCCTCGGCCCTTTTTCCGATGGAAACCGGGCTGCGCGCCACGGACCGGGATGCCGCGGCCAATGGCGTCACAACCGCATGGATGGCCCAGAGCTGGAGCTGGGAGGGCGGTCATCGCGGCCCCGATTTCGCTGAAAGCTTTCTTGCATCCGTCGCGGCCTATCGCCATCGCATGTTAACCGATCTGCGCGTGCAAATTCGCTGTGAAACCCATACAGTGGGCACGCGCGAGCGTCTGCTCACCGCGATCAAAAAATTCGGCGTCGACTATGTGATCTTTAACAATCACCTCGATGAGGCGATTGAAATGAGCCACGCCCGCCCTGAAGACATCGCCCATTGGGCCAAAAAGAATGGCCGCACCTCTGAAGAACATATGGCAATGGTTTGGGCCGCCCGCGATCAGGACAAGGAGGTTCCGCGTCATCTGTGCAAACTGGCTGAGGCCTTTGACCAGATGGGCGTTACCTATGGCAGTCACGATGATCCAGATGGCACCACGCGCGAGACCTATTCTTTGATCGGCGCAAAAGTCTGTGAATTTCCGACCTCGCGCACCCCAGCGGCTTTGGCAAAGGCTGTGAATGACCCAGTGCTAATGGGCGCACCCAATATTGTTCGGGGCGGAAGCCAATCAGGCAATATTGCAGCCATAGATTTGGTAAAGGCTGGACTTTGCGACGTGCTGGTCTCTGACTATTACTATCCGGCCTTGGCGCAGGCAGCATTCAAGTTGGCCGAGGACGGCGTCATGTCTTTGGAAAAAGCTTGGGCTATGATCTCGACCAATGCAGCGGAAGTGCTGCGCCTCAGTGACCGCGGGGTCATAGACTATGGGAAACGCGCCGACCTTGTGGTGGTGAATGCGGACACCAAGGCGATTGAGGCGACGATTTCAGGTGGACGGATCACGCATATGATGGGCGAAGCGGCCCGCCGCTTTACGCAGCTGCTTAGCTACGAAGTGCCCGTCGCGGCGGAATAACCTAAAGCTGAGACTGAAACAGCCGCACCTTTAGGCCTCCGTGCGGCAGCGGCGCGCCGTTTGTCAGACGCGGCAGGCCAGTGGCGCGTGCAAGGCTTGTATCAGAGGTCACAACCCCAACACGCCACCCCTGAAATTGCTCCTTCAAGACCTGCCCCATGGATCCATAAAGACCATAGAGAAGTTTCTTATTGCCGATACGCGCGCCATACGGCGGGTTGATCATCACAAGTCCTGGCTCTGTGTCCGGCCGTTTTAGATCGCTGATCGCGGCGTGCTGAAAAGACGTTACAGATTGAACACCCGCGCGTTGGGCATTGGCCTGCGCCATCTGGATCGCGCCTGCATTGCGGTCAGATCCAAAGAACCGCAACGCGGTTGGAGTTGGAGATGACGCACGCATAGCCGCCAAGGTCTCTGCCTCAAAACTTGCGAGCTGTTCAAACGCAAAACTTCGCGCCCGCCCAGGGGCAAGCCCCATAGCCCATTCCGCAGCTTCAATCGGGAAAGTGCCAGACCCGCACATGGGATCGAGCAATGGTTCCTGTCCATCATACCCGCAAGAGCGCATAAAAAGCGCAGCAAGCGTTTCTCGCATCGGGGCTTTTCCAACTGCTTCCTTGTGGCCGCGTTTATGCAAACTTTCACCAGAGGTATCGAGGCTGATGGTGACAAGGTCATCCTCAATTCGGACTTTGATGCCAATCGCGTCGTCTCCGCCAATTGGGGCGCCAATCGTTTCAGAGATCGCGCGTTCGAAGCGTTGTTTGGCGGCCCCCGCATGATAGATTTTGGAGCGGCGGCTTGTTGCTTCGACCTTTACCTGTACGTCGGAACGCAACACCGAAGCCCAGTCAAATTTCCGGGCACGCTTATCAAGCTGTGCGAGGTGGAAGGCGCGAAAAGACCCCAGCCGCGCTAAAATGCGGGTCGCGCCGCGCAGCCACATATTGGCGCGCCACACGTCCTGCCAGTCGCCTGCAAATTCTACGCCACCGGGTATGGCTTGCGCCTCGGGCCAGCCCAGTGCGGTCACCTCAGCCAGCAGGACATCCTCAAGCCCGGGAGGGCAAACAGCGAAAAGGGTCATTTTACTCATAGGCTGTGCCTAAGCCTTCGCCCCCTGGAAAGCTAGAGGCCACGATTTCTTTAGAAGAAATCGGAGTCGGAAACTTTCAAAGTTTCCGCCCACGGAACCTAAGTGAGTTTTGATTTTTGCAACGAGGGCGCATGCCCAAAAGCGGTGCGATACGCCCGCGAAAAATGTCCCGAGTTCTCAAAGCCGCAGGCCAACGCCACATCCGTTATGGATTGATCGGTCTGCACCAAAAGATTGCGCGCTTTGTCCAAACGCAGCTCCATGTAGTATTTCTTCGGAGACGTGTTCAGGAACTTGCCAAACAGACGCTCAAGTTGCCGTGTCGAAATACCCAGATCTTCGGCGATGACGGTCGGGGACACTGGCGTCTCCAACCCCTCTTTCATAATCGTGATCGCCTTCACCAGGTGGGCATTTCGGATGCCATTGCGCGACTGCAGCGACACTTTCTGCTCGGCGGTCGCCGCGCGCACAGCGTTGTAAACCATCTGGTCCGCCACGGCGAGCGCCAGCTCTTCTCCGTGCTCCGCCTCAATCAGATGCAAAATCAGATCCGCCGCCGCGGTTCCCCCAGAAGCCGTCAAAAACGGTGCATCCGCCACAAAGACGTTGCGCACCAGATTCACGTCCGGAAAGGCTTCGCTGAAACTGTCGTGATACTCCCAGTGGATCGAGGCCTCTTTGCCGTCCAAAAAGCCCGCCTCTGCGAGGATCCACGCCCCTGAGCACAAAGCCCCCAAAGGCGTGCCCATGGCTCTGTGACGACGCAGGACCGCCAGCAGGCTTGAGGTGACATGGTTTTTCATGTGGATACCAGACAGCACAAACAGCCGTGCACTGCTCTGAATGTCCTCAAGCCCACCATCCACCAGTGAAACAGTGCCATTTGAACAGGTCGCTGTCTCGCCGTTTTCGGAAATCAACTGCCAGTCATAAAGCGTCTTGCCACTGACCAGATTGGCAATGCGCAACGGTTCCACGGCGCAGGAAAACGCGAGATGAGAGAACTCTTCTACAAGGATAAACGTGAAACGTTGAACAGGCGTGTCGGTCATTTCTGGAACGGGGTCGCAATTTTGTATACATATTGTATATTTCGCAAATACAAGATTCGCAACCTAAGACGAAATGCAAGATGCCTGACACAGACAAAAGCCCCAAACGCGCGCTCGCGGATCACATAAGATCCGCGGTCCTCACGACGTCGCTCGCACCGGGTGCGGATTTGGATGAGGCGCAGCTCGCGCAAGAGTTCGGCCTCTCGCGCACCCCACTGCGCGAAGTACTGCGTGAACTGGCAGGCGAAGGGTATTTAACGCTGCAACCCAACCGAGGTGCGCGCGTATCCGACATGTCCTTTGCGACGATGCGCGGCTTCTTTCAGGCCGCCCCCATGGTCTACGGTGCGATCCTGCGTATGGCTGCACTCAATGCCACGCGCGCTCAGATCACCGCGCTGAAAGACGCACAATCCGCGTTCAAACACGCACTCGACGTAGGCCATGCGGCCGATCGTGCGCTGACCAACAATCGCTTCCATGAAATCACCGGAGAGATGGCCGCCAATATCTATCTGCAGCCCTCGTTCAATCGGCTTCTGATCGATCACGCGCGCCTGAGCATCACCTTCTACAATCCCTCCGCCAGCGCCTTAAGCAAAGAGCGTGAACTGGCCAGCCGCCAACATGACGCCATAATCGAAGCCATCGAGGCGCGGGACGCTGACACCGCCGCGCAACTCGCCATCGACCACTGGAACCTTTCGCGCAATCAGATCGAACTCTTCGTTTTTCCGGACGCTCTGGACGTGCCGCTTGGCAGTCTTCCCCCACAAATGCCTGCATGAGGACCCAATGACCCCAATCTTCCGATTTGACGGCATCTATACGCCCGTCGTCACCCCCTACCACGCCGATGGCATGCCCAATTGGGACGCGCTGGCCGAGGTGATTGAGTTTTTGATTTCCCATGGCGTGCACGGCATGATTTCCGGCGGCTCCACGGGCGAGAACTATGCCCAGACCGTGGCTGAACGTGTCGAGCTGGCGCAGTTCACCAAGGACCGCATCAACGGCCGGGTGCCGCTGGTTGTTGGCACAGGCGCGATGCTCACCGCGGATTCCGTGGCCCTTGCCACCGCCGCGCGCGAGATGGGTGCCGACGCGATCCTCTTGGCCTCGCCGCCCTATGCTGTGCCGACCGACCGCGAAAACGCGCTAAACGCCTTGGCGATTGATAAGGCCGCGAACCTGCCAGTGATGCTCTACAACTACCCACACCGCACGGGCACGATGATGGGCGAAGAGTTCCTGGACCGCGTGGTCCGGTCTCGCAACTTCTGCGGCATCAAGGAAAGCTCGGGCGACATCAACCGCGTCCACCTTTTGGCGCGCGACTACCCGCATATCCAACTCGGCTGCGGCATGGACGATCAGGCGCTAGAGTTCTTTGCCTGGGGCGCGCCTTTCTGGGTGTGCGGCGGGTCCAATTTTCTGCCCGAAGAACATGTGGCCCTCTATGAGGCCTGCGTTGTCGAAGGAGACTTTGCCAAGGGGCGCAAAATCATGTCCGCCATGATGCCTCTGATGCGGGTGCTCGAGCAGGGTGGCAAATTCATTCAGACCATCAAACATGGCGTTACCATGAACGGCATCGACGCCGGCGCGATGCGCGCACCTCTGAAGGGTCTGAACAAAGACGACAAACGCGCGCTGGAACAGGTAACACGCGTTCTCAAATCCACAATCGCAGATATTAAGGCGGGGAAATAAGCTATGGCCGACTTGCTCACACATGCAGAATATAAATCCATCGCCGACAATCTGACGCTGCCGAACGCGGGCTTTGTGGATGGCAGCTATCGACCTGCTGCTACGGGTGCGACCTTCACAACGACCAATCCGGCCAACGGCGACACGCTTACCGAAATCGCAGCCTATGGCTCTGAGGACGTGGACTTTGCCGTCACCAAGGCCCGCGAAGCCTTTGACGACGGGCGCTGGTCTAAAATGCCTCCGTCCGAGCGCAAAAACGTTTTGATCCGTCTCTGCAAACTGATGACGCGAAATCAGAACGAACTGGCGGTGATCGAAAGTCTCGATAGCGGCAAAACCATCTATGACTGCGCCACCGTGGACATCCCTGAAAGCATCCACTGCATCAAATGGCACGCCGAGGCGATTGATAAGATCTACGATCAGGTCTCCCCTGCCTCTGATGACCACATCGCGATGGTCGTCCGCGAACCCATCGGGGTCGTTGGATTGGTTCTACCCTGGAACTTCCCGCTTCTGATGCTGGCTTGGAAAATCGGCCCTGCGCTAGCAGCGGGCTGCTCTGTGGTCGTCAAACCTGCCGAGGAAACCAGCCTGTCCGCGCTACGCCTCGCAGAGCTTGCCTCCGAAGCAGGCCTACCCGCGGGCGTTCTCAACATCCTCCCCGGCGGCGGCGCTGAGGTCGGCGAACCTATCGGGCGGCATATGGATATCGACATGGTGTCTTTCACCGGCTCCACAGCCACAGGCAAACGCTTCCTGTCCTATGCCGCCGAAAGCAACGCCAAAGAGGTCGTGCTGGAGATGGGCGGTAAGAACCCGGCTATCGTCATGGATGACGCCGAGAACCTCGACCGCGTGGCACAGCATATCGTCAGTGGTGCCTATTGGAATATGGGCGAGAACTGCTCTGCGATCTCTCGCCTGATCGTCCACAAAGACGTCAAAGCCGAGCTCTGCGAACGCATCACGCATCACGCCCAGCAATGGAACATCGGAGACCCTCTGAACCCGGAAACCCGCATGGGGGCCCTGGTCAGCAAAGCGCATTTTGACAAAGTCTGCAGCTACTTGGGCGAAGGCGAGGTCATTTTCGGAGGCGCATCCCATGATGGCGCATTCGTCGAAGCCACGATGGTCGAGATCTCGGGTAACGATCAACGTCTGGCGCGTGAAGAGATCTTTGGACCGATCCTCTCGGTCATCGAGATCTCGGGTCTGGACGAAGCGATCTCTGTCGCCAACGATACCGACTACGGGCTCTGTGCGTCGATTTTCACTGCGAACGCCAAGCGCGCCATCCGTGGCGCACGGCAGTTGCGGGCGGGTACGGTGACGGTCAACAGCTTTGGGGAAGGAGACATCTCGACCCCCTTCGGTGGCTATAAACAGTCAGGATTTGGCGGGCGCGACAACTCTGTTCACGCCCATGACCAATACACGCAGCTCAAGACCATCTGGATCGACCTGTCTGACGACGAAGACGAAGCTGTCGACTGATGGCGTATCGCGCTAAACGCCTGCCGGTCCACTTAGGCCCGGCGGCGTGGAATACCATCCTTGGCCCACAAACATACGGACCCGTATTGAGCGGATCGCAGACTGCGGATTTCGTCATTGTCGGCGGCGGCTTCGCCGGCCTTTCCGCCGGGCGCCGTCTTAAACAAATTGCACCAGACGCCTCGATCGTCGTGCTCGAAGCTGGGCACATCGCTGAAGGCGCGGCAGGGCGGAACTCTGGCTTTATGATAGACCTGCCGCATGATCTGACATCGGATGACTATGCCGGCAGCGGTGATGACAAAGCGATGATCCGGTTGAACCGCATGGCCATTTCCTTCGCGCGCGAGGCCGTCGTAGACTACCAGATCGACCGCAATTTCTTTGACGAATGCGGCAAGGTAAACGGAGCCGCCAGCGCGCGCGCCAAAGCGCACAACGACAGCTACGCGGCGCATTTGGCGTCTTTGGGCGAAACCTCAGAAGCGCTCGACGCGCAACAGATGAAAGACCTCACCGGCAGCGCGCACTATCAATCGGGTCTCTACACACCGGGCACAGTTGTGCTGCAACCCGCTGGCTATATCCGAGGCCTTGCAGATGGGCTGCGCGGCGATGGTGTTGACATCTATGAGCAGTCCCCCGTGGTCGACATCGCAAAAGACGCCACCGCTTGGGTGGTCAAAACGCGGGGCGGATTGGTTTCGACCGGCAAAGTCATTCTGTCAGTGAACGGTCATCTAGAAAGCTTTGGCCTTGAAAAAGGCCGTCTCATGCAAATCTTTCTCTATGCCTCGATGACGCCGGATCTGGATGACGAAGCCCTCGCGAAACTTGGTGGTCAAAGCCGATGGGGTATCACTCCTTCAGACCCTATGGGTACGACAATGCGCCGGATCGACACGGCGCAAGGAGGCAACCGCATCGTGACGCGCACCTGCGCGATGCTAAAGCCCAACTCCAAACCCTCGCCACGCGACATGGCTCGGGCTGCACGCGTCATGCAGCGCAAATTCGACAGCCGCTTTCCACAACTTGCAGGCCTCCAAATGGAGCACGTTTGGGCCGGGCATCTCTGCCTCTCCATGAATGGAGTCTCGGTCATGCGCGAGGTCGAAAATGGGATCTATTCGGCCTGTGTACAGAATGGTCTAGGCACTGCACGTGGCACGCTGACCGGCATTGGAGCAGCTGAATTGGCTTGTGGCGTCACATCAGACATCACAAAGCACTTCACGTCAGAAGATCGCCCAAGCCGCCTGCCGCCTCAGCCTTTCCGCCAGATCGGCGCCAATGCCGTGTTGCGCTGGCAAGAACATCGCGCGCGCAGTGAATAGCCGTACGCAAAGATGAGTATTTTTTGGGCAAGATGAAACCGATCTTTCTCTTGCCAAAAATATCCCCGCCGAAGGCATAAATCAGTAATCTTGGTTCAGCGCATCCTCTGCCGGGATCTCGCGTTCACGACGGGCGATATAGTCCAGAAGCTCTTCGTTTTTGGCCACATCCAGCGTCGGCTCTTGATACTCGCTCAAGAGTTTTTTCGCATGCCCCAAGGCCCGTTCCGTGATCTCGACCTCGCCTTCGGCCACCCATTGCTCGATTGAGTTGTTGTCAAAGAGCTCTGGCATGAAGAAGGCTTCTTGGAAATTGTCCTGCGTGTGCGGATGCCCAAGATAGTGCCCGCCCGGCCCAACGTCCGGCACAGCTTTCAAAGCGGCATCAAAGTCACCCCATTTCGGGCCTTCGGCCATGCGATAGGCCATGGCGCATTGCTCGGCGTCGACGATGAATTTTGCGACGGAACAGTGCATGCCGGCCTCATTCCAGCCGGCGGAATGCCAGATGTAGTTCGCGCCCGCATGGATCACCGCTTGCAGAGTCGTGGCGCTTTCATAGCCTGCCTGCGCGTCAAAGGTTTTCGCGCCCCCCAAAGTGTTGGAGGTCCGCCAAGGCACATCATAGTAGCGTGCCATCTGACCGATCATGAAATTCATCAAACTGATTTCCGGTGTCCCCGCCATAGGCGCTCCGGACTTCATAGAGACCGTCGACAGGTAGTGCCCATAGATCGCCGGTGCGCCCTTGCGGATGACTTGCGTATAGGCCAGAGCCGACAAAGCCTCAGCGTTTAGCTGCGCCACCGTCGCAGGCACAGAGGCTGGCGTATTGGCACCTCCCAAGACGAAGGGCGAACACAGCACAGGCTGGTTCCGCTTACAAAACGCCCGCATCGCGCCTAGCATGGTTTCATCCCAGACCAGCGGGCTGTTGCCGTTGCAATTGCCCGTCGTCACCGGATGGCTGTCGATAAACTCCTCACCAAAGAGGATCGCGCACATGTCCATGACGTCTTCGGCGTTCTTGGGGCTGGTGGTCATGCCCATGAACATCTTGTCGGAATGCTTCATCGAGGAATATGTGATCCGCAAATGCCGATGACTGATCGGGTGATCATAGGGCTCGACAATATGGTGGGCCGAGGAATGCAGCGCTGGCAGCATGTGGCTGAGTTTATGAAACATCGCCAAGTCATCCAGCGTCGGGTTGCGGCGCACATCGCCGAGGTCTCGCAGGAAGGGCGCGCCTGTCATCGGCACAAAGACCGAGGCATTACCGCCCAAGGCAACATTCTTTTGCGGATCGCGCGCGTGATAGGTGAATTCCGACGGGATCGAGGCAATCAACTCGCGTACGAGGCCGCGATCCAGATAGACCAGTTCTCCTTCGACCTTGGCGCCAATACGTTTCCAATCTGCCAAGGCGATTTCGTCGCGAAACTGCACACCAACGTTCTCAAGGATATCCATCGAGGCCGCGTCAATCGCTTCGACCTGCGCGCCATCCATCACTTCGCAAAGGGGAATCTTGCGGGTCAAACCCGGCAGCATGTCGAAATTTACGGCTGTGCGCAGCGCCCGGCGGGCGGCACGTCCACCGCCACGGCCTCGTTGAAGTGGTGCGTTCATATGGCTCTCCTTTTAACAGAGATCATGCGAACGAACGATTGATTAAGCCTGTAGATTCCCGAAATCTGATTGCAGAAAGCGACACTTCATAAAAGAAAAGAGGCCCCGCGGGGCCTCTGAACTTTGTTTAGAGCATCTCGCTCATTTTCACGACCCGTTGCTCGGCAATCGAGAGCTGGGCCGCCATGCCCATCAGCACGGCCATCTTGCCGTCGTTGAAGCTGACCTCGGGTTCGGAACGCTCGCCGCGCACCACTTCGAGGAATTTTTGGTGCTGATAGAAAGTCGAGCCATTGTGATCGCCCGCCTCAAGGATGTCAGGATCAACCGGAATATCCCGCACTTCAGGCCCCTTGGGGTTACGCGGGCTGATCACAAGTTTCGGCACAGGGGCATCGCCCAGATGCGCAGGCCAGAACCGACCCGGCCCCGGCACCTGCGCCTCGACCTTGCCTTTGGGGCCAATAGCAAAGACTTCTTCCTGATACTCTGCCCCTTCAGCAAACATGCAGAGCTCCAGCATCGCGCGCGCGCCATTATCGAAATCAACGATGACATAGCCGTTGTCCTGAATATCGCTGGCCGCACCGTCATAGGTTTCCGTCAGATGGTTCACATCTTGGGCGCCCGAGGCCATCACGCGCACGGGCTCAGCCCCGATGGTCAAACGCATCAAATCAAAGAAGTGACAGCATTTCTCAACAAAGGTGCCGCCGGACTTGGCGTTGAAGCGGTTCCAGTTGCCGACCTTTGGCAAAAACGGGAAGCGATGCTCGCGAATGGTCAGCATTTTGATCCCGCCAGTCGCCTCATCGGCCGCCTCCAGAAAGGCAGCAATCGGCGGCATATAGCGGTACTCCATCGCAACCCAGACCGGTGCGGGGTAGTTCGCAATAAACGCATCCATCCGCGCGACATCCGCCGGATCCGTGAAGAGCGGTTTTTCCACAAGAACCGGCAAAGCGCGTTTTTCGGCCATTAGCTCCAGCTGTTCCACATGGCGAAAATTCGGGCTGGCGATCAGCACGCAATCTAAATTCTCAAAGGCCAGCAGATCTTCGATGCTGTCGGCGAAAGCCACATCGGGTTCAACATGTTGCGCCGCCTGGCGCATCCCCGCGTCGGGCTCAAAAATCACAGAGACTTTGGCATCCGGCAACAGCGCAATATTGCGCATATGTTCGTTGCCCATCATGCCGCAGCCGATGATTCCGTAATGTGTCGTTCTAGACATTCTTGCTCCTAAGTCAGACGCTGCACGTAAAGTGCTTTGTCTGGGTCATACCAAGTGCGGGAGAACTCAACGGGGGCGTCATCCTTGGCCCAGCTCAACCGCTCTACATATCCTGTAATGTCACCGTGGGTTTTCCCGAAGGCTTCGGGTGCCCAATCAGGGACGGTTCCGATCGCCACTCGATCCTCGGCGCGGCTGATCCAGACATCCAGCGCCAAGCGATAGTAGCGGTACATCGAATCCTGCACCTGTTTGGGATCCACGTGACCGGCGGATCCATCAAGCCAAATCTCTTCGACCGCAACTGGAATCTTATCCATGAACCGCAACCGGCGGAATCGCGTGCCCCAGCCCTTGCGACCGAAATCCGGCAAGTCTGAAGGTTTTCTGAGTTCATCTACCGAAAGGAACTGCGCCGTCGGCAGCCCGCCGCCCTCGTGCAGCTCCAGACGCAGCATCGAATAGATGCTGAGGACCTGATCCCTGCTGCGCACATAGTTTCCAGACCCTTGGATCCGCTCCAAGAGGCCTTTTTTCTCGAGCTCTGACAGGGCTTTGCGCAGCGTGCGGACGGTTGTGTTGAACCGAACGGCAAGCGCGCGTTCAGGCGGCAGACGCGCGCCATCCTCTAGTCGGCCAGAGCCGATCTCGCGGATCAGAGTCTCGCTGATCTGCAAGTAAAGAGGGATCGCTGTTGCTTCGCCGATGGACGTCATGTGACCGCGCTACCGCTAACAAAAAAAATTGATACACCATTGATCTACATCAAAGCGCTGGTTATGCAAGATGAAAATGCCTGCTCGCCTTCGGAGGAATCAATGACCGTCGTCCCCATCACGTCGCCAGACCTAGACGCCGCAGAAGTGTCATGGTTTTCAGCACTTTGCTCGGACGATTATCAGTTTCTGGGCGTTCCGAATGGCGACCTGCGGTCGTCCTGGAAACATTGCTCTGACATCGTGAAGACCGCTGAAGCACAGGGCTTTCGCAACATCCTATGCCCCTCTTCCTATCAAGTTGGCCAGGACACTCTGAGCTTTGTGGCAGGCTGCGCGCCCATCACGGACAAGATCAACCTGCTCGCCGCTGTGCGTTGTGGCGAAATGCAACCGATCATGCTGGCGCGCACCATTGCGACGCTCGATCACATGCTTGAGGGGCGTCTGACCGTTAACATCATCAGCTCGGATTTCCCCGGTGAAGTGGCCGAAAGCGGCTTCCGCTATCAGCGCTCTCGTGAAGTGGTCGAGATCCTGAAACAGGCCTGGACGCAGGACGAGATCAATTACAAAGGCGAAGTCTATAACTTCGAAGGCCTGACCACCGATCCGGCCAAGCCATATCAGACCGGCGGTCCTCTGCTGTACTTTGGCGGCTACTCCCCTGCGGCGCTCGACCTCTGCGGTCAGCATTGCGACGTCTATCTGATGTGGCCCGAGCCCAAAGAAAACCTCGCCCAGCGCATGAAAGATGTGAACGCTGTGGCCGAAAAGTACAACCGCACGCTGGACTACGGCTTGCGCGTCCACATGATCGTGCGCGACACCGAGGCCGAGGCGCGGGAATACGCAGAATACATCGTATCCAAGCTGGATGACGAATACGGCAAACTGATCCGTGACCGTGCGCATGACAGCATTTCGCTGGGCGTGGCACACCAAGCCAAGGCGCGCGAGCTGGCAGATAAATTCGGCTATGTGGAACCAAACCTCTGGACTGGCGTCGGTCGCGCGCGTTCGGGCTGTGGAGCGGCCCTCGTCGGCAGCGCAGATCAAGTCCTAAGCCAGATCGAAGAATACCAAAAGATGGGCATCCGCGCCTTTATCTTCTCGGGCTATCCACACATTGACGAAGCCGAATATTTCGGCAAACTCGTCATGCCACACTTGAAAACCTGTTCGATGCCAGAGGCTTATGGCCGCGTTCCGGCATCCACACCTGCAACGCCACTGGGCGTAGGAGAGCGCAAATAATGGATCGCGTATCCCTCACTTCTGATCTCAGCTTCAGCCGACTGGTCTATGGCATGTGGCGCATTGGCGATGTCGAAGACACCTCGCCAGCCCATGTCGAGGCAAAAATTCAGGCATGTCTGGACCAAGGTATCACCACCTTTGATCAGGCCGATATCTATGGCGACTATGGCGCCGAAGAGATCCTGGGCGGTGCCCTGCGCGCCAACCCTGCGCTGCGCGACCGGATGGAGATCGTCACCAAATGCGACATCATCGCGCCGATTGGCCGTTGGTCCCATGCGCCGGTCAAATATTACGATACATCTCGTGCCCATATCGAAGCCTCTGTCGACCAGTCGCTCAAGGGTATGGGCATTGATCACATCGACCTGCTGCTGATCCACCGCCCGGATCCGCTGATGGATCACGAGGAGACCGGCGCGGCGCTGGATGATCTGGTAAAATCAGGCAAAGTGCGCAGCGTCGGCGTATCGAACTTCCGCCCGTGGGACTGGGATCTGCTGCAATCGGCGATGAGCAATAAGCTTGTCACCAACCAACTGGAAATCTCTCTGTCAGAAATCTCACCTTTCACCAATGGCGACATCGCGTTCCACCAAAAGAATGGCCAGCCTATGATGGCATGGTCCCCTCTGGGCGGCGGCGGGCTGATGACGCAGGACAGCGATCTGGCGAAACGCATGGACGCGATTGCCGCCGAGGTCGGCGTGGATCGGGCGGCCGTTGCCGTGGCCTTCCTCTTGCGCCACCCTGCGAACATTCTGCCGGTGCTGGGTACGAACAATCTCGATCGCATCAAGACCATTTCTGATGCGATGAAAGTATCTTTGAGCCGCGAAGCATGGTTCACTCTCTATGAGGCCGCACTCGGCAAGGAGGTTCCGTGAACGTCATGACGCAAACCGAAACTCAGGAAAGCTTTGTTCCAGACGCGGACAACACGCGCCTTCTGCGCGATGCTTTCGGTCGGTTTGTCACCGGAGTCACCATCGTGACCGCCATGACCGAAGATGGCCCCATCGGGATCACCGCCAATAGTTTTTCGTCCGTCTCGCTGGATCCTGCCTTGGCGCTTTGGTCGCCAGACAAGGGCTCTCGGCGGGCGGTGCATTTTCTGAATGCAAAACACTATGCCATTCACGTTCTGGCCGCAGATCAGGTTGATCTGTGCTGGGCGATTGCGAAAGACGCCTATGGGCTGCGCGATATGGATTTGACGTTCAATCAGGGAGATGCGCCCCTGATCGACGGCTGTCTGGCGCGGTTCGAATGTACCCAAGTCCAAACCATAGATGCCGGAGATCACACGATCATTCTGGGATCCATCGATCGCGCCACGATGCGCGGCGACGGCGAGGCTCTTGGGTTTTTCAAAGGAAAAATGGGAGTCTTCTCGACAAACGACTAGGGGTCGCGGCCCCCTTAAGGCTGCGTGGGAGGTAAAAAATATGAGTTTCTTGCTGGCCTTGGCCACGGTGTTAAAGGTGATCAACGACCTCTTGCTGCGCATTGGTCGTGGCATCGGCGTTGTCGCTGTTGCGGCGATGGTTGTTGCCATCCTGATCCAGGTCTTTTTCCGATACATCCTCAACAACGCGCTGCCCTGGCCTGATGAGGCCGCGCGGTTCTGTATGCTTTGGATGACCGGCCTCATGGCACCCACAGCCTTCCGTAGCGGAGGCTTTGTGGCGATTGATGTGATTGACTCGCTCTTGCCCTCCAAAGCCCTGCAACTCTTGCAGATCATCCTTTTGGTGGTCTGTCTGGTCGTGCTTATCTTTGCCGTCCAGATTGGCTGGAAAGAGGTCAACGGCCTCGGCGGTCGCTTTGCAACGGCGTCGCTCTATGTCCCAACCTCACTTGGCTTTGACGAATGGTACCGCGTGCCGCGCAGCTGGATGATGTTGTCCTTGTTCGTCGGCGTCGTGCTTTTGATCCTCGTCAATGTCGAGCTGATCCTGCGTCGTGTGATTTCTCTCTTTGGCGGAGGCGAGAGCCTGCCCGTCATTGGCGGCCCTGTGTCTGGAGGTGCTGAATAATGTTGCTCTGGTTCCTACCCGTCTTTCTTTTCCTCCTCCTGATCGGCCTGCCGGTGTTCTTCTGCCTCTTGGCAGCCCCCGGCGCGCTTTTGTGGCTGGCCGCTCAGGAACGGGATATCACGCTGCTATACCGTAACCTCTACAACGGTATGGACAGCTTCCCGCTGATGGCGATCCCCTTCTTTATGCTGGCCGGAGAGCTTATGAACCGCGGTGGCATCACCCTGCGTCTGGTCGAATTCGCCCAGGCCCTCATGGGTCACTTCCGCGGAGGCCTTGCCCACGTCAACGTCCTGTCTTCTATGCTCTTTGCAGGGCTGTCAGGCTCTGCAGTGGCAGACACCTCGGCGCTTGGCTCCATGCTGATCCCCGCGATGGAGAAACAGGGCTACACCACCCGTTTCGCAGCGGCGATCACCGCTGCGAGCTCGGTCATCGGTCCGATCATTCCGCCGTCAGGCATTATGATCATCTATGCCTATGTGATGGGCGAAAGCGTCGCCGCTCTGTTCCTTGCAGGCATTGTGCCCGGCATCCTCGTCGGCGTTGGCCTTATGCTGATGATCAAGGTCATGGCCGACCGCTATGACTTCCCAGTCGCCACAGAGAAATACACCTGGAAAGCACGGGGTCAGGCGTCTCTGAAAGCCTTCTTCCCGCTGATGACACCTGTCATCATTCTGGGCGGCATCCTCGGTGGTGTCTTTACCCCGACTGAGGCCGCAGCCGTTGCCGTTGCCTATGCGCTGGTCATCGGGCTCTTTGTTCTGAACACGCTGAAGTTCCGTGAGCTGCCAGACGTTCTGACCCGCGCGGGCATCACCTCTGCGGTTGTCCTTTTGCTGGTTGGCGCGGCGATGTCGTTCAAAACCGTCGTCAGCCTGAGCCACGCACCGGAGCTCTTGGCGCAATGGATCCTGACGCTCACCGAGAACCCGCTGCTTCTGTTGTTCCTTATCAACCTTCTTCTGTTCGTTGTGGGTATGTTCCTCGATGCAGGCCCTGCGATCATCATCCTAGGCCCAATCCTCGGCCCCGTCTTCCTGGGCCTTGGCGTCGAGCCGATCCACTTTGCGATCATCATGTCCGTTAACCTGACCGTTGGCCTCGCCACACCGCCCATGGGGCTCGTGTTGTTCGTGGCCGCGGCGGTGTCCCGAGAAAAGGTGGCCACCATTGCAAAGGCGATCCTGCCTTTCCTTGCGGTGGAAATCTTCGTGATCTTTTTGATCACTTTTGTACCCGCGATTTCGCTGACTGTTCCGCGTCTGACCGGCTTTCTGAATTAACAAGTACTTCGAGCTCATGGGAGGTAACTATATGCTCAAAACTATGATCAAAACGATCGCTGTCTCTGCCCTTTTGGCAGGCACCGCGATGACGGCGACGGCCGCAGACTACAAGCTGCGTGCAACAGCCAACTCCAACGAAAACGACGAAGACTATGACGGTCTGATCGTCTTTAAAAACTATGTCGAAGCCGCATCCAACGGCGCGATTGAAGTCGAACTGTTCATCGGTACTCAGCTGTGCTCCAACGGTGCGGAATGTCTGCAGGGTGTTTCTGATGGCACCATCGACATCAACATCTCGACCTCCGGTGGTGCAGCAGGCCTGTTCCCATATGTTCAGGTTCTCGACCTGCCTTACCTGATGGCGGACGACCGTGTTGCAGAGCACGTCATGTCTGGCGATTTCACACGCACCATGCGTGACATGGCGTTGGAAGACTCCGGTGGAACCATCCGCCTGATGACCATCGGCAACACCGGCGGCTGGCGTAACTTCGCAAACACGCAGCGCCGCATTCAGAATCCTTCCGACATGGAAGGCCTGAAAATCCGGACTGTTGTGGCCGACCTGCCGCAGGAACTGGTGCGTGCACTGGGTGCATCCCCAACGCCTATCCCATGGCCAGAGCTCTTCACCTCTTTCCAGACCGGCGTTGTTGAAGGGTCCAAAAACGGCATCACCGACATCATGGGCATGAAATTCCCAGATGCGGGTCTGCAGTATGTGACTCTCGACGGCCACGCCTACATGGGTGCGCTGTGGTGGATGAACAACGAAACCTTCATGGGCATGCCAGATGATCTGAAAACTGTTATTGTTGACGGCTTCTACGCACTGCAACAGGCGACTTTCGCATCTCCTAAGCGTAAGTCCATTCAGGCATACTCTGACTTTGTTGCCGGTGGTGGTGACCTTTACGTTCCAACCCCAGCAGAGAAAGCTGCTTTCAAAGACGCTGCGGCACCTGTTTACGACTGGTTCAAAGAGAACGTTCAGGGTGGCGAGAAAATCTTTGACGCTCTGACCGCAGCTGTTGCTGAAGCAGAAGCAGACATCAACGGAGGACGTGCAAAAGACCTGAACTAATCGTTCACATCTTTTGACAAAATCTCGTGTCGCCCCGGAGCATAATAGCTTCGGGGCGACATATTTCTAAGGTCTCGAAAGACGCGAAAAAACTGAGAGTAACTGCCGAAGCCGACATCAAGACAGGCCGTCAACAAGTCCGGCGGGTTGGTCAAGTTCATAAGATCGTCTACCCGCTGTAACCGCCGCTCATTGCGAAATTCCAAAGGTGATTGCCCGGTCTGCTGTTTAAACAATCGCGCCAGGCGACCTGGGCTGAGCGGGATAGGTTTGCAAACCTCCTCCCAGCTTTTGGTCACATCCGTCTCTATCGATAAAACGGCTTGATCCACGGCAGGATGCACAGCGCGCCGTTTTCCCGTCGACGCATTTTGCCAAGCAGTCCAGGCGCGCGTCATCCACCATTGAAAGCCAACCCTTTGCGCCTCGGGATCCGCTGTCTCTTTCACCAGACCGGCCAATCTCGTCAATGCGTCCAAATCTGCGCCACTTAGTACGCGCGCAAACTGCGCCCCTCCGCGATCATCTTTCGTCAAAGGCGGAAATAGAGGAGACTTGCGCAGCTCATTGGTCAGAACTCGGTCAGAGATCAACAGCACCCACATGTCAAAATCACTGGAATCTTGCATCAGGAAATGCGCCTGCCCCGCAAGCGCCCAGAGCAACGTGCCTGACGTCAAATCTACTATATTTCCGTCGATGAAATAGCTGGCGTGTCCAGCCGTCGCCAAGAGAACCACAAGCTCAGCGTGGCGTTGCGGACGGAAAGCATGGCCCGGCTGATCGGAGCGCTTCCAAATCGCAGCTCCTGGTTCAACAACGATAAGCGGGTGTGCGGCAATATCGACCATAAATGCAATGTAATTGGTTAAATTCGCAAAGAACAATCAAATTCGTGCGCTATTTTGCAATATGAGAGAGGAGAAACATGATGAACACTACACATCAGTCATTTCGCGAAAACGGATACGCGGTTTTCCCCAGCGCATTGTCCGACGCCGAGCTGTCAATGCTGCTTCAAAGCTGTCAGACACTATTGGACGAACCAATCGACGACGGCGGGCACAGCGGCAAACATAAAATCGGTCTGGGATCCGCGCGCCGGTTTCTTGCACACCGCCACGAAGAGTTTCCCGAACTCGAGGCCTTTCTGCTGGGCAACACAATCGCAAAGATCAATGAAACTTGCCTTGGCGATTCTGGCACGCTGTTTAATGAACAGTTCGTGGTTAAGGGATCGGGCACCGGTGCCAGCTTTGCGTGGCATCAGGATGGCGCCTATGTGGGGTTTGATCACAAAGCCTATCTGACGATTTGGATCGCCCTTGATGACACGACCGAAGAAAACGGCTGCGTCTATGTTTTGCCAAGGAATCTTAATGAGTCTCCGGGACTCGACCCTCATGAATGGCTTGAGGAAAGCAACGAGCTCAACGGATATTCCGGCGAAGATCCCGGCAAGGCCATGACGTGCCCCGCTGGCACGATCGTCGCCTTCTCGTCAGAAACTTTGCATCGGTCCGGGCCAAACACCACCGACAAACCGCGTCGTGCATACATCTGCCAGTACTCGGTTGAGACCATTATTGACCCGGAAACCGGCAAACCAAAACGCTACGCGAAGAAGGTTGGGAACTCGGTCGCTGCGTAAGTGAAAAAAGTACAGGCAAACACGCATATTTGCCTGTACATGAAGGCTTTTTCGTAAAGAATTAACGAAGCGGGTACATCCAACTTCTGTAATCTTCGACGAGTATATGCGCTTTATCGATCTCAGCTTGGGTCATCTTTTTGACCACCTCTTCAAGGCTAATCGCCGCGTCGGGATCGCCGCCGATGGCGGACAAAGTGTACCACATATAAGCGCGCACCAAATCCGGCGCGGGCATGCCGCGACCGATCTCGTAGTACCATCCGATACCGGATTGCGCGCCGGGATGTCCTTTAAGCGAGCTTCGCAGATACCATTCAAACGCCCGCTGATCGTCGCGCTCAACACCAAGACCCATCGCATACATAACGCCGATCAATTCCTCGGCGTCCGCATTCCCAGAGCGCGCCAATGGCAAGAACATCTCGCGCGCCGCTTCAAACTCGCCCGCTTCCATCAGGTCCCGCGCGGTCTCCAGATCGGCAAAAGCGGGTCCCGCCAAAAGCATCAAAGCAAGCACATGTTTCTTCATCGTCTACTCCCAATTACGCTGTCAGCCCTTCTGGCAGGCCCGGTTTTTTCCTCAGATCTTCCAGAGCCTCTGACCGCGTCAGATTTCCTCCCCCACTCGCCAGAAAAGGCCGAGATCGGTCGGCTGTTATTTTACGATAAAATATTGTCGGGGAACAGAAATATTAGCTGTGGAACTTGTCATCATCCGGCATTTGGAACCTCAGATGGGTTGTCGTTGGGACTCGGCGAAGGTGGGGTCGGATTGGGTCCGAAACGCGTGTCCGAAACCGGTGAAAACCCCGTCATCCGGCGCGTGCCACGCAATGCACCCGCGCTTTGGAATCTGGGCCACAAAGACATCGATGTTGTGATGCATGATGGCCGTATCAGCGTTGACGACATTTACGGAAACGGCTTTGACACGCCCGCCGAAGAATGGCTGCCCATGGGGCTTGAGACCATCCTCGCGGCGCAAGCCATGTTCCCCGTGACCTCCAAGATCGAAATGGCAGGCAATACCGGCGAGAACGAAGTCGTCGGCGCGCGATTTGACCGGATCGACAATGTCTGGCCAATTCTTGCGAAACGTGTGCGGACAATCCCGGCCTATGGCGCGGCTTTTGTGGCTGCCTATGACAACATCGACACGGCTGAGGACGTTACGATGGTCGAAATTGCAAATGCGATTTCTGCCTTTATTATCCAAGACTTCACCAGTTTCGACAGCCCCTTTGACGCCTATCTCGCGGGTGATTCCACCGCTTTGAATAGCTTGCAGCGCGAGGGCATGGAGCTCTTCTTCGGCACGGCCGGTTGCTCAAACTGCCACGTTGGTAGCCTGCTGTCGGACCAAGGGTTCCACGCTCTCGGCCTGCCTGCCTTTGGCCCCGGACGCACCCGAAAATTCGACCTGATCAACCGCGATGTCGGCCGTATGGGGGAAAGCGACAGCCTGGCCGACGCTTACCGGTTCCGCACACCCATGCTGCGCAATGTTGCTTTGACCGGTCCCTACGGCCACAACGGCGCCTACCCGACACTTGAGGCAATGGTGCGCCATCACATGAACCCGGAAAAGGGGCGCGCCACATGGCAACGCAGCGATCTGGTTTTGCCCGACGTGCCTTGGTTCCGCGCCGCTGACTTCATGATCCAAAACGACCGGTTCGAAATGGCGCGGCAGGCAGGCGTTCTGGATATCGCGCTCAAACAGGTGAGCGAAGACGATATCGACGCGTTGGTCGCGTTTCTTGGCGCTCTCACGGGCGAGAAAGCCGCAGCACAGGCGTCGGTCGTGCCTGAAACGGTGCCAAGCGGGCTGCCAGTGGATCATCACCAGAACTTTTGACCAAAGGGTCTATTAAACCGTTAATTTTCCACTACAGTCCTCCTTGTAGCGGAGCCGACGCAACCATGGCGTGCGGCCAGTGAAGAAGGATATGCGGCATGACGGTTCGGTTTTTCTCTGACAAGAAACGGCCCGTCCATCTGGGGCCCTATCCGCTTGAAAAACTGACGAGGGTCGAGGCCGCGAACCTCGCCAAAATCCCCGCGATGAAGCCCCTGTCCTTCGTGCGCCCTGACATGCCCGAGAGCATCGTAAACGCGATGGACGAATACCAAGCTATGCTTGACGCCCTGCGTGATGGCTTGGTGAACCCTGCCAAAAGCGGTATCCCAACGGACCCTGAAGAGCGCGCGAACCACTTGAAATCTTTTGGCTATTTCAACGACGCTTCTATGGTGGGGATCTGCCGCCTGCCAAGTGAAGCACATCTTTCCGAGACCCGCGTGAACCCCGGCGTCGCGCGCCTCTCTGAGGACCTGCGCACCCGCCAGACCAAGACTCTGGCGGCTGGCATCGACGCCATCATGGCCGATCTGCGCGACAGTATAGAAGCCAAACCCAGCAGCATTGACACCCATACGCACGCCATCGTTTTCCTCTATGAAAACCCCCGCGATATCCGCGAGGAACCGGGCGTGGACTGGCTCAAGGATGCGCTCCACCACCGCGCCGCCCTGCGCGCCAATGAAACCGCCAGTGTTATTGGGAACTACCTGCGCATTCTTGGCGTCTCGGCCAAATCCCATTCCGCCACTGCCTCGGACGTAGACCTCAACACGCTCGCTGTCGCTGCGGGTCTCGGCTACGTCGACGGGGACGGCATTGCGGCCCCCTGGATCGGCCGCAATTTCGGCCTCGCAGCGGTCACCTGCGCGCTTGATCTGACCATCGATGTGCCCATCGCCCCTATGGAGGCCCAGCCCTATTGGTCCACCCAAGGCCCCGGCTGGTGGTTGGGCAAAGGTCACGCCAAGGGGGCTCTGAACGGCGACCCATATAAGAAACGCAACTTTGCCGACGGCCCGCATCCATTCGAACGTCTGAAACGCGTCGATGAGCCAACCACCTATATCGACCGCGCCAATGTCGCCCGCGTCCCCAAGCGCGCCGACATGTTCGCCCGCGCGCAGTTCGGCGACATGGGCAAAACACTGCAGGACAATGCAAAGGGTGGCTACTACGCCCGCAAGGCCGCGCCTTCGATCGCGCAACGCCGCGCGCTGGGGGCCTTTGTTCTGCTACAAGACGGCCCCGCCAATCCTGACGGCTCCCGCCCCACAGACGCCCAGCGCAATGCCGCGAATATCAAGGCCGCCAGCTATTTCCTCGGCGTCGACGCCGTCGGCATTTCCGAATGCCCCGACTGGACCTGGTACAGCCACGACGCCACAGGGGCCGAGATCCATCCGACGCAGGATCAAGCGATCTCGATGATCATCGACCAGGGCTATGAGACCATGGAGGGCTCTTCCGGCGACGACTGGATCGCCGTTGCCCAATCGATGCGCGCCTATCTGCGGTTTTCACTTTTGGGCGGCGTTATCGCCAAACAGATCCGCAACCTCGGCTATCAGGCCAAAGCCCACACCGTGATGGACGGCGAGGTCCTCCAGCCCCCCTTACTGTTGCTCGCAGGCCTCGGAGAAGTCTCGCGCATCGGCGAAGTCATCCTGAACCCATATCTCGGCCCGCGCCTCAAGTCCGGCGTCGTCACCACTGACATGCCAATGACGCACGACAAACCCATCGACTTTGGCCTGCAGAACTTCTGCGAGAACTGCAACAAATGCGCGCGCGAATGCCCCTCTGGCGCGATCACGGCTGGCCCAAAACTGATGTTCAACGGCTATGAGATCTGGAAATCCGACAGCCAGAAATGCGCAACTTACCGCATCACCACCCCAGGCGGGGCCATGTGCGGACGTTGCATGAAGACCTGCCCCTGGAATCTCGAAGGCCTCTTTGCCGAGGCCCCTTTCCGCTGGGCTGCCTCCAATATCCCCTCCGCCGCGCCGATGCTCGCCAAGCTGGATGACCGCATGAAACGGGGTGGTCTGAATGACACCAAGAAATGGTGGTGGGACCTGAAACTCGGCGAAGACGGAGGGTATCATCCGACGGATGAGCCCGTGAACCGCCGCGACCTACAGACTGATCTGGACCTGAAATACGAAGATCAAACGCTCGCGGTCTACCCCGCCATGCTCGCGCCCCACCCACATCCCTACCCGTTCCCAATGGACCGCGAGGCGGGCATCAAAGCCTATGAGGCGATGATTTCCGCGGAGGACTACAAAGCGAAATCCGCCCAGGGCGAAACCGCCCACATCCACCGCTTTTCCATCGACGCTGACAGCCCCGTCGTCATGGCCAAAATCGCCAAGGTCGAGAAGATGACGTCTGACGTCACCAAGTACGTCTTCACCGCTTTTGACGGCAGTGCCCTGCCCGAATGGACCGCAGGCGCGCATCTGGATGTGGTCGTCGCGCCAGAGTTCCTGCGTCAATATTCAATGTCCGGCAACCCCGCCGACCGCGGCACCTATGAAATCGGCGTGTTGCGTGAGGACGAGGGCCGTGGCGGCTCGAAGTTCCTGCATCGCATCTTTACCGAAGGCCGCCGCGTCTTTGTCAGCAAACCCATCAACCACTTTGAGCTGGACGAAACCGCCACCAAAACCTTCCTCATGGGCGGCGGCATCGGCATCACGCCGATGATCGCCTTTGCGCACCGACTGCATGCACTTGGGGCTGATTTCGCGCTGCATTACTCCTGCAGCAGCCGCGCCTCGGCCGGATATCTTGACGATCTCGCAGGGTTCCCATGGGCCGACAAAGTCCATTTCCATTTCTCAGACGAAGGCACCCGCGCCGATCTGGATGCGGTGTTGAAGGACCATCAGGACGGCTGGCACGTTTATACCTGCGGGCCGGATCGCTTCATGGACGGCGTGATGCAAGCGGCCGAGCGCCAAGGGTTCCCGGAAGAGGCGCGGCATCTGGAATATTTCAACGTTCCAGAGCAGCCCGATTATGAAAACCATGATTTCACGCTGGAACTGAACGACGGGCGTCAGATCCTCGTGCCCGCCGACCGTGTCGCCACAGATGTCTTGGCTGAAAACGGAGTTCATGTGGATGTGAAATGCTCTGACGGCATCTGCGGCGTCTGCAAATGCGGCTTGCTTGAGGGCGAGGCCGAGCATCGCGATTTCGTGCTTTCCAACAAGCAACGCGAAAGCCAGATCATCCTCTGCCAATCCCGCGCCAAAGACCCGGGCGGCGTGTTGAAAGTCGATCTCTAAAGGGAAGGTGCAAAATTTCGTCGCGTAACATTTTTATTCATTTAATGCTCTTGACGTATTTTAATTGCGCTGCAGATGCATAATAGATATGTCACACTGCAGCATAACAAAGGATATGATTCATGGCGCACGACGGACAGGACCTCGACATGACCCAATCTGCATTGATTTCTGATCTTCTGGATCTGACCGGCGCGGCGCTTGCCCCGGTGGATGCATTGGTCGACACCGCAACCGAAAAACTGCGCGGGATGGTCACGGTCGAAGGCCGCGTCTCTGGCGGCAAAATCGAGGAAAACCAGACCGCCGCCCATGCGCTGGCGTGGCTTGCGACCTACGCGCAATCGCTCAAACAAATGCAAGGCTGGGCGGAGAAGCTGCAGTCCGAGGGCAAATTCGGCGAGATTGAACAGCTGATCCACCAGATCGCTTTCGGCGAATACCTCTGGCAGATCTATGGCGGCATCCCCATGAGCCAGGGCGAGATCATCCGCCTGCAGGACATGGGTCTGACACAGGACGAAATGCGCGGGTTGATGATCCCAGCGGTCATGACGCTCTGTGACCAAGGCAACAGCCAAGCCGCGCGTCTGCGTCTGGTTGAGCTGATGCAAGAACAATCGGCCAACCTCACCGTCGGCGGTTCGGGTCTGGACGAAGAGCTCGAAATGATCCGCGAGCAATTCCGCCGCTACACGGTCGAAAAAGTCCTGCCCCATGCCCACGAATGGCACCTCAAGGACGAGCTGATCCCGCTGGAAACCATCCAGGAACTGGCAGATATGGGCGTCTTTGGCCTGACCCTGCCCGAGGAATACGGTGGCTTTGGCATGTCCAAGGCCTCGATGGCGGTTGTGACCGAGGAACTTTCGCGCGGCTATATCGGTGTGGGGTCTCTGGGCACACGGCCAGAGATCGCCTGCGAGCTGATCCTTTGTGGCGGCACCGAAGAGCAAAAACAACATTGGCTGCCGAAATTGGCCAGCGGCGAAGTGCTGCCAACCGCTGTGTTTACTGAGCCAAACACAGGGTCCGACCTCGGTTCCCTGCGCACACGCGCTGTGAAGAACGGCGACGATTGGGAGATCACCGGTAACAAAACCTGGATCACCCACGCCGCCCGCACTCAGATCATGACCCTTCTGGCGCGCACCAAGCCTGACACCATCAACCACACCGGCCTCTCAATGTTCATCGCCGAGAAAACGCCTGGCACCGACGAAAACCCCTTCCCAACCGAAGGCATGACCGGAACAGAGATCGAAGTTCTCGGCTATCGCGGCATGAAGGAATACGAACTCAGCTTTGATGGCTTTAAGGTCAAAGGCGAGAACCTTTTGGGTGGCGAAGAAGGTCAGGGCTTTAAGCAGCTCATGCAGACCTTTGAGAGCGCGCGCATCCAGACCGCAGCCCGCGCTGTTGGCGTGGCGCAATCGGCGCTGGATGTCTCGATGCAATACGCAATCGACCGCAAACAATTCGGCAAATCTTTGATCGAATTCCCACGGGTTGCCGGCAAACTGGCGATGATGGCAGTGGAAATCATGATCGCGCGCCAGCTGACTTATTTCTCGGCTTGGGAAAAAGACAACGACCGCCGCTGCGACCTAGAAGCGGGCATGGCGAAACTCCTGGGCGCGCGTGTGGCTTGGGCTGCCGCGGACAATGGTCTGCAGATCCACGGCGGCAACGGTTTTGCGCTGGAATACACCATCAGCCGGATCCTTTGTGACGCCCGCATCCTCAATATCTTTGAGGGCGCGGCCGAGATCCAGGCGCAGGTGATCGCCCGCCGTTTGCTGGGATAATAGACACAGTCCCGCGCATCACACCGCTGATGCGCGGGTCGTAGTACTACGAGCCTTGCTGCAGGTGCAAAGAGCACTTATCCCTAAAGCATGGCCAAGAATCGTCTCTCTCCACAGGACTGGATCGCCGCAGGTGTTGCGGCGCTGACCTCAAAAGGTCCCAGCATGCTGCGCGCTGAGACTTTGGCGCGGGACCTCGACACCACCAAGGGTTCGTTTTACTGGCACTTCAAAGACGTCCCGACCTTTCACGAAGCGCTGCTTCTGGCTTGGGAAACCCATGCGACCGCGAAACTGCAGGCTTTGCGTGAACTCGACGCCAAAGCCGTCAGCAAGCTGCGCCTTGTGACCGAGATCAACGCAGAAACCGGAACAGGGTTGAACACACCGGGCACCGAAGCCGCACTGCGGTCCTGGGCGCAAGAAAGCGTACTGGCTCGTGAAACGATCAAACGCATCGACGCACAGCGCCTGGAACTGATCAAAGACCTGCTTACCGAGATAGATCTCACGAATGCCGAACTGGCTCATCTGATCTATGCAAGCCACTTGGGTCTCGGACTGCTCGCGAAACAACAGCCCGAGGTCTCTGGTCAGAGTCTTGTGACTTTGGTCGACCTCATTCTTGCCCTATACGAAGAGGCATGAAGCTTTTTGTTCCAGCGTTGTCGATTTGCCTTGTAGCCTGCCAGGCAGATGAAACTTTGACCGGCTACGGTGCCGCCGACAAAACATGGATTCTGCGCAGCGTTGACGGCGCAACCTACCCCGCGAGCGCGACAATGATGTTCCCGGCCGAGGGCTCTGTCAGCGGAAAAGCGCCCTGTAACAGCTTCTCGGCAGAGCAAACCTCGCCCTACCCATGGTTTTCGCTTTCAGCTTTACGCGCGACCCGTGCAGCCTGCGCAGATTTGGATCAAGAACAGATTTTCTTTACGGCGCTCAATGGCATGACCCTTGTCGAGATCGCAGGCGACGTGTTGATCTTGTCTAACGACCAAGGCGGCGAGATGGTCTTCACCGCGCAATCTGGCGGCTGAACCGATCCACAAACCGAGCACGTGCCTCAGGCAGTGGGCGGTTGCCGAGGCTGGCGGCCAGCTTGTGCTCAAGAAAATACCCGGTGACATAGAGGGCCTCTAGTATGGCCTGATCGCTGCTGTCCCCTTGCCCTTTGAGGCATGGTACAAGGGGCAAAAGCCGATCCGCCCAATCTCCGGCCCCCTGTTTGGACACGGCGCGCCCCGACTTGGGTGAGATAAAAATCAGGTTTTCCGTTGTCCCCGTCACAGCGCAGCTGCCCAGATCCAGCCCGTAGCCCAGATCCTCGAGCAGCGCCATTTCCCAACGCAGATAGGCCAGAGGCCAAAGATCGTTCTGCCCCAAAAGATCCAACAAAGGCTCGGTGCGCGCATAAAGCGCCTCATGGGGCTCGCGTTCTGGCAAAGCAAAGCCAAGCAGCGCCGTCACCGCATTAAGCCCCGCCAGCGCCAATCGGTCACTCAGAGCATCAGCCCGGCTGCGCAAAGGTTCCACGGAAAACGATCCGATATGTTCCTGAAGCCGCGCGCGCCAATGCAAATCGACTTGCCCGCCGGGCTGCAGGATCGGAGTCATCTTTCGGCTCACGCCCCCCCGCACAACGCCTGCATGACGACCGTGCATGGGCGTAAAGACCTCAAGGATCACCGAGGTCTCGCCGTGCTTGCGCGTAGATAAAATGATGCCCTGATCTCGCCAATCCATGGCGTCAATATGCGCAGAACGCAAAGGCCTGCGCCAGTGGCCGCAGTGGGATTTGAGTATTTAGAGCAAGATGAAAGGACGCGGGATCTTCATCTGGCCAAAAATACTCATTTTCCGACGGTCAGTCAGCCAGCCCCGGTTCATCGAGAAGGTGCCGACCTTGCCGATCTTCGACCTCAATCACCCAAAGATCCGGATCAAAGCTGCGCTGCTTGGCCAATGCCGCGTCGACATCAGACTCGGCACCCTCGGCCAGAACCATCCAGGCGCGTTCGCCGCTCATAAGATCAAAGCTGCGTTGAAAAGCCTTGGCATTGCCGTCTAGCGTGTTCAGTTTGACCAAAACCGCCCCAGCCGTGTCGTCACCATGGGTCACCACAAAGGCCGGGATCTCGTAAAGGCGCAGCCGGTTGAGATAGGCGCTCACCCAGAACTCTGCGGTTAATCGCGTCATGCGTTGCCGTCTTTGAAATCGAGTCCCATCTCGGAATAGCGCTCTTTTTCCTCAAGCCAGTTCGGACGGACTTTGACCTGCAAGAACAGATGCACACGACGGCCGAGAAATTCCTCAAGCTCTTCGCGCGAAGCCTTGGATACCGCCTTGATCGTCTCGCCCTTTTTGCCAAGCACGATGCCCTTATGGCCGTCGCGCATAACATAGATCATCTGGTCAACGCGGGCCGAGCCATCTTTGCGCTCTTCCCAGGCCTCAGTCTCGACAGTCAACTGATACGGCAATTCCTGATGCAAGCGCAGGGTCAGTTTCTCGCGGGTCATTTCGGCGGCAATCATGCGCATGGGCAGATCGGCGATCTGGTCCTCTGGATAGAGCCAAGGCCCTTCTGGCAATTCCGCGGCCAGCCATTCTTTCAGATCTTTCGCGCCATGCCCCTTTTCGGCCGAAATCATGAAGGTCCGCTCAAAGCTGTAGCGTTTGTTCAATTCTTCGGACAGCGCCAGCAGCACTTCGGATTTCACCTTGTCGATCTTGTTGATCGCCAGCGCCACGCGGCGGCCCTGGCCGATCTCTTCCAGCCCTTCAAGGATCGTCTCAACCCCATCGGTGATGCCCCGATGGGCCTCGACCATCAGCACGATGATATCAGCGTCCGCAGCGCCACCCCAAGCGGCCGCCACCATGGCGCGGTCCAGACGACGACGCGGACGGAACAGGCCGGGCGTGTCGACAAAGACGATCTGGCTCTCACCTTCCAGCGCCACGCCACGGATGCGCGCGCGTGTGGTTTGCACCTTGTGGGTCACAATCGAGACCTTCGCCCCCACCATGCGGTTGGTCAGGGTCGATTTCCCGGCATTGGGTTCGCCAATCAGGGCAACAAATCCGGCGCGTGTGCTCATGTCGCGGTCCTTCGCGTGTTCAGAAGCCGTGCTTCTAGCGTAGAATTCATGGTTGTGCCAGATGGCCTTGCCATCACGAGGTCAGGCGATCCAAAAGCACTTTGGCAGCGGCCTGTTCCGCCAACCGTTTTGATCCTGCTGTCGCCTGATCGCTTTCGCCATTCTCCAGCGTGGCCGAAATCGTAAAGACCGGCGCGTGGTCTGGTCCGCTGCGGGAAACCGTTTCATACTTCGGAGGCTGAAGCCCCCGCGCCTGCGCCCATTCCTGCAAAGAGGTCTTGGCGTCGCGCGCATCCGCTTCGACACGCGTCACGCGGTCGCCCCAAAGACGCAGGATCAGCTCTTTGGCGGCCTCAAAGCCTCCGTCCACATAGACGGCTGCGATGACCGCCTCCATCGCATCGCCCAGCAAGGCTTGTTTGCGGCGGCCACCCGACAGCATCTCAGAGCGGCCCAGTTTTAGACCCGCGCCCAAATCAATCTCGCGGGCAACCTCCGCACAGGTTTCCTTACGGACCAAAGCATTGAACCGTGGCGCAAGCTGGCCTTCGGTCGCGGCTTTATCCGCGCCTAACAATGCCTCGGCCATCACAAGGCCCAACACGCGGTCGCCTAGAAACTCGAGTCGCTGGTTGTCAGACCGCGTTGGCGAAGACATTGAACTATGAGTCACCGCGCGCACCAAAAGCGCAGGGTCACCAAAGCGGTGACCCAGACGGTTTTCCAGAGCTTTCAGTTCAGCAGAAAGTTTCACTCGATCGCCTTAAAGAAACGGTCGCCGCGCCACGTCCAGAAGGCAAAGAGGCTGCGTCCGGCAGAAGAGAACACAATCCGGTCCGCGCGACCAATCAGGTTTTCAAACGGCACAAAGCCAACGCCACCCAGCTGTTGAGGCACGCGGCTATCCGTGGAGTTATCGCGGTTGTCACCCATGAAGAAATAGTGGCCTTCAGGCACATTATAGATGCCGGTGTTGTCCGTGCCGGAATTGTCGATGTTCAAAACAGAATGCTCAACACCGCCCGGTAGGGTTTCGATCAGACGGGTCTTTTCACAGGTGCCGCCTTGGCCGACAGGTGCGTTTTCACAGCGAGGGAAGCGACCTTGCGGACCTTGCGCGTCGTAGGTTTCTTCAAACACGCCGCCCGCCTTCAAGCCAACGGCTGCGCCATTGATGAACAACACGCCGTTCTTCATTTGCACTGTGTCACCGGGCAGGCCGACGAGACGTTTGATATAGTCTGTGCCATTCACCGGGTGACGGAAAACAACGGAGTCTCCGCGCTCTGGTTCAGAGCCAAAGAGGCGTTTGTTGTCGCCGTCAAAGATCCCGCAGATGTCGCGCGCATCAATGTCGATGCCAAAGCGCGGAATGCGGATCGACGGGCAAGAGGCGTAGGAATAGCCATAGCTCATTTTATTGACGAAGAGGAAATCGCCGATCAGCAGCGTGTCTTTCATCGACCCCGACGGGATCCAGAACGGCTGAAAGAACAAAGACCGGAAGATCCCGGCGATCAACAGCGCGTAAACCACCGTTTTAATGGTTTCGATAATGCCGTTTGGCTTTTTCTCGGCCTCAGTCGCCATGGGTCACCCTTTGGGAATTTCGTCCGGATTTACATGCGGTTCCCGGCGCGGACTGTCAACCCGGCGTTGCAGGTTCGTTACGGATCGGCAAGGCTTCGATCACCACAAAGGCCTGCGCCCAGGGGTGATCATCGGTCAGGGTGACGTGGATGGTGGCCTCGTGACCCGCGGGCGTCATCTTGTCCAAACGCTCCTTAGCCCAGCCCGTGACATGCATGATCGGCTGACCTGTGCGCAGGTTGCTGACGCTCATGTCTTTCCAGGCGATCCCCATCGCAAGGCCTGTGCCCAGCGCCTTAGAGCATGCTTCTTTCGCGGCCCAGCGTTTGGCGTAGGTGCCCGCCACGTCTTTGCGACGCTCGGCTTTGCGCTGCTCAAGCTCGGTGAAAACACGGTTTTTAAAGCGGTCGCCAAAGCGGTCCAGCGTCCCCTGAATACGTTCGATATTGGCCAGATCAGTGCCGATGCCTAGGATCATAAAGTGATTTCCTTACCGCCCCTTAGGGCTTGCTCTGGCCCAGATATACTAATCCAACCAAGCGTCAATCTGGCCTGTCGCTTGATTCAACGTGAACAGCAGGTTTCCTGTAACGAAATCTCCGCTGCTGCCGTCATAGGTGGACACCGGCAGGTCAAATATCAGCCCCACAGACGGATCATAGGCCGCATCCAACGCCTCAAAGGTGACGCCGGAAAAGCCCGCACCACCGCCCATGCCCAAGGTTTTACACTGACGCACACCAAGCTCGTCATAGGGCGGAGAGATGATCAGTATATGAAAGGCCGCAGCCGCAGGCTCCACCATATCTAGCAGGGCCAGACGCACATTGCCGTTGGCGAATGTGCGAGAGAAGTCCTCCCAAGGTTCCACAATCGCGTCCGCGCGCGCTTGCCAATCGCAATCGACGGCTTCTTGCGCACTGGCCATCGATGCCGCCGACGCCACCAATGCAGCCATTATCCAATGTTTCATCTAAACCTCCAATCTCGCGGTCAGGATCTTGAGGCTGGCCGCCCCAAATAGTGCCGCGAAGATACCATCAAACCAACGCTTCGCCGCAGTATAGCCGCGAACGATAGCTGGGTTGGAAAATAAAATCCCATACCCAAAAAACACGAACATGGATGTCACAATCAAAAACCCAAAAAGCTGCCAGACTTGTGCGGCCCCGGCCCCTGCGGGCAAGGCAATCGCATAGATGGCCCCCCACGCCAGGATCGCCTTTGGATTTGTGATGTGAATGAGAAATCCTTTCACAAACAGGCGCTCAACCGAGACCGTCTGCATCGTAAGCCCGCCGCCTTTGAGCGCAGACCTCAAAGATTTCACCGCCAGATACAGCAAGTATCCCGCGCCAAGATAGCGGATGATTTCAAAGATCCAGGCATTTGCCAGCATCAAAGCGCTCATACCCAATCCCGCAGCGACACCCCAGCTCGCCGACCCAGCAACCACACCCGCCGCCATCGCAAGTCCAGCCGCGCGCCCACCGCCCATGGCAGCACCCGAGACCGCCAGAGTAGCAGGCCCCGGGCTTCCACCCGCGACGGCCCAGCCAATCAAAATCAAGAAAATCTCAGCACTGAACATCGCTCTGTAACCTGTCTGTTCGCCATAAATCTTTGACCAAACAGACCACCAGAAGATGGCTAACGCAAGATTAAGCGTCGACGGTGCGCGCGGCCTCCATCAGGCGGCGCATTTCTGCAATGGAAGCCTCTAGGCCGACAAACATCGCTTCACCCATCAGGAAATGGCCAATGTTCAGCTCCATCACCTCTGGCAAGGCCGCAATCGGGGTCACTGTGTCATAGGTCAACCCGTGCCCGGCATGGACCTCTAGACCCAAAGAATGCGCATAGGTCGCCATATCCGACAGGCGCTTAAGCTCTGCGTCGCGTTCCTGAAAGCGACCTTCATAGTGCAAATCACAATACGCACCCGTATGGAGCTCAACAACGGCAGCCCCAATGCGTTTGGATGCCTCAACCTGACGCGCGTCCGCGTCGATGAACATCGAGACGCGGCAACCGACGTCCACCAATGGCGACACAAAACCGGCCAAGCGGTTGTCGTCACCGACCACGTCCAAGCCACCCTCTGTGGTCTTCTCCTCGCGTTTTTCTGGCACGATGCAGACCGCATGGGGTTTGTGACGCAACGCGATTTTTTGCATTTCTTCGGTGGCCGCCATCTCGAAATTCAACGGCACCTCTAGCTCTGCCATCAGGCGGTCGATGTCTTCATCCATGATGTGACGCCGGTCCTCGCGAAGGTGGGCGGTGATGCCATCCGCGCCGGCTTTTTCGGCAAGTTTCGCTGCGCGCACCGGGTCCGGATAGGCGGATCCGCGGGCGTTGCGAACGGTGGCAACGTGATCGATGTTCACTCCAAGGCGCATGGCGAGACTCCTGAATTCGATGTCTGAATTGGAAAATAAGGCGGATTCTGGAGAGGTAACAGCGATTCTCTTAAGTCCAGTTAGGACTCTGGTGTGTCACTTGCTTCTGTTTGGGCACTCACCTTCGCCGCGCGTTCCTTTAGGGCTTCAAATTTCTTCTGGATCCCTTTGGCGCGGCGTTTCTGATAGGCCCGAATGACCGGCACCGATAGGTAATAGGCAATCGTCGCCACAATGATGCCCGGTACAATGCCGCCGATCAGATAAGGGTAAAACACCTCGCTCCAGAAAATCTGCAGCCCATGCCAATCCATGCGCGCATCCGAAAAGATCGCCCAGAAGTTATGCATGAGATCGCCGCCGGCATCGGTGAACTTGTTGATCAACGAGCGCTCGGAGCCGCGTTCAAACTCAGTGCCAAGCAGGAAGTGGCCGGTCTGCAAAGACACGACCCCAATCGGAATATAGGTCAGAGGATTGCCGAAAAACGTCGAAAGCAACGCCGCCAAAAGATTGCCTTGCACAAGCCGCGACACCAAGGCCGCCACGATGAAATGCAGCCCGTAAAATGGCGTGAAGGTCACGAAAACGCCGGCCCAAACTCCACGCGCGATCCGTTCCGGAGATCCGGGAAGACGCCGCAAACGATGACGAATGTAATAGAACGCACGCGTCCAGCCTCCGCGCGGCCAGAGAAAATCCAGCGCGGCTTGCAGGATCGATCTTCTGTCTCGGCGCTTAAAGACCAAGAGCCCGTCCTATTCCTTTGGCGCAGCCTGTGGGCTTGCGCGGTTTGGGTCGCGTACTCGTTCTATGGCCGCGACGTCTGATTCCGCTTGCAGAGTCATCATGAGCGTATGCAGGTGCTCGGCATCTCTCAGCTCGACAATAACCTCAAGGGCATAGAAGTCGGGTTTGCGATCAGTAAATTCAAGGTCTGCAATATTCGCGCCCTGCTCGCCGATCAATGTGCAAATTCGTCCCAGGACGCCGGCGTCATTGGACAGTGTCATTTTCAACGTGGCACCGTGGATGGCTTGGTGCTTGCCAACCTCCCAATGCAGATCAAGCCAACGTTCCGGCTGATCCTCAAAACCGATCAGGCGTTCACAGTCGATCGAGTGCACCTCAACACCTTTTCCGCGGAAGGTGATGCCCACGATACGTTCACCCGGCAAAGGCTCGCAGCACGGCGCGCGATTAAAGCTTTGGCCCTCGGTCAAACCGATCACCGCTTTGGATGCAGCAACCTCTTCGCCTTCGCTTGGCGTCAGTTCTGGATAGACCGCTTGCACGACCTCATAGGCATTCAGTTGCGCGCTGCCCAGATGCGCCAAAAGCACCTCGCGGCTGGATTGAAACAGCTGCTTGGCCGCCATATCCAACACTTTCTCGGTGGCTTTCTTCCCTACCCTCTCAAAGGCAGAGCGTGCGAGTTCATAGCCCAGCTTCACAAAGCGTTCTTGGTCCAGATCACGCAGAGCCCGCCGGATCGCGGATTTCGCCTTACCGGTGGTGGCAATCTCTAGCCAGGTCGGTTGTGGCGTTTGCCCCTCGGCGGTGATGATCTCGATGGACTGACCGTTCTTCACCCGCGTCCAAAGCGGCACACGCATGTGGTCGATTTTGGCGCCGACAATAGCGTTGCCGATCCGCGTGTGGATCGCATAGGCGAAATCAATCGGGGTCGCTCCGCGCGGCAGTTTCACCACATCACCCTTGGGCGTAAAGCAGAACACCTGATCCGAGTACATTTCCAGCTTCACAGCTTCCATGAACTCGTCGTGGTCTTCTTCAGTGTTGAACTGTTCGGTCAAGGACCGGATCCAGCGCGCAGGGTCGACGGCAAAAGGGTTCTCGCCCCGAACACCGTCGCGATAAGACCAATGCGCCGCAACGCCGGTTTCGGCCACATCATGCATTTTCTGGGTACGGATCTGCACCTCGACCCGCCGCGCGTTGCGCCCGGACACCGTGGTGTGGATCGAGCGATAGCCGTTGGATTTCGGCTGGCTGATGTAATCCTTAAAGCGCCCAGGTACAGCGGCCCAGCGCTGATGGATCGCGCCCAAGGCCCGGTAACAATCTTCTTCAGATTTGGTAATGATCCGGAAGCCGTAAATGTCAGAAAGACGCGAGAAGCTCTGTTCCTTCTCCTGCATCTTGCGCCAGATCGAATAGGGCTTTTTGGCGCGACCAAAGACATCGGCCTCAACGCCCGCCTTTTCAAACTCTGCGATCATATCGCCGGTGATCCTTTGGATCACATCGCCGGTTTCCTTCTGCAGCATGATAAAGCGGCGAATGATACTGGCGCGGCCATCTGGGTTAAGCACCTTAAAGGACAAGTCCTCAAGCTCTTCGCGCATCCACTGCATCCCCATGCGACCCGCGAGCGGGGCATAGATATCCATGGTTTCACGCGCTTTTTGCTGCTGCTTATGCGGCTTCATCGCGCGGATCGTGCGCATATTGTGCAAACGGTCGGCGAGCTTGACCAGGATCACCCGCAGGTCCTTGGACATCGCCATAAACAGCTTGCGGAAGTTCTCGGCCTGTTTGGTCTCGGTCGAGCTAAGCTGAAGGTTGGTCAGCTTTGTGACTCCATCCACCAACATCGCGACTTCTTCGCCGAATTTTTCTGTGACGACGGAATAAGAGGCTTTGGTGTCCTCAATCGTGTCATGCAACAGCGCCGTGATGATGGTGGCATCATCCAACTGCTGTTCCGTCAGGATTGCCGCGACTTCGATGGGGTGGGAAAAATAGGGCTCGCCGGAATGGCGGAACTGCCCTTCATGCATCGCAAGGCCAAAATCATAGGCCTCGCGGATCAGCTTTTCATTGGTTTTAGGGTTATAGGCGCGGACCAGTTCGACCAGATCATCAGCCGGAATCATAATGCGCCTTCATTTCCCCAAGGGGCTTAGCCCTGGCCTTGTGCTTCCATCAGTGCGCGCAGCAGTTTTTCCTCAGAAAGGTCGTCTTCTGCTGGCTTGTCCGCTGGCTCGGAACCCATCAACAGAGCCATTTGATCTTCTTCAGGCTCATCGACTTCGATCTGGTGCTGGTTGCTTTCGATCAGACGCTCACGCAGCTCGTCCGCGGTCTGAGTTTCCTCAGCGATCTCGCGCAGGGACACGACAGGGTTTTTGTCGTTGTCGCGGTCCACGGTGATTTCGGCACCTGCAGAGACTTCGCGTGCACGATGTGCAGCGAGCATCACAAGCTCGAAACGGTTTGGAACCTTGTCAACGCAGTCTTCAACTGTCACGCGGGCCATGCGGGCACTCCATTCGTCAATGGGATTAGAAGCCCGCTATCTAGGGCCATTCCTTCGCGGAATAGTCACAGCTCAAAGCTCTTTTCCTTTTTTCGGTCGGATCAGGCAGGTTTTCCATCATTAACGCGTTGGTGACCCAGTCCGTGAACGCGTCGCTAGCCGGCAGGCAAGACCAAGACGATCGCGATCCAAAGGGTGTATCAATTGATCGGGCCAAAGCGTCGCCTGATCTTTAGGTGAAAGCCCCCGCCATTTCGCATGCGTTTCGGCATCCGGCAGCAACCTTTGCCCGTACGCAATCAGGTCGATATCAATCGGCCGGCTTGCCCAACGCGCCTCTCTGGTGCGTCCAAGATCTGCCTCAACCTCATGCAAAAGAGACAGCAATTCCCTCGGATTTTGATTCGAATTGATCAAAAGCGCCGCATTTACGTAATCTGCGCCACTTCCCTTGGGGAAAGCGGGCGTCGCATAGAATTTGCTTGTTTTTTCAATGGATAAGCCGCGCGCTCGAAGCACACCTATAGCGTGTACCAGTGTCTTTCCCGGCGATCCGAAATCAGAATTTGAATTTCCACCCAGCGCCAAAATGCTGATTTCATTCATTATTTTTTCACCACCTGTCCATAGTGATAGGTTAAGATACACAAGTATTGGTTGGTCACCTTTGAAAGGCACTTGCAAAATTAAATTACAAGCGCTGCGCATGCAACACTACACTCACCACACTCACAGCCATGCGCGGTTTTAATGAAAGGACATTTGATGTTTTACAAAGACGAACGGCTTGCGCTGTTCATCGATGGATCAAATCTGTACGCGGCTGCGAAATCGCTCGGATTTGACATCGATTACAAGCTGCTTCGGCAAGAGTTCATGCGTCGGGGGAAACTCCTGCGAGCGTTTTACTATACCGCTCTGCTCGAGAACGACGAATACTCTCCGATCCGGCCACTGGTAGACTGGTTGCACTACAACGGGTTCACCATGGTCACCAAACCCGCCAAAGAATATGTCGATAGCCAAGGTCGCCGAAAGGTGAAGGGGAACATGGATATCGAACTGGCGGTCAACGCAATGGAGCTCGCTCCGCATGTAGACCATATTGTATTGTTTTCGGGCGACGGTGATTTCCGCCCATTGGTCGAATGCCTGCAACGCCAGGGCGTACGCGTTTCCGTGGTTTCTACGATCCGCTCTAACCCTCCGATGATCTCTGATGAATTGCGCCGTCAGGCCGACAATTTCATCGATCTGGAAGGTCTGCGCGACGTGGTTGGCCGCCCTCCACGCGACCCAATGCCGGGCGAAACCAACTCTGACGACTACGTTCCGGCGAAATAGCCGGAACGCCTTGGATCATTCATGTCGCATTGATCCAAACACCCTTCTGACTACATCAGCAGCACGAGGCCCCTTTACGAATGTGAAGGGAGCCTCTAGCTCTGTCTTGAACGTCAGTTGAGGTCGTAATGTCCAAGCCCAATCTTCAAATCTATCTGGCCGCGCCGCGTGGGTTCTGTGCAGGCGTGGATCGCGCGATCAAAATCGTCGAGATGGCGCTGCAGAAATGGGGCGCGCCGGTCTATGTGCGCCACGAGATCGTGCACAATAAATTCGTCGTAGATGGGCTGCGTGACAAAGGCGCTGTCTTTGTCGAAGAGCTCTCGGATTGCCCCGATGACCGCCCGGTGATCTTCTCGGCGCATGGGGTGGCGAAAGTCGTTCCAGCCGAGGCAGAGCGTCGCGAAATGATCTATGTCGACGCCACCTGCCCGCTTGTCAGCAAAGTCCATATCGAAGCAGAACGTCACTCTGATGCGGGCCTTCAGATCATTATGATCGGCCACGCCGGACACCCGGAAACCATTGGAACCATGGGACAATTGCCCGAAGGCGAAGTCCTTTTGGTCGAGACCGTTGAAGACGTCGCAACGCTGAAAGTACGCGAAGAAAGCAAGCTGGCGTTTGTGACCCAAACCACCCTATCGGTGGACGACACAATCGACATCGTCGCGGCCTTGAACGCACGGTTCCCAACAATCGTTGGCCCTCACAAAGAGGACATCTGCTACGCCACAACCAACCGCCAGATGGCCGTGAAAGCCATGGCCGCACAATGCGACGCGATGCTGGTGGTGGGCGCTCCGAATTCGTCCAATTCCAAGCGTCTGGTCGAGGTCGGCACCAAGGCAGGCTGCAACTATTCACAGCTGGTGCAACGCGCCAAAGACATCGACTGGCGCGCGCTGGAGGGGATCTCTTCGCTTGGCATCACTGCTGGAGCATCAGCACCGGAGGTTCTGGTCAACGAGGTCATTGACGCCTTCCGCGACAAATATGACGTCGCGGTGGAGGTCGTCGAAACCGCCGTCGAACGCGTGAATTTCAAAGTCCCCCGCGTTCTCAGAGACGTTGAAATCCCCGGATAAGGAACACAACATGGCCGACCGCGAAACCATTGAAACCTATTCCAAACAGGTGGACGCGTATCAAAAGGTCGCCATGACCGAGGAAGAAAGCACGGCCCTCAGCCGCTTCCTCACGCATCTTTCCCCCGGCGCGCATATTCTGGATTTCGGCTGCGGTCCCGGGCATCACTCTGAACAGATGCTGGGGGCTGGCTTTCAGGTCTCAGCCATTGACGCAACGCAGGAATTCGTAGACGCCGCCCGCGCGCGTGGTGTCAATGCGCGGGTCGGCCTGTTTGACGACCTCACCGAAGTGGCGGCATACGACGCGATCTGGGCGTCCTTTAGCCTCTTGCACGCGCCTCGCTCGGACTTCCCAAGACATCTGGACGCGATCCACACGGCCCTGAAACCCGAAGGTCACCTCTATCTTGGCCTAAAGCTCGGCGAAGGGGAAAAGCGCGACTCGATTGGCCGGTTTTATTCCTATTTTCACGAGGATGAACTGCGCGACCATCTAGCGACACGCGGGTTCACAGTGAAAGACTGGACCGTCGGCCAAGGCGCGGGCCTGTCTGGCGAAGTGCATCCCTTTGTCTTGATCACCGCCCAGCGCGGGCTTTGAGGCACTTTCCACTGGACGCCCCCCGCCCGGATTGGCTATCGCCACCCTATGACTGACCTCTTTGCATATACCGATGGCGCCTGTTCCGGAAATCCCGGCCCCGGAGGCTGGGGCGTTTTGTTGCGTGCCATGAAGGGCGACGAGGTTCTCAAAGAACGCGAGCTTTCGGGCGGCGCGGCTGAAACCACCAATAATCAGATGGAACTCATGGCCGCGATCATGGCGCTTGAGACGCTGGAGCGCGCGAGCCAAGTCACAGTGGTCACCGACAGCGCTTATGTGAAAAACGGTGTGACCGGCTGGATCCACGGTTGGAAACGCAATGGCTGGCGGACGTCTAACAAGAAGCCCGTGAAAAATGCCGAGCTTTGGCAAAGACTTGACGCCGCTCAGGCTCGCCATTCCGTGACATGGGAGTGGGTCAAAGGGCACGCAGGCCATCCCGAAAACGAAAAAGCCGACGAGCTGGCGAGGGCGGGTATGGCTCCGTTTAAGCCCAAGAAAGACTCATGACCGCGCTGGTGTTCCTCGATTTCGCTTCGGTCTTTGTCTTTGCACTGACAGGGGCCTTGGTCGCCAGCCGAGCGCAGCTTGACCCCGTTGGATTTGCCTTTGTCGCCTGCCTCACGGCGGTCGGAGGCGGCACATTGCGCGACCTCATGCTCGGACGCGACCCGGTCTTTTGGGTGGGGCAGCCGAGCTATATTTTGGTCGCGGTCGCGGCGGCGCTGCTGGTCTTCTTCTCAGCACATCTCTTTGAAAGCCGGTACCGCGTTTTGCTTTGGCTCGACTCTATTGCGCTCGCCGTCGCAGTCGCCGCGGGCACCGGTGTCGCTCTGGATCTGGGGCATAGCGCGGTCATCGTGGTCTTGATGGGGATCATGACGGGCACGATGGGCGGCCTCATGCGCGATGTGGTTTGCAACGAGGTGCCGCTGGTTCTGAAACAGGGCGAGATCTACGTGACGGCAGCTTTCGTGGGTGCCCTGAGTGCCGTCGGCGCGACGGCCCTTGGCATGCAAGGGTTTGGTACCCTTGCGATCTGCGCCACGGTGACGTGGTGTTTGCGTGCAGGGTCTCTGCAATTTGGCTGGCGGCTGCCTGTCTACAAGGCACGTCCCCCGCGCGGATAACGTGGGATTTTGAGTATTTTTGGCAAGATGAAAGCCGAAGCTATTTGCGCCAATGGGTCGGAATGATGATCAAGGCGCCAACTGAGGCGATGATTGCATTTATGCCCGGCGCGCCAAATGAGATTCCGAACATCAGGCTCACGAAATAAAATAGGAAGGCCCCGCCCACGCAGATGATGATCGAGGGCAGGATGCCATTGCGGGTAAAGCTCGTCTTTTCAGAGAGATAGCCCACGATACCCGCGATCACGACCGTGCCGATCAGAGTTGGGAACATGAGAGGCCTCCTAAAGTAGCGACATGCCTTTGGTCAGCGGCACGCCACGCAAGAATTCCTCTGCAGTCTGCGCGGATTTGCCTGCCCGTTGCAAGCGGGTCAGTTGGACTGCTCCAGTTCCGCAAGCCACGGTCAATGCATCGTCGAGCAACGTGCCCGCCGCGCCATTGAGCTCCACAAAGCGCGAGGCCAGGAGTTTGATGCGTTGTCCGTCATATTCGATGAACGCGCCGGGAAAGGGCGAGAGACCGCGGATTTTGCGGTCGATGTCCTTGGCGTCTTCAGCCCAATCCACCCGCGCCTCAGCCTTGTCGATCTTATGGGCATAGGTCACGCCCTGATCAGGTTGTGGCTCTGGTGTGAGATCTTGGAGCTTCGCCAGCGCTGCGACGATGGCCTCAGCGCCCATTTGGCTTAGACGGTCATGCAGCTGGGCTGTGGTTTCTTCGGAGCCAATCGGCGTGGCCTCGCGCAATAGGACGGGGCCGGTATCAAGGCCTGCTTCCATCTGCATGATGCAAACGCCGGTTTCCGCATCACCCGCCATGATCGCACGGTGGATTGGGGCTGCGCCGCGCCAGCGAGGTAGAAGCGACGCGTGGATATTCAGACAGCCGTGTTTGGGGGCATCCAGAATGGCCTGGGGCAACAAAAGCCCGTAGGCAACGACCACGGCGACATCTGCGCTTAACGCTGCGAAATCCGCTTGAGACTCAGGTGTCTTCAACGATTCAGGGTGGCGCACCTCAAGGCCCAAAGCCTCGGCGCGGGCGTGCACAGGCGTAGGCCGCAGTTTCTTGCCGCGACCGGCAGGACGTGGCGGCTGGCAATAAACCGCAGAGATCTCGTGACCCGCCGCAACCAAAGCCTCCAGCACCGGAACCGAGAAGTCCGGCGTGCCCATGAAGACAACCCTCATGCCAACTTCCGCGCCTTTTTAATCAGCATCTCGCGCTTAGTGCGGCTGAGGTGATCGAAATACATTTTGCCATTGATATGGTCGATCTGATGCTGCACCGACGTCGCCCAGAGCCCAACAAAATCGCGGCGTGTGACCATGCCGTCTTCGTTCATATAGCGCACCGTGACCGCACGCGGGCGTTTGATCTTGGCGGAGACGCCGGGCAAGTTGGGGCTGGCCTCTTCGTGCTCGCGATCCTCGATTGAGCTGTGCAGGATCGAGGGGTTTGCCATTTTCACGGCCTGCCCACGTTCGCTTGAGGCATCCACAACGATCAACTGACGCATGACACCGATCTGGTTTGCGCCCATGCCAACGCCGGGCATGGCCTCCATCGTGTCGATCAGATCCTGCCAGGTCTGGCGGTCCTCATCGGTCAGGTCCTTGACCTCTTCAGCAGTGGTCCGCAGACGTTTGTCCGGCCATGGGATGCACTTGCGGACGGTCATGCACGCGCCCTTTCACGTTTCAGTTTCGCAGATTTACGCGTCATGGTCTGGCGCTTCATCGGGCCGAGATAATCGATGAACAGCTTGCCGTTCAGATGGTCGATCTCATGCTGCACGCAGGTCGCCCAAAGCCCGTCGAAGTCCTTTTCCTGCGGGTTACCGTTCTCATCGATCCAGCCGACGCGGACCTCTGCGGGGCGGGTCACTTCGGCGTATTGATCGGGGATCGAGAGGCAGCCTTCCTCATAGACACTGGTGTCGTCTGAGGAGGCCAGAACCTCGGGGTTGAACATGATCACCGGTTCCGGATCGCCCTCTTTGATGCAATCCATCACGATCAGACGATCCAGTACGCCGATCTGAGGCGCAGCCAGCCCGATGCCCGGCGCATCATACATGGTTTCCAGCATATCAGCGGCCAACTTGCGCAGCTCGTCGGTCAGGTCGGCAACCGGCGCGCAGGTCTTTTTCAGACGGGGATCGGGATGGATCAGGATCGGCTTTAACATAAGGCTGACATAGGCCAAGCAGCTTTCATCTGCAACGGCTCTTGCACGTCTCGCGCTTTCGGGTAGCGTGCGGGACAACAGTTAGAGTGAGGTCCCCCATGAATTTCGACGAAGTCATCAATCGCTTTGGCACCCATTCCGTAAAATGGGACATGATGGAGCCGATCTACGGCGTGCCCGCCAAAGATGGCATCGCGATGTGGGTGGCCGATATGGATTTCCGCCCGCCCCAATGCGTGGCCGACGCGATCACCAAGATGCAGGATCAGGGTGTCTATGGCTATTACGGCGATGAGGCGCCTTACAAAGACGCGATTTGCTGGTGGATGGAAAACCGCCATGGCTGGAAAGTCACCGCGCCCGAGATTTTCACCACCCATGGGTTGGTGAATGGCACAGCCGTCTGCGTTGACGCCTTTTCACAACCCGGAGACGGCATCGTCCTGATGACCCCAGTCTACCACGCCTTTGCGCGCGTCATTAAAGCTGCAGGCCGCGAGGTTGTGGAATGCGAATTGGCCAATAAAAATGGCCGCTACGAAATGGACTTCGACGCCTGGGACGCGCAGATGAAAGGGCACGAGACCATGCTGATCCTTTGCTCTCCGCACAACCCGGGCGGACGAGTTTGGACGCGCGAAGAACTGCAAGGCGTGGCCGATTTTGCGAAACGTCACGATCTGATTTTGGTGAGTGACGAGATCCACCACGATCTGGTCTTTCCGGGCGTGACACACACGCCCATGACGCTGGTGGATCCTTCGATCATGGACCGTCTGGTCATGATGACCGCGACCACCAAGACTTTCAATATCGCGGGCAGCCATTCGGGCAATGTCATCATTCCTGACCCGGATTTGCGCGCGCGCTTTGCAGGCCGTATGGCCGCGCTTGGCCTCAGCCCCAACAGCTTTGGCCTCTATATGGCCGAGGCCGCCTATACGCCAGAAGGTGCGAAATGGGTGGATGCTCTGGTCACCTATCTGGACGGCAACCGCCAGCTGCTGGATGCAGCGATTGCCGATATTCCGGGGCTTGCGTCGATGCCGATGGAAGCGACCTATCTGGGCTGGGTCGATTTCTCGGGCACCGGCATGGCGCGCGAAGAGTTCACAAAGCGGGTTGAGAAAGACGCCCGGATCGCGGTGAACCACGGCCCGACGTTTGGCAAAGGTGGCGAGAACTTCCTGCGGTTCAACTTTGCCACGCCGCGTAGCGTGGTTCAGACTGCGGTCGAGCGTCTGGCCGAAGCGTTCAAAGATCTACAGTAGACTTAATCGCGCTGGTCCGTCACCAAGGCGACCGGCGCGTTTTCATCGCGGGCAAAATCCAACGGCGCTTGATCCTCCGCGACCGTCGCGCGTTTGAATTCGTATAGCATCTCGCCGTCTTCTTCCTGCGAAGCCACGATCAGGCACTGATAGAGGTGCTTTGAGCCGTCATAAAGATCGACCAGCCCCCGCAAATAGGGCGCATTGGCGCTATCCAGCGTAAAGCCGTTGTCCTCAAAGCGCAGCAGCGGATAGACCTCGTCGCCCACCCGCACACGCATGCGCGTTTTGCGTTTCAGATCGCGCTTGCGCGCAGCGTCCAGCCCAGCCTGAACCTCTTTCGGAAGAAAATTCATCGCGTTCATACCCTTACCCGACACTCAACTTGTGCGCGCATCGCCCGAAAATCAAGACAGCCCGGCAGGCTCACTGCAATTGTGCGTCAAAGCGCAACTCTTCTGCATCAGTTCACTATGCGCCCGCGTATTGGCGCTCTAGGTTAACTGCAAATATTGAAGGAGATCTCAATGGGCCTGCTGGTTGACGGAAAATGGGTGGATCAATGGTATGACACCAAATCCAGTGGCGGGAAATTCGTGCGCTCTGCCGCGCAGTTTCGCAATTGGATCACCGCAGACGGGAGCGCGGGCGAAAGCGGCAAGGCTGGGTTCAAGGCCGAAAGCGGGCGCTATCATCTTTATGTGTCTATGGCCTGCCCCTGGGCGCACCGCACGCTAATTTTCCGCGCGTTGAAGGGGCTGTCCGATCACATTGACGTCTCGGCGGTCCATCCGGACATGCTCGATCAGGGCTGGACCTTTGAAAAAGACGGCGTCGCGCAGGGCGATCCGCTCTATGGCTCTCAGTTCACTCACAACCTCTACACCCGCGCCGACCCCACCTATTCCGGTCGCGTGACCGTGCCGATCCTCTGGGACAAAGAGCAGGAGACGATTGTGTCCAACGAAAGCTCTGAAATCATCCGCATGTTCAATTCGGCCTTTAACGGGATCACGGGCAACACGGTTGACTACTGGCCCGCAGAGATGCGCGACGCCATCGAAGAGGTCAATGCGCGGATCTATGACACGCTGAACAATGGCGTCTACAAGTCGGGCTTTGCCACGACGCAAGCGGCCTATGACGCCGCCGTGCACCCGTTGTTTGACACGCTCGACTGGCTTGAGGCACGGCTCGCGGACAACCGCTACCTCATGGGGGACCGCCTGACAGAAGCCGATTGGCGGCTCTTCACCACGCTCATCCGTTTTGATCCGGTCTATCACCTGCATTTCAAGTGCAACCGCAAGCGGCTGATCGACTACCCGAACCTCTGGGCCTATACGCGCGAGCTCTATCAGATGCCGGGCGTCGCCGAGACCGTGGATATGGATCACATCGTGCGCCACTATCACTATAGCCACGAGAGCATTAACCCGCATCGGATCGTGCCGATCAATCCGGTTCTGGATTATCTGGAACCGCACGGGCGCGGATAGCGCAGAACGTCTTTACGCGGCGGGCATGTGCCGGTGCATCTTGCGCAGGCAAAGACCCGCCGCTCTGCCCCCATGCTCCCCCCTTGCAAAACAGCCTGTTTTCCGCGAAGGAACAGGCGATAGCAAAGGGCCAATCATGGGCGAAACAAGAGATCACGGCGGCAATCTGGACGCGCAAATCGCCCGCTATGGCGGCACGCGAGAGACATGGATTGACCTGTCCACAGGGATCAACCCGGTGCCCTATCCGCTGCCCGCGTTTAGCCCAGATTGTTGGACCGCCTTGCCAGACTCCTCGGCTCAGACGGGTTTAACCGAGGCCGCGCGCCGCTTCTGGAATGTGCCCGAAAGCCTCGACATCCTCGCCACCCCCGGAGCCTCGGCGCTCATCAGTCGGATGCCCTCCCTCTTTGCAGGCAACACGGTGGATATTCCGCAGCCCACTTACAATGAACATGCTGCCTCTTTCGAGGCCCAGGGCTGGTCCGTCGGCACCTCGCAAGAGCTGCGCGTGTTGGTGCATCCCAACAACCCCACCGGCCATTTCTGGAGCCTCGGCGATCTGATCACAAAAGCCACCGTCATCGACGAAAGCTTCTGCGACATCGCACCAGAACGCTCTCTCATGGCCTCAGCCCTAGACGGCGATCGCGTCATCCTCAAAAGTTTCGGCAAATTCTGGGGCCTTGCCGGTCTGCGCCTTGGCTTCATGATCGCCCGCCCCGATCTGATTGCCAAAATGTCGGGCCACATCGGCCCCTGGGCCGTCTCTGGCCCCGCGCTCGCCATCGGCACCGAGGCCCTCAGCGACAGCGACTGGGCGAGGACCACCCGCGCGCGTCTGGCCGCCGACGCAGACCGCCTTGACCAGATGATGATCGCCAAAGGCGCGCGCATCGCGGGTGGCTGTTCCCTCTTCCGCCTCTACGAAGTCCAGAACGCCGAGACCACCCAAACCCGCCTCGCAGAAAACCACATCTGGTCGCGTATCTTCCCCTATTCCAAAACCTACATCCGCCTCGGCCTACCCGCGCCCGACCGCTGGGACCAGCTTGAGGCCGCCATCGACAAGAGTTTTTCATGAGTACCGCCAGCATTCTCTGCCTCGCCCTTCTGCTTGATGCCCTCTTTGGAGAACCAAAATGGCTGTGGGATCGCGTGCCCCATCCTGCCGTCCTCATGGGCAAAGCGATCTCATGGATGGACACACAGCTGAATACGGGCGCATCACGCAAACTGAAAGGGGTACTCGTGGCCGTGGCGCTGGTAGTCGGCGGCTGGATCATCGGCTGCGTCATCTCTTGGCTCGGCTGGCTGCCAACCTTGCTCATCGCAGCAATCCTTCTGGCACAACGCTCCTTGGTGGATCACGTCAAAGACGTCGCCACAGCCCTTCGCACCTCAGTCGAAGACGGCCAGAAAGCCGTCGCGAAAATCGTCGGCCGCGAGACCAAAACGCTGGATGACTCCGGCGTCAGCCGCGCCGCCATCGAAAGCGCCGCCGAGAACCTCTCGGACGGCGTCATCGCCCCCGCCTTCTGGTTCCTTATCGCAGGCCTGCCGGGGCTCTTGATCTACAAAGCCGTCAATACCGCCGACAGTATGATCGGGTACAAGACCGAAACCTATAAGGATTTCGGCTGGGCCTCTGCACGTCTGGACGATGTGCTAAACTGGATCCCCGCCCGCCTGACCGCGCTCTTGATTGCGGTCACACACAAAGGCCTGACGCTCTGGACCGACATCCGCGCCGATGCCGCCCTGCATCGCTCGCCCAACGCAGGTTGGCCCGAATCCGCCATGGCGCGCGCTTTGGATATCGCGCTCTCTGGCCCTCGGACCTATGACAATCAACTTGTGGACTATCCTTTTGTTCACGATTTCGGTCGCAAAAGCCTCACGGCGAATGACATTGATGCCGCAGTTACCGCCCTCTGGCGCGCTTGGGGCCTGATGCTGGTCATAATTTTCCTACTCGCGCTTCTGTAACCACGACGTCGCAAAAAAAGCGTGTTAACCTTTCGGCCAACAACAGCCACGAGGGTTTTTCATGCGCCTAGTCACGAGTATCGCCGCGCTGGTTTTCAGCGCCGGTGTCGCCGCCGCCAACACGCCATGCGGCGGATCTTTTAACGGTTTCGTCAACGATTTGAAAAAAGAAGCCCGCGCCATGGGGTATTCGCGCGGCATGGTGAACGACTTCTTCGCCTCGGTTTCGCAGGATCAAAAAACGCTGGACGCAGACCGCGCTCAGGGGGTTTTCCAGAAGCCATTTCTGGAGTTTTCTCAACGCCTGATCAGCTCAAACCGCCTTAACACCGGTAAATCCAAAGGGCAGGAATATGCCCGCACCTTTGACCGGATCGAGCGCGACTACGGCGTCTCTCGCGGGGTACTGCTGGCGTTCTGGGCTTTTGAAACCGACTTCGGCGGCTATCAGGGCAACTTTAATACGTTGAATTCTTTGGTGACTTTGTCGCACGACTGCCGTCGCCCCGAATTGTTCCGCCCGCAGGTCTTTGCGGCACTTGAGCTTTACGCGCAGGGCGACTTCTCACCAACCAAAACCACCGGCGCCTGGGCGGGTGAAATCGGCATGGTCCAGATGCTGCCCGGCGACATCATCGAGAACGGCGTAGACGGCGACGGAGACGGCCATGTGCGTCTCAAGACCTCTGCCGTAGATGCGTTGATGTCCGGCGGCAAGATGCTCAACCACCTCGGCTGGCGCTCTGGCGAGCCTTGGCTGCAAGAGGTCACCGTGCCCGCCGATATGGATTGGTCGCTGTCTGGCGTGGACACCACGCTTGATGCCCGCGACTGGGCGCGCATGGGTGTGAAACCCCGCGAAGGAAAGCTCGCGAACCTGCCAGCGTCCCTGATCCTACCGCAAGGCCGCAAGGGTCCGGCCTTTATCGCCTACCCGAACTTTAAGGTCTATTTTGAATGGAACCAGAGCTTTATCTACGTCACCACCGCCGCCTATTTCGCGACCCGCCTAGAGGGCGCGGCACCCTATAATCAAGGCAATCCTGAGCCTGGCTTGCAGGGCGCCGAGATGAAACAGTTGCAGCGCAAACTACAAGCCCGCGGGCATGACGTTGGCAAAATTGACGGTATCCTGGGTGCCGGAACGCGGGCTGCCGTGCAAGCTGAACAGCAACGTCTCGGCCTACCTGCAGACGCTTGGCCAACAGCAGCACTCTTGTCGCGGCTTTAACCACGATTTTGGCGGCATCTTTACTTTTTTGAAAGGAAAGTGGAGAATGCTGCTCGTGTCGAAATGTGTTCTTTCACAGATCACCTAAATAACCCCGCAGAGTGGCTGCTCTGCGGGGTTTGCTTTTTCACGAACCTTTAAGGCTGATCCAAAGCCTGATGCAGGCAACAAGCAGGCTTAGCGCCGCGATCGTCAACATCAGTCGTCGAAATGTTGAGTCTCTCAACCAAATCACCTCCTTCTACTGCAAAGGATTGCAGCAGAATTAGACCTAGAGATGAAATCTCAATGGGATGTTAACCACGTGGCTTAGGCCACCAAGGTTTCAGCCGCCTTCAGATCCACGGAAACCAACTGGCTCACGCCCTGTTCCTGCATGGTCACGCCGAACAGCCGGTCCATCCGCGCCATGGTCACCGCGTGGTGGGTGATGATCAAGAACCGCGTATCCGTCTGACGGCGCATCTCATCCAGCATATCGCAGAACCGCGTGACGTTTGCGTCATCCAAAGGCGCGTCGACCTCGTCCAGCACGCAGATCGGTGCGGGGTTCGCCAAGAAGACCGCAAAGATCAGCGCCAAGGCCGTCAACGTCTGCTCGCCACCCGACAACAAGGACAGCGTCGAGAGTTTCTTGCCCGGCGGCTGGCACATGATCTCAAGACCCGCATCCAGCGGATCCTCGCTCTCGACCATCACAAGGTTCGCCTCGCCACCGCCAAAAAGATGCTTAAACAGCATCGCGAAATTGCCGTTCACCTGTTCAAAGGCCGTTAACAAACGCTCGCGCCCTTCAGAGTTCAGGCTCGCAATGCCAGACCGCAACGTGCGGATCGCCTCCTCAAGGTCCTGCTTTTCATTCACCAGAGTATCGTGCTCTTCCTGAACCTCACGCGCGTCTTCTTCGGCCCGCAGGTTCACCGCGCCCAAAGCATCCCGCTGGCGCTTCAGCCGGTTCACATCACCCTCAATCGTATGGCTCGACGGCATGTTCTCCGGCGCCAGATCCAGTGTTTTCAGCAAGCCCTCAGGCGTCAATTCCATCTCGTCCTGAATGCGCTCGGCTGCCTGCGTCACGCTCTCCAGCGCCGCATCCGCCAGGGCCTCGGCCCGTGCCCGCGCCTCGCGTGCATCCGAGGCCGCGCGTTCCGCGTCCCGCTCGCCCTGCTCGGCCTTGCGCAACACGCTCTCGCCTTCGGACAAGGCATTCGCCGCCTCGCCCTTGCGCTTTTCCGAGGCCTCGATCTGCGCGCCAAGCTCTGCGCGCTTGGCTGCAATCTCTTCGGGAGCGGCCTGCGCATCCACCAGCTCGGCCTCGGATGTCACCTTGCGTTCAGACAGCTCTGAGCTGCGTTTTTCGGCAGTTTCCAGTCGGTGCTTCCAGCCGTTGATCTCTTTATACACTTGCTGGCTGCGTGCCGTGCGGCTTTCGCCCTCGCGACGCACCTCATCATGGGCCGAGCGTTTGGACATCATGGTGATCCGAGCAGCCTCGACCGTAAGTTTGATCTGTTCAACACCCGCCCGTGCGGCATCCAGATCGCCAAGATCGCCCATCGCGCGCTCGGCTTCTTGGACGCGACCCCGCGCTTCCATCGCCTCTTCTTCGTGGCGTGCAACAGCTTGACCCAGAGTTTCCAGCTTGCCTGCCGCCAAATTGCGATCTGCCTCAGCCCGGCTCAAAGCCCGCGCCGCGTCAGCCTGAGCACGATCCGCAGACTTCCGAGCCTCCCGCGCCAAACGATCCGCCTCGGTCAGATCCCGCAAGCGTTGCTGCAGGCTTTCATGTGCCTGCACCGCGCCATCCGCCCGCGCCGTGGCCCGCGCCAATTCCTGTTTCAACTCTTCCAAACGGTTGAGCTGTTGCAAGCGCAAGGCCGCAGCCGAAGGCGCGTCCTCAGCCCAGGCCCGGAACCCATCCCAGCGCCAGAGATCACCCTCAATGGACACGAGCCGCTGCCCCGGTTTCAACAGCGGCTGCAACGCCAAAGCATCCTCAGCCGTGGTCAGCCCAATCTGGCTCATCCGGCGTTCCAGCACCTCTGGCACCGAGACGTGCTGCACCAAAGAGGTCACGCCTGCAGGCAGATCCTGCACCTGATCATATTGCGGCAGCACATGCCAACCGCTTGGCCCGTCCTCTTCGACCTCAGGCGCGCGCAGATCGTCGGCCATCGCCGCACCAAGCGCCTTTTCGAACCCCTGCTGCACCTGTAGACGGTCCAGAATATGGCCACCCTCTGCCGTGTCCCGCTCGACCAATTTCGCGAGCGTCGTGACTTCGGCGCGCAGAGCATTCAACTCGCCCTCAGCCTCGGACCGTTCCGCACGCGCGTCCGCTTCGCGCGATTGCGCCTCGGCACGCGCGTCCTCGGCTGCGGTGAGTTGCTCCTCAACCTCTTGCGCCAACTTGATGGCAGCGGTCTCTTCGGCCTGCGCGGTTTCGAAATCCTGATCGGCCTTGGCCAAAGCGAATTTGCTGCCGTCCACGGCCTCACGCGCCTTCGTTGCATCGGCTTCGTTTTTCTCGAGCTGGCGACGCATATCCGATAGATATCGCTGCGCCGACTGATGCCGCGCCGCCAAACGCGCCACATCCTCGGTCAGCTCGGCCAGGTCGGTCTCGCGATCCTGCAACACGGTCGCCGCCTCGCGCGCCTCAGAGCTTGCGGTCTCAAGCCGATCCTCATGGCCTTCCGCGGCTTTCGCCAGCTCGCGCTGCTCCCATTCCAGACGCGAGATCGTCTCGCCCGCATCTTTGTTCAGCTCAGCCTCGCGCGCCATATCGCGCGTCAACTGATCGATCCGATTTGTCAGAGTGGTGATGATCTGACGGGCGTGATCCTCTTGATCCTTCAGGCTGTCTCGCTGCACCAACAGCCGTTGGAGAACGGCGCTCGCAATCGCGTCTTCTTCGCGCAGAGGCGGCAACATCGCGTCGGCCTCTTCCCGCACTTTGGCGGCCGCGCGTGCCGCGCTTTCGGCCTGCGCTGCGCTCATCGTGCCGGTTTTCAGATCGTCAGCGGCCTTGGCCCGCGCCTCTTCGGCCTCGCGCCAGCGGCGATACAGCAACATACCTTCGGACTGACGCAGCTCTGCCCCGATGGCCCGATAGCGTGCGGCCTGTTTGGCCTGCCGCGCAAGGCTCGCAAGCTGCGAAGCCAGCTGTTCGATCACATCATCGACGCGAGTGAGGTTCAGTTCCGCGTTCTTGAGTTTCAGCTCGGCCTCATGCCGCCGCTGATAAAGCCCCGAGATCCCAGCCGCCTCTTCCAAGATTCGCCGCCGCGCCTTGGGTTTGGAGTTGATCAGCTCGGAAATCTGCCCCTGCCGCACCAAAGCCGGGGAATGCGCGCCAGTGGAGGCATCGGCGAAGAGCATCTGCACATCGCGCGCGCGCACGTCCTTGACGTTCACCTTATAGGCAGAGCCCACATCGCGCGTTATCCGCCGCACGATCTCGATCGCATCCTCGGTGTTGAACCCTGCAGGCGCGACCCGCTCACTGTTGTCGATCATCAAGGCGACTTCGGCAAAGTTGCGCGCTGGCCGCGTCGCAGCGCCTGCGAAAATCACGTCTTCCATACCACCGCCACGCATCGCGGTGGGGCGGTTTTCGCCCATCACCCAGCGTAAGGCTTCCAGCAAATTCGACTTACCGCAGCCATTGGGACCGACAACGCCGGTCAACCCATCGGCAATGATGAGGTCCGTCGGATCTACGAAGCTTTTAAAGCCTGTCAGTCTGAGTTTGGAAAACCGCAAGCAGCAGTTCCTTATGATTCCTTTGGCTTTGAGTCTGCGGAGCCAAAGGCGATCCTGTCAACGGATTTCCCCTGAATACGGTATATCCACAAGAGTTATCCACAATATATTGCGCCGATCGGTGGGAATGCCGCCATAGCGATCTAGCCGTTGGCCACGCAAAGCAAGGGTACGTGAACGGCGGGCGCGCGAGGTATGCACCAAACGATCACGTCAACCCGCCGCCTACCTCCCAGCGTGAACCAACGTGCTTATTTCCTAGGCGTACCGCTCCAATTTTCCTCGCTACAGATCACGAGGTCGCTCAATGACTAGACCTACCACTTTGGCGCACGGCACACTTCATCCAGACCGTTTCAGGACATCTCATGAGTGATTTCACAATAAGACCCACTGACCCGCGCACGCCGCAAGCCACTGCCTTATTGGAAGCGAGCCACGCCTTGATGCAGTCGCTTTTTGACGCTGAAGACAATCACTACCTAGAGATATCCGAACTTTGTCAGGACCATATCCATTTCTTTGCGGCTTGGGACGGAGACGATGCGCTAGGCTGTATCGCACTCGCGGGAATGGCCGACTACGGTGAGGTTAAATCGATGTTTGTGTCACCCACAGCACGGGGCAAAGGTATCGGCGCAGCACTTTTGACCCATCTGGAAGCCGCTGCAGCCGACATGGGCCTCAAGGACCTCAAGCTGGAAACCGGCAATTCGCTTTACGACGCGCATCGACTCTACGAGCGCGCAGGCTTTCAGCGCTGCGGTGTTTTCGGAAACTATGCCGAAAGTCCTGCTTCAATTTTCATGCAAAAATCCGTTTAAAAGCAAACTAGGTCAATTTCCTTGCGCCGGCCGGCTTGGCCTGACGAGATATGACCCAAGCAAGACGCCAGACTACGCCTAGGTTTCACCCACCGTGCCCAGTCCCCATCGCGCGGCGCGCGTTCGCAATCAAGCTGAGCTACCATCAACGCAACATCCCCACGCATCTTGGTGACGCGACACCCATAGGTGCGCTCGATCGCCAGCTCTGCGTCTCGACCGATCAGATTGATATCCGGCCGGCGCACGAAGTTTGTACGAATGGCTTGCACGACATTGCCCGATCGCCTGAGCGAGAACGCATGGCCACCGGCGTCGATCCGTGTGGCCTCTGCGGCACTAAACCCAAAACCGGGGCTGTCGCAGCCCGCCAAAACCGTCAAAACAAGTATCGCCCATCGCATAGATACGAGCCTGTGCGAAAAACTTTAATAAAATGCGAATGTTTCTAGGATCGGCCGATGCAATCGCGCATCGCCGCCCCAAGACGCGCCACGCCCTCGTTGATCACGTCTTCTGGCGGCAAAGAAAAACTCAATCGGATCGTATTGCTTCCGGAACCATCCGCAAAAAACGCTCCTCCGGGTACAAACGCCACGCGGTGGGCGTCGACCGCATGTGCGAGAAGATCGTTGCCATCAAGACCTTTGGGAAGGGTAAGCCAGACGAACATACCCCCTTCTGGACGCGTCCACTCAACGCCCTCTGGCATGTTTCGAGCAAGCGCCGCCAACATCGCATCACGACGCGCCGCATAGGTTTTTTGCAACTTGGGAATATGGCGCTCAAACAGACTTTCCGCCACTTGGTAGACCGCCATCTGGTTGAGCGTTGCGGAGTGCAAATCTCCGGCTTGCTTGATCAAAACGAGTTTTTGGATCACGTCGCGACGCGCGCATACCCATCCAACGCGCAACCCCGGCGACAGAGTCTTGGAAAAGCTGCCACAATAGATCGTCCGGCATTCCTCAAGGCTGCCTTTTTGCGCCACCTCCAGCGCCTGTATCGGGGGAACCGCTTCACCGTCATACCGCAGTGCCTGATAAGCGCCGTCCTCGATCAAGGCGCAGTCCATCTGGTCGCATTCCTCGATCAATTTCAGCCGACCCGCACGGTCTACGGTTTCTCCGGTTGGGTTGGAAAAATCGGCGGAAAGATAGGCGAACTTAACCGCACCTCCTGCCGCCTCTGCCCCCGCGGCATAGTCATCCGCGCCTCTGTTGCCGGTCAGGTTCAACTGGTCAAAGCGCGCTTCATAGGCGTTAAAGGCCCCCAACGCGCCCAGATATGTTGGCCATGTGACCAGGGCCGTGTCTTGCGCGGACAAATATAGCTTACCGAGATAGTCCAGAGCCTGTTGGGACCCTGACGTAATGAAGATGTTGTCGGCATCCGCAGGCACGCCCAATTCGGTCATATGTTGCGCAAGCCATTCCCGCAAAGGCGCGTAACCTTCGCTGGACGAATATTGCAAGGCCCCCGCATCTCCGCTCACCGCGTTGCTCATGGCTGCTGCAAAGGCGTCCGTTGGAAACAAAGCTGGATCGGGAATCCCGCCGGCAAAAGAAATGATATCCGGTTGATCCAAGAGCTTCAGAAGCTCTCGAATTTCAGAGGCTTTCATGCGTTCGGCCCGGCGCGCGAAATTTTCTTTCAAGGACATAGCGACTCACACACTAAAATTACGATTTTAAGTAAGTAACTGTGACCTTTTATAAAGTCAATAGACCTGACCTTTAAGGGCGGTTTGAGCATCAAGAATGTGGTCAAATCACTTGACCAGTTTGCCCGAACCCGCCAAAAAGCGTCATGCCTTTCCAGAAAGTAACGCCCGAAAAACTCAGCCACTCTGTGGTTCGTCAGATCGAACTTTTGATCCTGCGGGGCATTTTGCGCCCCGGTGAACGCCTACCTGCCGAGCGCGAGCTAGCGGACAAGTTGGGCGTCTCGCGCCCGTCTCTGCGGGAGGCTGTGTCCGAATTGCAGGACCGTGGCTTGCTCAGCGCCAAAGCAGGCGCCGGGATCTTTGTGGCCGACGTCCTGGGCAGTGCCTTCGCCCCGGCGCTGACCTCGCTCTTTGCAAGCCACGATGAGGCGGTCTTTGACTACATTGCGTTTCGGCGCGACATGGAGGGGCTGGCCGCTGAGCGTGCGGCGACCTTTGCGTCTGATACCGACCTCAAAGTCATCAACGCGGTGTTTGAGAAGATGGAGGCCGCCCACCCGAAGCGCAACCCAACGGATGAAGCGCGGCTGGATGCGGATTTCCATCAAGCCATCATCGAGGCGAGCCATAACGTCGTGATGCTGCATATGATGCGCTCGATGTATGATCTGTTGCGCGAAGGCGTGTTTTATAACCGCTCTGTCATGTTCAAACTGCGCACAACCCGTGAGGTCTTGCTAGAGCAGCACCGCGCGATCAACGACGCGCTTCAGGCGCGGGATCCGGAGGCTGCGCGGGCGGCGGTTGAGGCACATCTCAGCTATGTGGAACGCGCGCTTGAGGACCATGGAAAAGCGCAGAAAAACGAAGAGATTGCCAAGCAACGGTTTGAGCATGAGCAAGGGCGGGAATGAGGCCGCGATTTCTTTAAAAGAAATCGACATCGGATCCTTTCAAAGGATCCGAAAACAAAAGGCCGCCCAAAAGAGCGGCCTTTGTGTTTAACGATCTAGCGAGGCTTAGTGCAGCTTCGCATCAACCTCTGCAATCGCAGCATCAATCAGCTTGTTGCCGTCAGTCGCTGTCATGCCCTTGGCAATCACAGCATCCGCAGCCGCAACCGCGACGGTGATCGCTTGGTCACGTACTTCTTTGACCGCCGATGCCTCAGCAGAGGCAATCTGATCCTCAGCAGCCGCCAGACGGCGTGCAATAGACGCCTGCAGGTCAAGCTTTGCTTGTTCCGCCGCCGCAACCGCTTCGTCTTTGGCTTGCGCCACGATGCGATCCGCTTGCTCCTGAACTTCTTTCTGCTTGCGCTCGTAAGAGGCCAGAATGGTCTGAGCTTCTTCGCGCAGCGCACGGGCTTCGTCGAGCTCGGACTGAATGCCCTCGGCGCGTTTGTCCAGCATGCCGCCCAGAATGGAAGGCACTTTGAAGTAAAACAGCACGAGGATGAACAGGATGAACGCCATCGTCACGATGAAGTCCGTGTTCGTCAGCGAGAAGAACGGGCCGGAGGCAGCAAATGCCGGGGTGGCCGCGGTCAGGGCGAAAAGAGTAGCCAGTTTACGCATGTCTCTTAGCCTTTCATCCGCTCGGTCACAGCCGCTTTGACAGCTTTGGCATCCGCCTTGCCGCCCAGGGCCGCTACGATTTGACTTGCCGTATCGGTCGCAACCGCTTGGACGCTCTCGACCGCACCGGCACGGATCTCGGCGATGGCCTTTTCCGACTCGGCCGCTTTGGCCGCGATCTCTGCATCCGCTTTCGCGGTGGCCGCGTCCAGATCGGCCTGAATCTCTGCTTTGGTTTCCGCAACGATGCGAGAGGCTTCCGCCCGTGCATCTGCGAGCGCCTTGTTATAGGCCTCTTCTGCTTCTACCGCTTGCGCCTTCAGCTCTTCGGCTTTGGCGATATCATTGGTGATCGTCCCCTGACGCTCGGCAAGAACTGCTGCAATGCGCGGCAGTGCGATGCGCGACAGGACGACATAGATCACGACGAGCGTGACCAGTAGCCAGAAAATCTGGTTGCCCCAATTGGTAAAGTCCAGCTGTGGCATGCCGGGAGCTGATGCTGCCTCGGCGGCGTGTGTATCAGTCGCCATAACGTCCTCCTGGGAACTTCCGTTTGATTACGGGCGGCGCGGCTAAAGCGCGCCAGCCCGCACGTAAGGATTGTTCCGCTGGATTAGACGGCGAACATCAGAAGCAGAGCAACCAGGAACGAGAAGATGCCCAGTGCTTCTGCGAACGCGATGCCGATGAAGAGCGTCGCGGTTTGGGATGCTGCTGCGGATGGGTTGCGCAGAGCGCCTGCCAGGTAGTTGCCAGCAACGTTACCAACACCGATTGCGGCTGCGCCGGAACCGATAGCTGCGAGACCTGCGCCGATGTGTGCGAGTTGACCTTCCATGGTGATTTCTCCTTACGTTGGAAGTTAGTCTGAATAGGGTGAAGTTCGTTTGGCTTGCGTAGGCCGGGCTTCAGCCCGGCTCGTACCTTAGTGCGACGGATGCAGAGCGTCCTTCAGGTAAACACAAGTCAGAATGGTGAAGACATAGGCTTGGATAAAGGCCACCAGGACCTCCAGACCGTACATCGCGGTGATCGCTACAACGGAAACCGGAGAGACAACTGCGATGGCCGCAAAGCCTGCGAAAACTTTGATAACCGCGTGGCCCGCCATAACGTTACCGGCCAGACGGATAGAGTGGCTGACAGGGCGCACGAAGTAAGAGATCAGTTCGATGATCGCCAGGATCGGGCGCAGCGGCAGTGGCGCTGAGGACACCCAGAAGAGGCCGAGGAAGCCAAGGCCGTTCTTAACGAAACCAACCACAGTTACGGTGACGAAAACCAGCAGAGCCAGAACAACAGTCACAGCGAAATGCGAGGTGGTGGTGAAGGACATCGGGATCAGGCCAAGGAAGTTGGCGAAGACGATGAACATGAAGAGCGTCATGATGTATGGGAAGAACTTCACCGCGTCTTTGCCGGCAACGTCTTCGACCATTTTGTAGATGAAGCCGTAAGCAAGCTCGGCAACAGACTGGCTGCGGCCCGGCACGATTTTGCGGCTCGAGGTGCCGAACACCATCATCGCGATCACTGCGACAACGGCCAGCGCCATCCAAAGGGTCACGTTGGTGATGGTGAACATGCCAATGTGGTCGCCACCAAACAGAGGCTTCACAATGAACTGATCCATTGGGTGAAAGACCAGACCGCCTTCTTCTGCGCCGTGTGCGTCTTTTGCCACGTGACTATCCTCTTCGTCTCTACTCGGCGTCCTCTTGCGAGTCGGCCTCTTGTTTCGCCTGAATTTCGCGTGCGCTGCGGATCATCACGTTGACCCCGGCGGCGAAACCCAAAAATATAAACAGGATTAAGAAAAGCGGCTGCGTTCCAAACAAGGTATCCAGCCCGTACCCAATCCCAAAGCCGATCAACATACCGGCCACAAGCTCAATCACCATCCGCCAGGCCAGCTGTGCCTGAGAATAGTGTTCCTCCATATGAGGTTTGGGTGCCTGGGTCTTTTTGACCGCCTCGATCCGCTCTTCGAGATGCTTCAGTTGATCTCTGTCGCTCGGGTCGGGCACGCGCAAATCCAATGGTTGAACCTGAGCGCAGTGCTAAGGGCGTGGGTGTTTAGAGTCAAGCGGCGGGATGACGCGGGGAAATGACGTGCAATACGCTGTAATTAAACACTATTTCAAATCCCCTACCGGCGCGCGCGTTGCGTGAATTGGTTAGCAAATGGCTAAAATTGCCAATTGGCAATATTTAACGATTTGGTTGAACTTTGGACTCAGGCGCGAAGGCGCTGTGACATCAGCGCCCGAGGAATTTCAGCAACCGACCATCGACAAAGATCATCCCCATGAAAATCATTCCCATGCCCATCATGTGAATCGGCAGCAATTGTTCCTGCAGGATCAACACGCCCAAGAGCACCGACGACACCGGCGCGATGAAGGTGATCGTCGATGCGGTCGTGCCGCCCACGCGCGGGATCAGCCAAAACAAGAGGATGAAAGCCGCTGAGGTCAGAACGAAGCCAATCACAAAGAGCGCGTACCAAGTTGCCCTCTGCTCAATCACTGGAATGCCTTCGACTGCAAAAGCGAAGGGGGCGAGCATCACGGTGGCTATGCTCAGAGACCACGTGGTCAGAAGCACGCGATCCATCGCATCGAGCCATCGGATCAGGTTCATCGAAATCGCATAACAGAGCGGCGCACCCATTGTGGCTAAAAGCGCGACGGGATCGGACTCGCCCTGCCCCTTTAAGGATGGCAGGGCCAAGAGAACAATACCAAGGAAGCCGAACAGAACGCCAATGCTGCGCAAGAGTGTCATCTTCTCGCCCTGTGGCCAGAGATGGCTGACGATCACCACCATGATCGGCGTCATAGCGTTCACAATCCCCGCAGCAGAAGAGGTGATATACTGCTGGGTCAGCGGGTAGATCGTCAGCGGGATGGCGTATTGGAACGCACTAAAGAGAACCAATGCAACAAGGCTTGCGCCGCCCAACCCCACAGCTGCTCCGCGGGTCACCTTCGTACCAACCAGCCAGATCCAGCACCCCAAAGCGCCAAATCCGACACGCCCAAGCCCGACCATCAAAGGTCCAAGCTCTCTGAGCAGGATCTCATTAAAGAAGAAAGACGCGCCCCACCCTACGGCCAAAAGCAGGATGGCGGCCCAGTAACGCATTGGCATTTTGGAACTCGCAGTAAATCGCTGCGACCTAAGCCGATCTTTGAGAGCTTGTCGAGCCGATCCTGGGTTTCGTTACTTTGCTTGGATCTATAAAGTCCCGCCAATGACTTCGCTTGACGACATCTTCAGTGCCTTGGCCGATCCAACCCGCCGCAGCATCCTCACGATGCTGCTGGAGGACGACATGGCCGTGACCGATGTCGCTGAGCCCTTTGAAATGTCCCTGGCAGCGATCTCGAAGCATCTGACGATCCTGACCAAGGCTGGCCTCATCAGTCAGGAAAAACGCGGGCGGGTGAAATGGTGTAAACTCGAGCCCAACGCCATGAAGGACGCCTCGGTCTGGATGCAGGCCTTTGGGCAGTTTGAACCGGTGAACCTTGAGGCCTTTGAGAAGTTCCTGGAAACTGAGCTTGGCGACGATCACGCCTCCTGACGCAAAAGCAGTAAGAGCGCGCCGCAGGTCATCAACACGCCGACTGCGACCAGAAGTTTCGGCGCTCCATTCCCCAGTCCGATTTCCCAGAGGATCACCCAGCTTGGCACCAGATAGGTATAGGCCATGACCTTGGCGCTTGGCAGGTTTAGGGCTGCGAACTGCAGCAGGACAAAGGTCGCAGCAGAGGCAAAGATCGCGAGGTAGAAGACCGTGACCCAGACGATCATCGGGAGGGCCGCCCAATCGGTTGCGATGATTTGAGGCCAGCCGATCACGGTTAAAATCACAAAACCAGCAAGCAGCATGCCAAAGGTAAAAACGACCGGCGGCTCTCCGCGGTTCAGTTTGGGCACAAGCGGCGTATAGAGCGCGTGGGCGACGCAACCCCAGAAATAGATCACCTCACCACGCCCGACATTGAACCGCAGAAAGGCCGCGAGGTCTGCGCGAAAGATCACCCAGATCGCGCCTATGGCCCCGATCACTAAGGCCAACGCCATCCGAGGGGTCGTAATCTGGCGCAGCAGCAGATACCCGAAACCCGCGCTCATCACCGGCGTCAGGGTAAAGACAGCCGCCGTACTGACCGGCGGCGCTGTCTTGAGGCCTTCAAACATCAGCACAAAATAGATCGCAAACAGCCCACCCAAAACGACATACCGCCATGGCGCTCGCGCGGCGCTTTTAGGCAGGCCGGTTGTTGCGAGGGCAGCGGCTCCGATCACGAAAGACGCAATCAGGAACCTGAGCGCAGTCAAGGCCGTCGGCGCAATCTCGTTTGCTGCCAAAGAGCCGAGCGAAAACGACCCGGCCACAAGGGCCGAAAACGTCAGCATCGCCAAATGCCCTTGGGCGGGTCGCGAGAGCCTTAGATCCAATGTTTCGCGCGGTCTTTAAGGAATGTCAGGAAGGACTGGACTTTGACGGTTCGGTGCAGATCCACGTGTGTCACAAGCCAGAGGTTGCCGTGCCAATCATCCAGAGGCTCCATAACCTCGACCACATCGTCTCGGGTTTCACCAACAAAGCGTGGCAGGAAACCAATACCAGCCCCCGCGAAAACCGCGTTTTCGAGCGCCAATTGATCTGTGCCTCGGAACACATGGGTTTCGCGGGGCGAGACCTCAAAGAGCCATTTATGGAAAGGCGCGCGGGTTTTCAGGCTGTCATCCGCCACGAAGCGGTGGTTCTTGAAATCTTCAACGCCGTCCGGCTTGCCATGCTCTTTGACATAGGATTTCGACGCATAGAGCCCGACGTTCAGATACCCCAGCCTTTGCACAACGTTGTCAGGCTCTTGCGGCACCGAGCCCGCGCGGATCGCAACATGCGCCTCGCCATATTCTAGGCGGAACACGCGGGCATCCGTGAGATAGCGGATCAACAGATCGGGATAGTCTCGTTGAAATTCGACAAGGACCGGACTGAGCAATGGCGCGATGCTGGCCAGCGAGGTCACAACCAATTCGCCGCTTACATCACTGCCGCGTCCTTTGATGCGGCCTTCGAGCTGGCCGAACTGATCGTCGGTCGCCTGACCAACCCGCATCAGATCTTCGCCAGCCTCGGTCGCAGTATAGCCACGTGCGTGACGCTGGAAGAGTTTGACGCCCAGACGACCCTCAAGCGCGTCGATGTGGCGAATAACCGTCGCGTGGTGCACGCCCAGTACATCAGCCGCCGCGCTTACGGTGCCCAAACGCGCAACCTGATAGGCGGTGCGGATTTCATCCCAATTGTCCATCGTTAACCTGTGCAAATTCCAACACTAGATGCGCATTAACGCCTGTTGAGTTCAAAATTGCAAGGTCCATTTTGGGAGGCAGACAAGCAAAGGAAAAGACCCATGTCCCATACTGTTCTGCACATCGACGCCTCTGCGCGCCAACAAGATTCTGTCTCTCGTCGTCTGTCTGCCGATATTGTCGCCAAACTCGACGCGACCGAAGTGATCCGTCGCGACCTCGCCGAGCCACTTCCGCTTTTGGATGAGGGCTGGGTGACATCCACGTTCATTCCACCGCAAGACCGCACCGACGCACAGGCCGAAGCGCTGGCGTTCTCGGACACGATTGTCGAAGAGCTGCAGAAAGCCGACACGATCGTGATTGGCACGCCGATCTACAATTTCTCGGGTCCGGCGGTTCTGAAAGCCTGGGTCGATCAGGTGGCCCGTGCCGGCGTAACTTTCCGCTATACTGAAAACGGTCCGGTGGGTCTTTTGGCGGACAAGAAAGTCATCGTTGCCGTCGCTTCCGGAGGCGTTCAGATCGGCTCTCCGGCTGACTTCCTGACGCCGCATCTGAAGGTGTTCTTCGGCTTCCTTGGCCTGCAGGATGTGACCTTCGTGAATGCCGAAACCGTCGAGACACTTGATCTGGCGGCGTAACTCTTAAAGTTCGGGCAACCAGGTGATCTCTGCGCCGATATGGCCAAAGATCACCTCTAGCTCGACCAGAGTGATCGCGATGGTGCGATCATTCACAAGCGGATGAAAGAACAGCACATCCGCCTCACGCGCTTTGGGATCCAGAATAAAGGTCACGCCTGCCTTGGCCCCGTTGACCATGGACAGAGGGCTGACGGCCCCAGGGCGGATGCCAAGGTTTTCCAGCAAACGATCTGCAGAGCCAAAGGACAGCCCCCCGACGCCCAAGGCCTTGCCCAGTGCCTTCAGGTCCACATCGCGGTCCTGATCGAGCGTCACCAGATAGTTGCGTTTCTTGCGATCCCGCAGATAGAGATTCTTTGTCAGAAAGGCTGTCTCACCCGGGGTCATCATGTCCCGTTCGACCTCTTTGGCGTCGGCAACTGTCCGCAAGGGCACGTGATGAAACAGGCGATAGCCGATGCCCCAATCGTCAAGCTGCGCCAACAGAGCATCCGAGCTTATCGGCAAACTATCCTGAAATTTCGAAGACGCATCCATCTTGAGGCTCCCTTGGATCGATCAGACCAGGGGACCTCTGTCAGCAAGTCGGGCAGTTTTCAAGCCAAGTTTCGCGCCATTATGCTGCCGGTTTTGCGCGTTGCTCCACGTCGGCCCGAGATTTTTGCACCATGTGCTTTGGAATGGTGAAAGAAAACTCGCTGCCCTCGCCTTCGCGGCTTGTCACAGCAATTGTGCCACCGTGCATTTCGACGAATTTCTTGGAAATGGCCAAGCCCAGTCCAGTTCCGCCAGCGCGACGCCGATCGGACGTATTGGCTTGCGAGAATTTTTCAAAGATTCCGTCGACGCGGTCTGCAGGGATCCCAATACCGGTATCGATCACTCTGAAGCGCGCAAAGTCGCCAAACGTCTGCGCCTGTACGCGAACACTGCCATCTTCCGTGAATTTGATCGCGTTGCTGACCAGATTTTCAAGCACCTGACGCACACGTGGTTCGTCCGCATAGATGGCCAATTCCGGGGATTCGGTTTCGATTGTGAGTCCCTTTTCGGCCGCTTTGTTACGGTATTCTTCGACGACATCTTCGATGATCTCGTCACAATAGGTCATTTCGCGTGCCAACTTCATACGGCCTGCTTCGATTTTGGAGTAATCCAGAACCTCATTGATCAGAGTCAGGAGGCTCTTGGCTGACCGCTCGACCTTGCCTGCAAGACTTTTGTAGGACGTGAGCATCGTGTCGACATCCTTTGCAATCGGCGCGGCCTCGTCGCCCATAGACGCGAGCCGCGCGGTGACTTTCTGGGTTGCGGGCAAAAGCTCTGGCTTAACCAAGAAGGGCGTACCGCCGAGAACAACAGTGAGGGGCGTGCGCAGTTCGTGGCTCATAACGTCCAGGAACTCGGATTTCGCGAGATTGGCGCGCTCGGCCTCTTCCTTGGCATTCATCAGTTCTGTGATGTCCATCAGGAAACCCACTGTACCGCCATCAGGCGTGCGCGATTCTGACATGCGCACCCAACGACCATCGTCGAGCTTTTGGTCGACGGCCCCTTCAGACGCTCTGTGTTGGGCCAGGCGGTTTTGAAGCCATTCCTCTTCGTTCCCAATCGCCTCTGCATAGTGGCCACGAGAAACGCCAGACCGGAGGATGTCCTCGAACCTCGTTCCTGCGGTGAAAAGTTTTGAGGCGCCACCATGGAAATCGCGGTACTTTTCGTTGCAAGCGACCAGTCGGTCATCACTGTTGTAATAGGCAAAGCCATCCTGGATCGAGTTGATCGCACTGGACATCTGAGCCACAGCCCGAATGCGCAACTGGACAAGACGCGTCGCCGCACTGAGCAGCAGAATGACAATCAGAGTCGTCCCGGCAACAATACCGTAGAACCGGGTGACGCTAGCTGAATAGTTGTGCCAGCCCCCAGTAGGAGCAGCAGCCATAACCCAGGATCCAACCGGAAGGTTCACTGTCGCGAACACGGGATCCGCCGCAAAGGTGGACCTGTCTCCCCAGAAAATGGCCCCATGACTGCCACGCGCGTCTTTGCCGCGGATCGCAAGGCGATAGGGAACATCGTCCAGACCCAGGATGTGCAATTCTTCTTCATAGTCGATCACAAGATTGATCGACCCCCAGAACTGAGGCTCGCCATTGGCGCCTTCAAGATAAACGACGTCGTGACCAATCACGCCTTGACCGCCGTGAAACAAGTCCACCGGCCCTGAAAATAGCACCGACTGCGCTTTACGCGCCCTAAGCACATGCCCCATTAATTCTTCGTTGCCAGGTGCACGGTAATCGAGACCCAGTAAGCCGTCCGCGAGCGTGTTCGGATAGACGCGGTCAACCACAAGATCCGGTGCTGCGGCGATTTGCAGAAAGTCATTGTGATCGACAAAAATCTTTTCTGAAAACTCGGAGAACCTTTCAAACGAGATATCCGGCTCAATCGAGATCAGAGCAGAGACCGCACGGATCGTATCCGCGTTGCGCTGAAAAACCAGCGATAGATCCAGCGCTGCTTTGTTCAGTTCATACTGAAGCTTGCTACGCATTTCACTTTCATACTCGGAGCGATTGCGCTGTTCGACGAAATACAGAATAGCCCCAGCGACAAGTATTCCGATCAATGAGGTCGCCACGTAAATCGGGGCCCACCCAAAGCCCTGCCGGAAACTACTGCTTGTGTTCAAAGTCTTACGAGGCATTTATTATCGCTTGTCCGCTCGGAATTTTTTCCCGTTAAGATTGTATGTTCTACTTTTACGACAGTAATACAACAGCAACTCAATCCAATTGTGACCATTTAAGGGTTTCTTAACCAATTTGTTTCGAAACCCGCGCTTTTCGCCAGATTTTCGCCACAATTCGCCCAGATTGCGCCTTATTTGGCCTTGCTTGACTCCTTTCCCCCACTCCTTTAGAGACCCGCTTAATTCCGGAAGTCCGTCAAAACTTCCGGTCCTAGGCCTCTGCCAGGATCGCCCCCCGTCAGCGAGTTTCGCCCACGGGGGCATTCGTGCATTGGGCGTTTGGAACATCTTGGCGAATGGGCGGGTCGTGACTATCTCGGCCTTTATTGAAACGTGACGGGCTGAAAAGGAGCCGAAAGCGATGTTTGAAAATCTCAGCGAACGCCTTTCTGGCGTCTTTGATCGGCTTACCAAGCAAGGCGCCCTGTCTGAGGATGACGTCAAAGCGGCTCTGCGCGAAGTGCGGGTTGCTCTGCTTGAGGCCGACGTCTCGCTTCCGGTTGCGCGTGATTTCGTCAAAGCGGTTCAGGATAAGGCCACAGGTCAAGCGGTCACGAAATCGGTTACGCCGGGCCAGCAGGTCGTCAAGATCGTCCATGACGAGCTGAAACATGTTCTGGCGGGTGACGCCGAAGATCCCGGCGCGCTCAAGATCGACAACCCACCCGCCCCGATCCTGATGGTCGGTCTGCAGGGCTCGGGTAAGACGACGACAACTGGTAAGCTCGCCAAACGTCTGAAGGAAAAAGACGGCAAACGCGTGCTTTTGGCGTCGCTAGACATCTACCGCCCGGCGGCGATGCAACAGCTTGAGATCCTTGGCACGCAGATTGGTGTGGACACCTTGCCTATCGTGCAAGGGGAAAGCGCGGTTCAAATTGCCAAACGCGCCAAACAACAGGCGACGCTTGGTGGCTATGACGTCTATATGCTCGACACCGCGGGCCGTTTGCAAATCGACCAGACCCTCATGCAAGAGGTCGAGGACGTCCGCGACGCGGTTAACCCGCGCGAGACGCTTTTGGTGGTTGATGGCCTGACCGGTCAGGTCGCCGTTGAGGTCGCCGAAGAGTTTGACGGCAAGATCGGAATCTCAGGCGTCGTTCTAACCCGAATGGACGGCGACGGCCGTGGCGGTGCGGCTTTGTCCATGCGCGCGGTCACCGGCAAGCCAATCAAATACGTCGGCCTCGGCGAAAAGATGGACGCGCTCGAAACCTTCGAGCCGGACCGGATCGCAGGCCGCATCCTTGGTATGGGCGACATTGTTGCTCTGGTCGAGAAGGCTCAGGAAACCATCGAGGCTGAACAAGCCGAAAAGATGATGAAGCGCTTCCAGAAGGGGCGCTTTAATATGAATGACCTGAAAATGCAGCTCGAGCAGATGCTCAAGATGGGCGGCATGGAAGGCGTCATGGGCATGATGCCCGGCATGGGCAAAATGGCGAAACAGGCGCAAGCGGCTGGGATGGATGACAAGATCCTGAAACAGCAGATCGCCCTGATCCAGTCCATGACCAAGAAAGAACGCGCCAACCCGCAGATCCTGCAGGCGTCGCGCAAAAAACGGATCGCCAAAGGCGCTGGCATGGAGGTCTCGGACCTCAACAAGCTGCTCAAGATGCAGCGTCAGATGTCAGACATGATGAAGAAAATGGGCAAAGGCGGCATGCTGAAACAGGCCATGAAGGGCATGTTTGGCAAAGGCGGCATGCCCGAGATGCCTGCGGGTATGGACCCATCCGCCATGGACCCCAAAGCGCTGGAAGCGGCGGCCAAACAACTGGGGGCCGGTGGCCTCGGCAAAGGCATGCCTGGCGGCCTGCCCGGCCTCGGCGGTGGCGCTCTGCCGCCAGGGCTCTCTGGATTTGGGAAAAAGAAATGATTTCATCTTGCCCCAAATACTCAAATCAACCGCAAGCCAAAGGAGCTGACGCATGACTGACGCCACCGCACGCGCGGCAGAAATCCTCGCCGAGCACCGCGACTCGATCGACCGTCTGGACGCGATCCTCGTCTATACTCTGGGCGAGCGGTTCAAACACACACAGGCCGTGGGCAAGCTAAAGGCTGAACACGCGCTGCCTCCGTCCGATCCTGCGCGCGAAAGCCTGCAGATCGCACGGCTCGAAGACCTGGCGAAAAAAGCCGACCTGGATCCCTACTTCGCCAAGGCTTTCCTCAATTTCATCATTGGGGAAGTCATCCGACATCACAAGAAACATCAGGAATAACGGGGCCTATCCCCGATACAGCCATTCATAGGAGATACTCACCATGGCAATGAAAATTCGTCTCGCCCGCGGCGGTTCCAAAAAGCGTCCTTTTTACCGCATCGTAGCAGCGGACTCCCGCATGCCACGCGACGGCCGCTTCATCGAGAAGCTCGGCACCTACAACCCTCTGCTGCCTAAAGACAGCGAAGAGCGCGTGAAAATGGACGTTGAGCGCATCCAGTATTGGGTTGGTCAAGGCGCACAGGTTACCGACCGTGTCGCACGCTTCCTGGAAGCGGCTGGCGTGAACGCGAAGACCGAGCGTAACAACCCGAACAAAGGTACGCCTGGTAAAAAAGCACAAGACCGTGCGGAAGAAAAAGCAGCTAAAGCCGCGGAAGCAGCCGAAGCAGCAGCGGCTCCTGCTGAAGAAGCAGCGGCAGAAGAGTAAGACGGGCCTAGAGATGGCGGCGTTTTCTGACGCGTTCCAAAATGACCTCGACCGGTTGCTGAAATGGCGCCGCGACGTTCGCCATTTCAAAACCGATCCAGTGGACGAGGCGCTCTTAACGGAGTGCCTCGACGCGTTTTTAAAGGCCCCGTCGGTGGGTCTGTCAGAGCCTTGGCGTGTGGTGCGTGTCGCAAGCGACGCGGCGCGCGGGGCAGCTTTTGAGAATTTCAAAGAAGCCAATGATCAGGCGCTTCAGGGCTATTCCGGCGAGAAGGCCAAACTTTATGCGGGCCTGAAGCTCTCGGGTATGCACGAAAGCCCGGTGCAACTGGCGATTTATTGTGATGAGGCCACAGACAAGGGCGCAGGCCTTGGCGCAGGCACGATGCCCGAGATGCGCCGCTATTCTGTGGTCGGAGCGATCAACCTCTTTTGGCTGACCGCGCGGGCCAAGGGGCTTGGCGTGGGCTGGGTCTCGATTTTGGATCCGGTTCGGTTGAATAGGGATCTGGATGTGCCTGAGGACTGGTCGTTGGTGGCGTATTTATGCGTGGGCTTCCCGCAGGAGGCGTCCGATACGCCTGAACTTGAGCAGCAGGGTTGGGAAGATCGGCGAAGGGCGTTGCCGGTTGAGGTAAGGTAACCTTTTGTCCAACCCAGAAGGGCTCAGCTCAAACGAGCCCAGCGCCAGCCGCGAAAGGATCGTTGTCTGGATCTTCTTGCCAGACATATTCGCAGCCCTCGGCCATTTCGCGCGCTTTCTCAATTCCAAACAAATCCGCGGCCACGGCCAGCGCCATATCCATCCCGGCCGACACCCCCGAAGATGTAAAAAACTTACCGTCCTGAACCCAACGCGCTTGTTTGACCCAATCGACATTTGGTGCCAGTGGAACGGTTGCTTTGAAATCGAGCTTGTTCGTCGTTGCCCGTTTCCCATCAAGCAAACCTGCCATGCCAAGCAAGACGGTACCGGTGCAAACACCCATAACCCTTTCGGCATTACCTGATGCGACGCGCAGCCAGTCCATGACTTTGGGATCTTTCGCGAGATCCAAGGCGGCGTCGCCACCGGGGACGAATAACAAATCATAGGTGTCACCCGCGTCGATCCCGCAATCTGGCACGATTTTTTGGCCATGTCTGCTTGGTACAGCATTTGTATCAATGCCCACGGTCACCAAATCTATTTCATCAAAAAAGCCTGCCAACATTTCCATAGGGCCAAAGAAATCCAGCGTCTGAAACCCGGGGAAGACAAAGGCAGCCATTGTCCGCATGTTAAAAACCTCTCTGTCAAAAATCCTGGGTGACGGCCCCAGCCAACCTACTTTCCAAGCAAGGTACGTCAGCAAAACAAGAAATCAATGTCTCCATGTTTGCCCCCGCACCCTCAACGCGCTATCACCCAAATAAGAGCAAAAACGGACGTCGCCTCATGACCACCCCTTCCGATCTCATCTGCGTAGGAGCAATCGCCGGAGCATTCGGCGTGCATGGCGAAGTGCGCCTTAAGAGCTTTACCGCTGAGGCCGAGGCGATTGCGGACTATGCGCCTCTGACGACGGAGGATGGCGCGACATCTTTTGAACTCGTGCTCACGCGGTCGATCAAGAACGGCCTTGCCGCGCGGCTTTCAGGTGTGACCACCAAAGAAGAGGCTGACGCCCTAAAAGGCACGCAGCTTTATGCGCCGCGGGATCGGTTGCCGGAACTTGAGGAAGACGAGTTCTATTACACCGACCTCATTGGCCTAGAGGTGCGCGACACTGGCGGTACGACGCTCGGTCATGTGAAATCCGTGCAAAATAATGGCGCAGATGATCTGTTGGAAGTCCATGGGCCAGGCTTGAAAGCCACCGTGCTTTTGCCCTTCACCAAAGCCGTAGTCCCCACGGTCGATATGGCCGCTGGTCGCCTGATCGCGGATCCTCCGGATGGGTTGTTTTAACCCTATGCCGCGCCTGCTGATCCATGCGGGGTTTCACAAGACAGGCACGTCGTCTCTGCAGGCGACGATGCGCAAGAACGCAGGCAAGATCGCGGATTGGGTGCGGGTCAACACGCCCGAGGAAACCAAGGATCTGCGCCTTGCGGCCTGGCTTTTTGCGCGAAATAGCGATGAGGAAACCGAAGAGCTTCTGCGCGAGGCCATCCAAGCGTTTTTCGCCCAATTCGACGCGCAAGACCCACGCGATGTCTTGATTACGGAAGAAGACCTCGCGGGTTCGATGCCCGGTCGTCACGGCAAGACACGTTATGACACCGCCCCGAAAACGCTCTCGATCCTGATCGAAGAGCTGCACCAAACAGGCTTCGCGGATCATGACATCGCGGTTCTTCTGACCCTGCGCCAAACCGAACCCTGGGCGAAAAGCTGCTACAGCCAACATCTGCGCAGCCGTCCGATGGTGAGCGACCTTGAAACCTATATGACCACGCCCGCCGCGAAATGTGATCTGGCCGCCTGCGCCGATGAGATCGCGACGGCCATCGCCCCTGTGACCGTCCATCGCGCATGGCTCGAAGATATTGGCACCCTCAGGCTTGGCCCTGCAGAGGCTGCGATTGATCATTTACCACAGCTCTCAGAGCACCGCGATCTGCTGCATCCCACGGGCATCGCCAATGGCACGTTGCCTGCGGAGCTGGCGGAAACCTATCTGGCGCTCAATCGTCAGGATCTGGATCCGATGGAGCTGAAACAAGCCAAACTGCAAGCACGGCGCGCTTATTGGCGGGCACGGCGCCAAGAGGGCTAGAGGCTTGCAATTCAGACGCTCTATGGCCAAAAGCGCGACATGAGTGACACACCGAAATCCGCTGGATCCAAATCCCATGGCATGCTGTCGCATGGGGGCAAGGGTAATCTGACCAAGTCGCATGGGCGCAAATCCATGAGCGCGTCGCTCAAGCCGCGCGAGTTGATGACGCAAGCGCCAAAGCTGCACAATATCTGGGCCGCTCACATCATCACGCTCTTCCCCGGAGCCTTTCCTGGCGTGCTTGGCGAGAGCCTGACGGGTAAAGCGCTGAAGGACGGGAAATGGCAGCTTGAGACCACGGATCTGCGGATTTTTGGCGAGGGCAAACATCGCAATGTGGACGACACGCCTGCAGGTGGTGGTGCAGGAATGGTGTTACGGCCTGACGTTTTGGGCAAAGCCATCGATCACACGTTGAAGTCGGTTAAAGGGCGCTGTCCGCTGGTGTATCTGTCCCCACGTGGACGCCGTTTTGATCAGGCGATGGCCCGCGACTGGGCGCGCAATGACGGTGTGGTGATGCTATGTGGCCGTTTTGAGGGCGTGGATCAGCGCGTGCTGGATCACTATCAGATCGAAGAGGTCTCGCTTGGGGATTTCGTCATGACGGGCGGCGAAATTGCGGCTCAGGCGATGATTGACGCGACGGTGCGATTGTTGCCTGCGGTTCTGGGGAATGCTGAAAGCATCGAGGACGAAAGCCATTCAAACGGGCTGCTTGAGCATCCGCAGTACACGCGGCCTGCTGAATGGCGCGGGATGGAGATCCCCGAGGTTCTGACCTCTGGCAATCACGGTAAGGTCGAAGACTGGCGGCGCGCACAGAGTGAGGCTTTGACGCAAGAGAGGCGGCCGGATTTATGGGCAAAGAAGGCAGACACGTGACCTTCTGCTTGCGCACAGTTTCCGATGTATAGGTTCATTGCCGTTGATGTGGAAACCGCGAACCGTGGTCGGCATAGCATCTGTCAGATCGGCCTCGCCTATGTTTCGGTATCCGGAGATTTGCGAACGGAAAGCTATCTGGTCGATCCGGAAGAGCCTTTTTCGGCGTTCAATATTCAGCTGCATGGCATTGGGCCTGACAGGGTTGCGGGTGCCCCGGCTTTCCCTGAGGTTCTGGAAGCCCTCAGGCATCGCCTGGAAGAAAGCATACTTGTGCAGCACAGCACCTTCGACAAACAGGCATTTGATATGGCGTGTCATGCCTATGGAATTGGACCGCTAAGCAGCGAATGGATCAATAGCGTGTCTGTGGCGCGACGCGCATGGCCGGAATTTAAGGGCAACGGGGGGCATGGGCTTGCCAACCTGAAGTCGGAACTTGGGCTTGTGTTTCACCACCACGACGCCGAAGAAGACGCACGCGCGGCCGCCGAGGTAGTCTTGCTGGCCGAAGAACGCACGGGCCTTGATTTCTTGACCCTTGGGCGGTCAAAATCCCAGCAAAAGCGGGCCTAAGCCCCCTTGCCAGCCCCCCATTTCCCCCCTATACACCGCCCGTCCGGCACTCTTTCTGAGTCGTTCGGGCCTTTTGTGTATTGGCATATCGCTTTCTTCTTCGAGGGCGACGCGGATCGCAAAAGAGACACAAGCAACGACGGCTACCCTCTGGCGGGCGCATTTGCGGACCCGGTGAAGACACAGAGTTCTTAGACGGCACCTAACTTCGTGGACCAAACCACGGGCAAAATAGGAGAAGGTCAGATGGATCTGATCGCAGAACTCGAGGCGGAACAAATCGCCTCTCTGGGCAAAGATATCCCAGATTTCAAAGCCGGCGACACCGTTCGCGTAGGCTTTAAAGTGACCGAGGGCAGCCGCACTCGTGTTCAGAACTACGAAGGCGTTTGCATTTCTCGCAAAAACGGTTCCGGCATCGCGGGTTCCTTCACAGTTCGCAAGATTTCTTTTGGTGAAGGCGTGGAACGTGTGTTCCCACTGTATTCCACCAACATCGACAGCATCACCGTTGTACGCCGTGGCCGCGTACGTCGTTCCAAGCTGTACTACCTGCGTTCCCGTCGCGGTAAATCCGCACGTATCGCAGAAGACACCAACTACAAGGCGCCTAAGGCGTAAGGAGTGGACTGATGAAAAAAGATACACACCCAGATTACCACTTCATCGACGTCAAAATGACCGATGGCACCGTTGTCAAAATGCGCTCTACCTGGGGTGCGGAAGGCGACCAGCTGGCGCTGGATATTGACCCATCCGTGCACCCAGCATGGACCGGCGGCAACTCTCGCCTGATGGACGCGGGCGGCCGTGTTTCCAAGTTCAAAAAGAAATACGAAGGTCTGGGCTTCTAAGCCTCGCCACTTTGGTTTTTCGAGAACGCCGTCCCAGATTGGGGCGGCGTTTTTTATTGGGTGTTAGCTGAGCGCCACGCCCTCTACTGTTACCCTGTGCATGAGGCGTCGATAGCCGTGATAGTCATTGATCGCCTTGTGCCAGGTGGCACGGTTGTCCCACATCGTTAAATCACCTACCTGCCAGCGCACACGGCATTGGAACTCGGGCTGCATGCAGTGGGCATAAAGCATCTGCAGCAGGGCGTCGGACTCGGCAGGGCTCAGGCCTTCGATGTGGGTGGTGAAGACTGGATTGACGTAAAAGCCGCGCCGCCCGCTTAAAGGATGTGTGACAACAACCGGGTGACGGGCATCCTGCGTGGCGGCTTCGGCGTTAAACAACCGTCCGCTTTTGGCAGCCTCGCTGTCTGATATGGTTGCGCCAAAGACGTGACGCGAGGAATGGATCGCGGTCAGCCCGTCCAGAAAGCCCCGCATTTTGCCTGAGAGGGCCTCATAGGCTGCACCCATGGACACAAAGAGCGTGTCACCGCCAAAGGGCGGCATCTCGATGGCATGCAGGATCGACCCGAGTGCTGGGATCTGGTCGTAGGAATGATCCGTGTGCCAGCCTTCTCCGACGGCTTCTTTCTGGTCTTTTTCCTTAAGCACCGTTGCGATTTCCGGGTGGCCGTCCACGGGTTTGAAGAACCGATTGACGTTGATGGGGCCGAAGCGGCGGGCGAAGGTCAGGTGATCGTTGGGAGAGATGGACTGGTCGCGCATGACAATCACGGAGTGTTCCGCAAAGGCCGCCTGAATCGCGTCGAACTGGTTGGGATCCCTAACGTCTGCACCCAGAATTTCGGCACCTAAAGCACCTGTGAGCGGTCGTATCTCCATCTCAATCCCCCTGCGTTTGCGACGATGCTAGCGCAGGGAGTTCAGTCAGGAAACAAAGAAGCGATCACCTTCGCAGCGTTGTGAGCCCATAGGCCAGCGCACCAAACAGCAATCCCCAGACCGGCGCGGCAATGCCAAAGAAGGAGATGCCTGACACGGTTGTTAAGAACGTGATCAATGCCGCCTCGCGGTGGGCAGGTGTAGCAAGGGAGGCCGACAAAGAGGCTGCGATTGTAGGCAACAGCGCCAGACCCGCGAGCACAGCGACGAAGACTTTCGGAGCGGCGAGGAACAGCCCGATGACCGCCGCGCCAAAGATGCCCAGCAGGATATACATCAGGCCGCTGAACACAGGGGCCCAATAGCGGGTCTTGGGGTCTTCGCCTGCTTCTTCATTGGCGCAAATGGCGGCGGTGATGGCGGCGAGGTTGAAGGCAAAGCCTCCGAATGGCGCGAGCACCGTGGTCAGAAATCCGGTGACATTCAGCGCGGACGATACATGTGCCCGATACCCAGCGCCGCGCAGCACGGCGACTCCGGCCATGTTTTGCGAGGACATTGTCACAAGATAGAGCGGGACGCCGACAGAGATCAGAACCGAAACGTTGAACTCTGGCATGATGAACACCGGCATCGCGATGCCCGCACCTTGCCATGCGGAGAGGTCAAAGGCGCCTGTCACCACGGCGAACCCTAGGCCATAGATCAACAGCAATGGCACGGCAAAGCGCGCGGCAAAGCTGCGGGCGAGCACATAGACGGCGATCATCGTGCCGGCAAAGACCATGTCGACCTGCAGGGATCCAAAGGCCTCGACCCCAAAACGAAAGAGGACGCCCGCGAGCATCGCATTCGCCAAAGCATCGGGGATCCAATCGTTCAGCTTTTCGAACCAGCCGGTTAGGCCCGTCAGCAACAAAAGCACGCCACAGCCCACGAAGGCTCCAATGGCTTGCTCCAGTGGCACACCCGGCAGAGCCACCACCAAGAGAGCCGCGCCAGGCGTGGACCAAGCTGTTAACATCGGCACGCGGTGGCGAAGTGACAGATAGATACTCGAAATTCCGCACCCCAAACCCAGAGCCAGCATCCAACTGCTGGCCTGCGCAGGCGTCGCGCCAGCTGCCAAAGTTGCCTGATAGATGATGGCCACGCTGCCCGCATATCCGGCCAGAACAGCGACAAATCCAGCGATGACATGGGAAAGACGCATTTCGGACATGCTGGTGACCCCTTGGGTTGAAATATCGCGACTAAGGTAAACCGTGCGCTGTCAAGAATGACAAGCTAACATAGACAAGAAAGACCCGAAGCAGGCATTTTTCGGGAAAGAATTAAGAAAGGCAGAGCAGGCCATGAAACGACTGTTGCTTTTGATTGTACCGCTTATTTTGGCGGGCTGTGTGGAAACAACTTCACCCCAAGTGCCGCGCATGTTGGCCATGGGCGATTCAATGATGGCGGCGCATGGGGTGTCCAATCGTGCCATTTCAGATGTGATTGCAAAGGAATTGGGCGAGCCTGTTGTGGACCGCTCTGTGGTCGGGGCTCGGATTATTTATGCGTTGCCGCTGACAGGCGCTGTCGGGTTTAACATCGGCAAGCAATATCGTGGTGGGCAGTATGACTGGATCATCGCCAATGGTGGCGGCAACGATCTTTGGCTGGCCTGCGGTTGCACCGGCTGTAAGCGCAAACTGGATCGTTTGGTCTCGGCAGATGGAAAATCCGGCGAAATTCCAGACCTCGTGACGCGTCTACAGACCAGCGGTGGGCAGGTCCTCTGGCTGGGCTATCTGCGCACGCCGGGCAAGGGCTCTCCGATTGAAAGCTGTGCCGAAGAGGGCAATATCCTGGAAGAGCGACTCCAAAAACTGGCAGCAAAGCGTAAGGGCTTCCATTATCTGTCGATGGCGGATCTGGTCCCCAACGGAGATCTTTCCTATCATGGGCTGGACCGTATCCACCCGTCGATCAAAGGCAGCGCCGCTATTGGCAAACGCGCCGCCAACTATATTCGCAAGGTGGACCCAACTCGATAAGGGGACCCAATGGGAGAGCTATTTATCGCGCCGGATGGGCGGCCACGTTGCGCCTGGGCCGGGGCTGCACCGGAGTTTCTGGACTATCACGACCGCGAATGGGGTTTTCCTGTCAAAGACGACCAACGGCTGTTTGAGAAGGTCTGTCTGGAGAGCTTTCAATCAGGCCTCAGCTGGCGCACGATCCTGAACAAGCGCGAGAATTTTCGGGCGGGCTTTGACGGGTTCGATTTTGAGAAGATGGCGGGTTATGGCGAGGATGATGTCGAGAGGCTATTGGCAGACGCGGGTATCATCCGCCATCGCGGCAAGATTGAAGCTGTGATCAACAACGCCAAACGCGCCAAAGAGATGGTTGTGGCGGAAGGGTCTCTGGCCAAGTTCTTCTGGAGCTATGAGCCGGATCCCGAGACGCTGGGCACTCCGCACACGTTGAGCACGTCGCCTGAGTCCGTGGCGATTTCCAAGGAACTCAAAAAACGCGGATGGAAATTCGTGGGACCGACCACGATCTTTGCTTTCATGCAGGCGATGGGTCTGATCAATGACCACGACATCGGCTGCGCCATTCGCGATGAATGCGAAGAAGCGCGGAAGAGTTTCGTTCGGCCCTGATTACTGCCCCAAAGCCTGGGCGAGATCGTCGATGAGGTCTCCCGCGTCTTCAATGCCGATGGACAGACGCAGCAGGGTTTCGGGAATGCCCGTGTGCGGCTCGATGGTGTGGCGATGCTCGACAAGGCTTTCTACACCGCCGATGGACGTCGCGCGCAAGAAGAGGTTTAGGCGGCCCGCGACTTTCAGGGCGTCGGCTTCTGTGCCTTTGACCAATGCAGACAAGACATAGCCATAGCCACCAGACATCTGAGCTTTCGCGATTTCGTGCCCCTTGTGGCTGGACAGGCCCGGATAGAAGACGTCAGAAATCTGGGGATGGTCGACCAGATACTCTGCGATGGTCTGGGCGGACTGACACATCCGTTCGATCCGCAATGGCAAAGTGCGCAAGCCGCGCACGAGCAACCAGGCTTCAAACGGGCCCATAACCGCTCCGGTGTCCGCGCGGTCATCCTTGATGGCCTGCCAGACCTCGCTGCCTTTGGCTGTGCTGAGAACCCCGCCGAGCACATCGGAATGACCGTTCATGACTTTGGTGGCGGAGTGCATAACGATGTCCGCGCCAAATTCTATCGGTCGGGTCAGGATCGGAGAGGCTGCGGTGCTGTCCACAACGAGGACGCCACCTGCCGCGTGGGTGAGGTCTGCGGCCTTAGCGATGTCGGTGGTTTTGAGCCATGGATTGGACGGCGTCTCAACAAAGACAAGATCGACCTTGGAGCCGATGGCCTCAGCAAGCGCCGCGCTGTCGCTGGCGTCGACCTCGATCATCTCGATGCCGCGCCGTTCGGCAAAGCCGCGCAGCCACTTCGTTGTGCCCCAATAGATGCCTGATTGCACAACGGCCCGCGCGCCGGTTGGCAGCCAACGGAAGGCCGCGGCGATGGCGGCCATGCCGGCTGGGAACAAAAGCGACTCGGCGGCTCCTTCGAGTTCGGCAATGATGGCCTCGGCCGCGCGCACCGGTTCATTGTGGGGCCGCAGATAAACGTTATCGGGATTGAGCGGCGCATAGGCCTCATCGCGACGATAGGTCGTGGACGGCTGGATCGGCATCACCACGCCGCCAGAGGCCTCGTCATAGGCACCACCAGCATGGGCAGCGAATGTCGCGGGTTTGAGGTCTTTTTTCATGGCGCTCTCCTTGCGCGCATCTTTCGCAGGCTTGCGCCGAGTTTCAATAGCCAAAGCGCGGAATGCGCTGTAAGGGCTGCACATGGCTCGCGTGATCCTTTTCAACAAACCCTTCGATGTGCTGTCGCAATTTACCGACAAAGGCACCGAAGGCTCGTCCCGGCGGACGTTGTCCGAGTTCATTGACGTGCCCGGTGTTTATGCGGCGGGGCGGCTGGATCGGGATTCCGAGGGGCTGCTTGTGTTGACGGACAGCGGCAAGCTGCAGAACCGCATTGCCAATCCCAAAAACAAGATGAGCAAATGCTATTGGGCGCAGGTTGAGGGCGTGCCGTCTGATGAGGCTTTGGAAGAATTGCGCAAAGGTGTGGTTCTCAAGGACGGCAAGACGCGACCTGCCAAGGTGCGACGCATGGACGAACCCGCCGGGCTCTGGCCGCGCACGCCGCCTATTCGGGTGCGGAAATCCGTGCCGGATTCGTGGATCGAACTGACAATCTCTGAAGGGCGCAACCGGCAGGTGCGGCGCATGACGGCCGCCGTCGGGCATCCGACGCTCCGGTTGATCCGCTATCGCGTCGGCAGCTGGACTTTGGACGGTATTGAAACAGGCTCCTGGATCGACGGCGCGCCTGTTTGACAGGCGGCGGGTGCAATCCGCTTGCACCCTCAGCCGAATTGCATGACAAGGGCGCCAAACCGTGCTTCCCCTAACTGCAAACACAACATATAGTGGCATCAAGGGCATAAGACCGTAAGGTCATCCGGCACGACAGAGTATATTGGGGATCGAAAGATGGCGCATATCATCGTTGTGGGGAACGAAAAGGGCGGAGCGGGGAAATCCACCGTTTCGATGCATGTGGCAACGGCCATTGCACGGATGGGATTTTCCATTGCGGGGCTGGATCTGGACCTGCGCCAACGCACCTTTGGCCGTTATGTCGAGAACCGCGAACGGTTCATGGAAAAGGCCGAGATCGAGCTGCCCTCTCCTAAGTATTTTGACCTGCCCGAGATCGATCCCGCGAGTTTGCAGGAAGGCGAAAACATCTACGACATGCGGTTGTCAGCTGCGATTGCGACGCTTGAGCCTGACAATGATTTCATTCTGATTGACTGTCCCGGATCGCATACGCGCCTGTCTCAAGTGGCGCATTCTCTGGCCGACACGCTGATCACGCCGCTGAATGACAGTTTCGTAGATTTCGATCTGTTGGCGAAGATCGATGTGGATGGGGAAAAGATCCTTGGCCCGTCGGTCTATTCCGAGATGGTCTGGAACGCGCGGCAATTGCGGGCTCAAGCGGGGCTTAAGCCGATTGACTGGATCGTGGTGCGTAACCGTCTGGGCGCGCAGCAGATGGTCAATAAGGAAAAGATGGGCAATGCGCTGGAACGCCTCGCCAAGCGGATCGGGTTCCGCACGGCACCGGGTTTTAACGAGCGCGTAATTTTCCGCGAACTCTTTCCGCGCGGTTTAACCCTGCTGGACCTGAAAGACATTGGGGTGAAGCAGCTCAATATCTCGAACGTCGCGGCGCGTCAGGAATTGCGCGAGCTGATCAAAGAGCTGAACCTGCCCGACGTCGAGATCAATTTTTAGTCGGTTTCTAAAACCATTTGCTGAGATAGCTCGGCCTGACCGACATGTTGGAGAATCGTAACACTCTAGCGGAGGCAGGAATTGCTGCGCGGCAGCATGTCGAACGGCATTTCGCCATCGAAAACGAAGCACGCGCGCTGGTTGAGGTCTATCAGAGGCTGCTACAGGCCGAATAATCCCCAAAATCGCGTTCTTTGATGTCCCACATCACAAGAATGCGGCCCCCTGCCCCTTTTTTCCACAAGTAAAGCTCGGTATGAGAGCGCGTCCGAATTGCTCGGACACATAAGTCTTATGGAGAAGAAAATGGGATATCGTGTCGTTGTCGTGGGAGCCACCGGAAACGTGGGCCGCGAAATGCTGAATATCCTCGCGGAGCGTCAGTTCCCCGTGGATGAACTTGCAGTTCTTGCCAGCCGTCGGTCGCTGGGCACAGAAGTCAGCTTTGGCGACAAGACCCTGACCACCCAGGATCTGGACACCTTTGATTTCACCGGCTGGGACATGGCGCTGTTTGCTGTGGGCTCGACCGCAACCAAGGAATACGCGCCCAAAGCTGCGGCGGCGGGTTGTGTCGTGATCGATAACTCTTCGCTCTATCGCTATGATCCGGACGTGCCTTTGATCGTGCCGGAATGTAATGCAGATGCAATTCATGGCTATTCCAAGAAAAACATCATCGCGAACCCGAACTGCTCGACCGCGCAGATGGTTGTAGCGCTGAAGCCGCTGCATGACCGCGCCAAGATCAAACGCGTTGTTGTGAGCACCTATCAATCTGTGTCGGGATCCGGCAAAGACGCGATGGATGAGCTCTGGGATCAGACCAAAGCGGTTTACAACCCGACCTCTGATGTACCTGCCAAAGTTTACACCAAAGAGATCGCCTTTAACGTCATCCCGCATATCGATGTGTTCATGGAAGACGGCTCCACCAAAGAAGAGTGGAAGATGGTGGCTGAAACCAAAAAGATCGTGGATCCTGCGATCAAAGTCACCGCGACCTGTGTGCGTGTGCCTGTCTTTGTGGGCCACTCTGAGTCTGTGAACATCGAATTCGAAGAGTTCCTGGATGAGGACGAAGCGCGCGAGATCCTGCGTGAAGCGCCGGGCATTATGGTGATCGATAAACGCGAAGACGGTGGCTATGTGACCCCGAAAGAATGCGTGGGCGATTTCGCGACATTCATTTCGCGGATCCGTCAGGACAGCACAATTGAGAACGGGATCAACCTGTGGTGCGTCTCTGACAACCTGCGCAAAGGTGCTGCGCTGAACGCGGTTCAGATTGCAGAAACGCTGGGCCGTGAGGTTCTGAAGAAGGGCTGAATTGAGCCTTGAAATCTATCGAAAGCCCTGCCCTCTGGCGGGGCTTTTTTTGTTGCGATTTCTTTAAAAGAAATCGACGTCGGAAACTTTCAAAGTTTCCGAGACCTAGAACACACCGCGCCGCAACAGGTTCAGACCCATCACCAGGAACAAATAAAGGAAGATGCGCCTGAATTTATCGCTCGGCCAGCCTTTGCGAATGCGTTCCCCAACGGAGAACCCGATCAAAGTCGGCACAATCATCACCGTCCCTACAACGGCAAATTCAGAGGTCAAGAAGCCCTGTTGCACATAGCCGACGGCCAATGGCACCGAACCTGCAAAGATCAAAAGCCCCGTGGCCCGAATAAACTCGTCTTTGTCAATTTGTCGGGCCGTAAGGTAGAACACCATAGGCGCGGCCCAGATGCCGCTCAAGCCGCCAAGGACTCCCGCAATGCTGCCTGCAACAACCTGCGCAGGTCGATCAAGATGTTCAGGGAGCTTGGGCAAATCCACCAAAAGGTTCACGACACTAAAGCTCAGGATTGAAATTCCTAGCACCAGAAAGATCACGCGATCCGGTGCTGTCGCCGAAAGGCTAACGGTCACAAAAAGCACCACCGCCAGGGCAAGGCAAAGAGGCGCATAGCGACGCATCACGCCGATCACATCCCCCATGCGCCAGACCTGCCAGAAGTTTGACACAAGCATCGGAATCAAGATCAGGGCGATGGCAGTTCTGGGCGCGATCCACAACGTCATGATGGCAGCCGAGGCCGTTGGCAGCCCAAGACCTGCGACACCCTTGATTGTACCTGCAACAAGAAGAGAAAAACTGCTGAGTAAGACTAAGTCGAATGTATCCAAAACTCACCTCTTCCACCTAAGTAAATGACTGGGTCGGAAAGGGAAACCCCGTGGCCAGACCTCGGGAAAAGTTGCATTTCTCATCGCGAAATTTCGGAAAAATTGACACCAATTCACCTCGATTTGAGAAGAAATCGCTCCAGCGTCCTAACGATTTTCCAACCTCGCGATGGCACCAAAGGCACGATCGTGGTGGGTCAGAACAACAGGTGGGCGATGACACAGATTTCAATACTTTATGTGGATGAGGCGGTTCAATTTGACCAAAAACAGATCCGTCATTTGTTTAAGCTTTTGGGCACCAAGGACGCCCAAGATGTGCTGGCCACAGCAATGCGCGAACTTTCGGCGCGGCTCACGCGGGCCGAGTCCTTCTTTCAGGCAGGGAATTGGGATGAATTTGCCATATGCGTCGCCGGCTTGGACGCGATTGGTGAACAAATCGGGATGCGTTCTTTGTCGACAGCCAGCCGTGCGGTCAGCGAAACTTTGGACGTTCAGGACACTGCGGCCACTGCGGCGACGTTCTTCAGGTTGATGCGGATCGGTGACAAATCTTTGACCGACTATCGGCTGCTTTGCGATACATCCGGATAAAACCGCTTGATGGTTGAGGCGAAGCGGCTAGGCTGGAGGCATCGAGCACCTAGTTCCAATAAAGACATCTAAATGCCACTGACCTTCGCCCCGCTTACTTCTGACGCAACGCCGATCTATGCATTCACACCCGAAGGGCTTGAGGATTGGCTCGCAACGCAGCCTGACTCAATCAAAGCATGGATCGGCAGTGCCGGCTTCAAAGCCTCGCTTGGTGCGGTTGTCCTTTTACCTGACACAGAAGGAGGCGTTTCAGGTGCAGTCGTTGGATTGGGATCAGCCAAAACGCGGGCGCGTTCCAGATTTGTGCTGGCTGCTTCGGCGAAAGCCCTGCCTGAGGGCACCTATGCTTTGGCCCATGTTCCTGCGGATCTGGACCTGGAAACCGAGGCCCTTGGGTGGCTTTTGGCGGGCTACGCTTTCGATCGCTACACCAAGGCCTCTGGTGCCAGCGCGCGGCTTGTTTGCCCAGAGGGTCTAGAGCCCGCCCGCATCGAAGCCATTGCCACCGGAGAGGCTCTCACCCGAGACCTGATCAACACGCCTGCAAATGACATGGGGCCGGATCAACTCGAGGCCGCGACGCACAGCGTTGCCGACCAGTTTGGTGCGACGATGAATGTCACGACGGGCGCGGACTTGATCGAGCAAAACTTCCCGATGATCCACGCGGTCGGACGTGCCGCATCGCAAGCACCACGCTTGTTGGACATGCGGTGGGGCGGCACAGGTCCGACCCTCACGCTGGTTGGCAAGGGCGTGTGTTTTGACACCGGTGGTCTTAACCTGAAACCGGGCGCCTCGATGGGGTTGATGAAAAAGGACATGGGCGGCGCGGCCACCGTATTGGGCCTTGCGCATATGATCATGGCGCTCGATTTGCCTTTGCAATTGCGCGTGCTGATCCCAGCGGTTGAGAATTCTGTCAGCGCGGATGCCTTCCGTCCGGGCGACATCCTCACGTCGCGCAAAGGGCTGACCGTTGAGATCAACAACACCGATGCCGAAGGGCGCTTGGTCTTGGCCGACGCTTTGGCGCTGGCCGCCGAGGAAAACCCAGACCAGCTTATTTCCATGGCAACGCTCACAGGGGCTGCCCGCGTGGCCGTCGGGCCCGATCTGTCGCCTTTTTACACGGATGACACCGCCACGGCGGCGGCCTTGGATGAGGCAGCACAGGCCGTTGCAGACCCAGTCTGGCGCATGCCCTTCTGGGAACCTTATGAAAAGATGATCGAGCCCGGCATTGCAGATCTGGACAACGCCCCGAAAGGAGGCTTTGCCGGATCCATCACCGCCGCATTGTTCCTAAGACGGTTTGCGGAAGGTCAGAACTATACCCATTTTGACATCTATGGCTGGAACCCCTCCGCAGCCCCTGCCCGCCCGAAAGGCGGCGTGGGTATGGGGGCTCGGGCCATCCTCGCAGCTCTGCCCAAGATCCTAGATATATGACCCCGGATCGACGCCTTACCCCAGCCAATGCGCGTGTCGCGGACCCCAGTCTGCGCGAGACTTGGCCGGGTGTGGACTATGTCGATCCTGAGCCGTTTTCGGTGCATTGGCCCTTGGTAGACCTGATGAATGTCCCCGAGGGCCACCGCGAGCGGCAGCTTTTGTTCGGCGACGCTGTGGACGTCTACGAGGTCCACAAAGGTTGGGCTTTCGTGCGCTCTGTAAAAGACGGATACGTGGGCTATGTGCCCAATTCGTCTTTGGCCCAATGCCCCGCACCGACCCATCGGGTCACGGCCGCTTCAAGCCACATCTATCGCTTGGCCGACATCAAATCGATGGACGTCATGCGCCTGAGCCATGGCTGTCTGTTGCATGTGATCGATACGTCCAATGGCTTTGCGCAAACGGCAGACGGGTATATTCCTCTGCAACATTTGGGGCCACTGGACGAGAAACAGGCCGATCCCGTGGTCGAAGCCGAACTGTATTTGGATACGCCCTATCTTTGGGGTGGAAACAGCCGGTTCGGGATCGACTGTTCCGGCCTTATGCAGGCGTCCTTGCTGGCTTGTGGCATTGCCTGCCCCGGCGATAGCGATTTGCAAGAGCAAGACCTAGGCACGACGCTTGGCCCTAACGACCCCCACCGACGAGGCGACTTGATCTTTTGGAAAGGCCATGTCGCCATGGTCATAGACGAGACCCGCATGATCCACGCTAATGCTCATGCCATGGCGACCTGCTATGAGGATATCGCGGCGGGTATTGCTAGGATTGAACAACAAGGCGGCGGGCCGGTGACGTCTCGCAAGCGGATTTTGGAGGACAGCAATGAGTGACGGTTTCTTTCAACCAGTTTCGGGCATGGAGCTGCCTCGGTTCGCAGGCGTTCCGACTTTTATGCGCCTGCCCTACGTTGCCCTTGACGACGCGCGGATTTCGGATGTGGACGTCGGCATCATCGGCGTACCTTGGGACAGTGGCACGACCAACCGTCCCGGCCCGCGTCATGGGCCGCGCCAGCTGCGCGATGCCTCCACCATGATCCGCGCCCAGAATGGCGCAACAGGCGTGCGCCCATTTGAAGCTGTGAACTGCGCCGATCTGGGAGATGTGGGGCCGAACCCCGCTGATATTCACGATTCCATGGATCGGATCACGGCCTTTTACAATCAGGCACTGGATCAGGGGATCACGCCTCTGACGGCGGGCGGGGATCATCTGACTTCGCTGCCTGTTCTTCGGTCCGTAGCGCGCAAAGGGCCCGTTGGCATGGTGCATTTTGACAGCCATACCGATCTGTTTCACAGCTATTTCGGCGGCACGATGTACACCCATGGCACGCCCTTTCGCCGCGCGGTTGAGGAAGGGTTGCTGGATCCCAAACGCGTGGTCCAGATCGGCATCCGTGGCACGGCCTATGACGACGAAGACATCGATTTCGCGCGCGCCGAAGGCATCCGCATCATCCGCATTGAAGAGTTCTTTAAGCGTGGCATCGCCGATGTCATGGCCGAGGCCCGCGAGATCGTGGGCGCGGGTGAGACCTATGTCAGCTATGACATCGACTTCATAGACCCGACCTTTGCGCCGGGCACAGGCACGCCTGAAGTGGGCGGGCCGAACAGTTTTGAAGCGCTGCAGGTCGTGCGCGAGCTTGAGGGGCTGAACATTGTCGGCGCGGATATGGTCGAGGTCTCGCCGCCTTTTGATCAGGCCGGAGGGACTGCGTTCTTGGGGGTCTCGGTGATGTTTGAATTGCTCTGCGTGATGGCTGCAGGCGCAAAGTAACTAGTGTTAAACCTTGGGAGGGGTTTTCTATGTCTCATCTACTACGAAGCAGCGTGGTTGCGCTGACGCTTTTGGCGGCCCCTGTGTCCGCGCAGGACGATCCATCTGGCAATGTGTTCTATGGCTTTGATTTCGTCCTTGTGCCCATCGCCATCAAATGGGCCTGTGGCGGCGAGGCCGAAGAGGACCTATCGCGCATCGATGCGGTTGTGACGGCATTCCCCGAAGACGCTGAGGCCGCGCAGATGGAGCGCATCGTTACCGATCTGAAAAAGGCGCAGACAGGTGAAGTGAAGCTGGCCCAAATCATGGGGGCTCCGCTGAACAGCGAACAGGAAGAACGACTTTGCACGGCGGCGACGAAACTGAACCTCGAGCATCTCTCGCCAGAGACCTTTGAGATCGGCGGCGATAGTGAACTGTCACAAGAGCAACAGCTCGCTTGGCGGAACTTCTTCTTTGTTGTGGAAAACCTTAGCTCTTAAGACCTAGGCCGCTATCGGGTCTATTCAACAGCGCGGATCAGTTTGCGTTCCAGCACGCGGAGCACGGTTTTCAGATCATGCCCGCGTTTCAAGATCTGCCCATCCATGCCAACAACGGAATAAAGCCCCTGCTTGTTGCGCAGTTTCGGGCGCTTCTCGATGGTATAAAGCGGGTGTTCGGCGGTGCGTCTGAACACGGAAAACACCGCGACGTCCTTGAGGTTGGAAATCCCATAGTCGCGCCATTCTCCGGCGGCGACCATGCGGCCGTAAAGGGATAGGATCACGTTGAGCTCTGTGCGGTGGAAGGCCACCTGCTGGGGCACGGCTTGTCCGTTTTGAAACGGAGTCGGTGTGGTCATGTTCATGAGGTTTAGCGTCGCTCCGTTTGCGCCAGAAATCAACCCTGCCTCGGTTTTGCCCCAAAGAGATACCCAAATTGCCCCTTATGTTCCCCGAATCCGCCCAATCCCAAGAGCATAAAGGCATTGTAGCGAGATCTTCCCGCTCACAACCCCGGTGGCGCAGTTTTCTTGCCCCCACCCGACGCGCCGCCGGGGGCCTTCTTTTCCAGAATAGTTTTGAGACGTTGTCCCAGAGCAGGGCCATTGCTGGCCCGACGGGGTGGCGTGGAACGTGACTGTCTTACGCTTTATGTTGGCAAAGTGTCTGAAACTCTGCTGCATCACTCGCCGCCAACATATCGCCAGCCCGGTGGGTCGGGCCGGCGATGGCCCTGCGTGCGTGCCGCACGCGCTCCGGGCCTTTTCTTTCAAGCAAAGCTCCCGTGACAGAACCACCCCGAGGAAATCGCGCCGCCATGGGCGTAGAACAGCCACAGCCGGTCCCCCTCGGCGCAGATGATATCCCAATAATCCCGCGTCCCGCTGCGCCAGTCGGGATCATCCAGCCACCATTCCGGCGCGAGGCGTTCGGGGCCTCGGGCGTGATGCAATGTCAGGCTGCGGCCGCGCCATCGGAACCCGCGTGGCACGGCTGGCGTGTCGGGCGCAGTCACCGGCTCGGGACGCCACAAAAGCGCGGGGCGGTCGAGTTGGTAGTCGGGCCAGGGATCGGAAAAAGGTTCGGACCAGGCTGCGGCCAGAATGCTGTGGGATTTCTCGGGGATATGGCTCTCGGCGGGATGGACGCGGGTGATGCGCTCAAGACCGATACGCGCACCAATGCGGCCCAAGAGGTCATCCATCGCGGTGGAACGCGCCAAACGGTCCGCGACCTGACGGCCTGCCTCGGCGTGGCCGGTCATCTGACGGCTTGAGAGATGCTCGGTCAGAGGGGCCTCAACCCGCAAGAGGTCAAAGCCATAGTCCGACACCAGATCCCCCAGTTTCATCGCCAAAAGCGGGCGGATGCGGTGGGGGTCATCTGAGGCGCGGGCCAGCCCGACCTCGAGTTCTTGCATAGAGCGATCGGTGCGAAAGGCCTGCAGGCGCACCACCCGTGCGCCTTGGGATTTATCCTTTAGGCGCTGACAGAGCCGCGGCAAGAGGCGGTCGAGCGCCGCTAGCACGTCTTCTTCCAGCCCGATAGGTTCGGGAAAACTGAGGCGCACCGCAAAACGCGGTGGAGGGGCCGCGGGGCTGACCGGTTCGGGCTGATGGCCCATGGCCTGATCCAGCCGCATCACCAGATCGCGGCCAAAGCGACGGGCAAGCCCTGCGCGGGGTTGGCCCAAGAGGTCTCCGATCTTGCGGATGCCAAGGCGGAGGAGCTGGGTCTTGTTGTCCTCAGATAGGCGCAGGGCGGCGACGGGCAGATCCGAGAGCGCGGCATAGGTCTGGCCCGGCTGGGCGATCCGGTAGCTTTGGGCCGGCAGCTCGCCGACACGCGGGGCCGCGCCACCACGTTCCCAGTGGCGGCGCTTGACGGCGCGGGATCTTGTGGCGCGGGCCTCTTGGTCGATGGCGTCTCCGCTGCGCAGCTGTGCGCCGGGCTGGCCTGCGTAACGCGCCAAGGCCCAGGCCGCGCCGACCGTATCGGCGACGCCTGCTTGCACAGAAAGACCCAGCTGGGCGCAATCGTCTTGGACTTGGGCCAGCATCGGTTCTTCTCCGCCATAAAGATGCGCGCAGCCGGTGATGTCGATCAGCAGGCTATTGGGGGCTTGTTCCGAGACCCAAGGCGAGAACTTGCCCGCCCAGCGCCTGAGCGATGTCAGGAACAGCGCCTCAGAACGCGGGTTTTGCAGACGCGTCAGCACCTCGGGGCACATGGCTTGGGCATCGCGCAGCGGCTGGTCGTGGGTCAGCCCCGCGGCCTGCGCATGGGCATTCATCGAGGCGATCACCTGCATCTGGCCGGTGTCGCGCAGCACAATAAACGGCCGCTCCGCCAGCATCGGGTCCTGGCGGATCAACCGTTCGGCCCCCAGTCGTGGGAACCACAAAGAAAGCACACGTCGTTTGGGCATTGGGTAGCAATGTTCCACTTTTGTTCTAATTTTCTAGCTTGATTCTGCGCCCGAGTCGAGGTGGTCTAGGGACAGCCAATAGGAGAGCCACCATGCGCAAGACCGTCCTCATCCTCACCAGCAGTCTGATGATCGCCAGCATGGCGCTGGCGCACAATGGGGTGAAAAACCCCGCCGTCATGGCGCGGATGCAGGGGATGGAGCAGATCGGCGCGGCGTCAAAAGTGCTGGGGAATATGGCGCGCGGACGGGTTGCGTTTGACGCGGGAGCCGCGACCTCGGCCAAGGCGGCTTTGGTACAGCATGCGGCGGAGATCCCTGCCTTGTTTGAAGCCCAAGAGGATGATCCGAAAAGCGAGGCCTTGCCTGCGATCTGGTCTGACTTTGCCGATTTCACAGCCAAGGCCGACGCGTTGAGGGATGCGGCTGAAGCGATGGACGTCACGAGTGCCGAAACGATTGCCGCCGGTATGGGCGCGGTCGGCGGATCCTGTCGCAGCTGTCATAAGGCCTATCGCAAATGACCTCATGAAAGCGCAAGAAACGGGCTGATTGACTGGGCCTTCTTTTGCGACTGTGACGCATCACATCGCAACAAGGAGGCAAAAATGCCGTTTCGAATTAAAGGCTTGGACCCCGAGCCATTTCAACATCTCTACGGCAAATCCGACGCAGAGCTGGCGGATCTCCATATCACGCGCCATGCGGTCGAAGACTATCCCGCCTACCCCGACCGCGTCAGCCTGACGCCCATCGAAATCGGCGGCACAGCGCTTTTGCTGAACTATGAGCACCTGCCTGTGGACAGCCCCTATCGCTCGCGTCATGCGATCTATGTGCAAGAGGGCGCGGACACGCCTTATGAGGCGGAAAACACTGTGCCGCCCCTTCTGACGGCCAACCCCATGGCCTTGCGCGGGATCGACGAGGTTGGCTGCATAGAGGACGCCGATCTGGTGCAGGGGGACGCGGTTCAAGCCACCATCGAGCGGATGTTTCAGGACGAGCGCATCGCCTATATCCACGCCCACTTCGCCGCACGCGGATGTTTCGCAGCCAGAATCGACCGCGCCTAGGCCTTTGTCGTTCCCGAGCCTTTCTGAGTCGGATGCCCGATTGCGCCGACTCAGGATTTGCCGCAAGGTCACACTCAAAGACAACAGGAGGAGACCCCACCCATGATGCGCACCCGTGCCGCAGTCGCCCTAGAGGCAGGCAAACCCCTAGAAGTGATGGAGGTGAACCTGGACGGCCCGAAAAAGGGCGAGGTTCTGATCGAGGTCAAAGCGACCGGCATTTGTCACACGGATGAATTCACCCGTTCCGGCGCTGACCCTGAGGGGCTGTTTCCCTCGATCCTTGGCCATGAGGGCGCGGGCGTTGTGGTTGAAGTCGGAGAAGGCGTCACCACACTGAAGCCCGGCGATCACGTGATCCCGCTTTACACGCCGGAATGCCGTGAGTGTCATTCCTGCCTGTCCGGCAAAACCAACCTCTGCACCGCGATCCGTGGCACGCAAGGCCAAGGTCTGATGCCAGATGGCACGACGCGGTTCTCGATGCTGGATGGCACGCCGATCTACCACTACATGGGCTGCTCGACCTTCGCGAACCATACGGTTCTGCCAGAGATTGCGCTGGCGAAAGTCCGCGAAGACGCGCCCTTTGACAAGATCTGCTACATCGGCTGCGGCGTCACTACGGGCATTGGCGCGGTGATCAATACGGCAGGGGTCGAGATTGGTTCGACGGCTGCGGTCTTTGGTCTGGGTGGCATTGGTTTGAACGTGATCCAAGGCCTGCGCATGGCGGGGGCTGATAAGATCATCGGTGTGGATCTGAATTCCGACAAAGCCGAGATGGCGCGCAAATTTGGCATGACCGACTTTGTGAACCCATCGGAATTGGGCGATCAGTCGGTCGTGGATCGCATTGTTGAACTGACCAAGACCGAAAAGGACGCATTCGGCGGCGTGGATTATTCCTTTGATGCCACCGGCAATGTGCAAGTGATGCGCGACGCGCTGGAATGCTCACACCGCGGTTGGGGCGTGTCGGTCATCATCGGCGTAGCCCCTGCAGGGGCCGAGATCTCGACCCGTCCGTTCCAACTGGTGACGGGACGCGTCTGGAAAGGCACCGCCTTTGGTGGCGCGAAGGGGCGCACCGATGTACCTCAGTTCGTGGATTGGTACATGGACGGTAAGATCGAGATCGATCCGATGATTACCCATAAGCTGACGTTGGATCAGATCAACGAAGGCTTTGATTTGATGCACGAGGGCAAGTCGATCCGCGCCGTGGTTGAATTCGCCTAACAGACAACAAGTGTAGGGCGGGCTTAAGCCCGCCTTACGCCTTCCGATTTACACCCCGTAGCGCGCCATAAAGGTTTCAACGGCTTCTTCGGCGACCAGTGCGATTTCGGCGTCAGAAAACTCTGAGTCGATGCCAAAGGCCGCGCGGGCAAACAGATCAGATTTGCAGAGTTCCGCAAACTGATATGCTGCCATATCAACATTCTCGATCTTGAGCTCGCCGCAGTCTGCCGCGGCTTTCAGATGCATGGCCAGTTGCTCATGGCCATTCTTGGGACCACTTTCGAAATAGGTCTGGCTGAGTTCGGGGAAACGATCCCGTTCCGCCAAGCAAATCCGAAACACCCGTTGCGCAAAGCGCGACACAAGAAAGCGCGTCATTCCATAGGCCGCGGTCAAGAGCGCCTCACGCGTCGGAGCATCCGGATCGATCTGCGCCTCGATCTCGCGGGACATGCGGTCGCATTCGGCCTGAATGACCTCTTGGAACAGGCGCCGTTTGTCGGTGAAATAGCTATAGAGCGTCGCCTTGGACACGCCCGAGACCTTTGCGATCTCGTCCACACTGGCCCCTTCAAACCCGTCGCGCAGGAATACCTCGCGCGCACCGGCGAGGACTTGGTCGACCTTGCGACCTTTACGAATAATCGGGGTTTGGGTGTTCATAAGATCCTGTCACTATTTGACTACAGATTTAAACTGACCAGTTCAGTTTTTTCAAGCGTATCATTTCTTGCCCCAGGGTCAGCGCATCTCAAAATTCCGAGATCAACCTGTGGACGGAGCTTGCATGTAAGCTAGGGCGCGCGGAGTTCAAGGCAAAACATTGACTGATCTAGGTAAACGAACGGTGATCTATTTCTTGTCTTGCAGGCCTTTGCTGAGTTTTTGAAGTAGCCCCGCCAGCGTCGCGCATTCCTCATCTGACAAAATAGACCCGAAGAGCTCAGTATTCGTTGCGATCAGACGGTCCACAATCTCTTCGGCCAGATCTGCGCCTGTGTCGGTGAGCTGCACCAGTTTGCTGCGCTTGTCCTCTGGGTTTGGGACGCGCCGAATGTAATCTTTGTCGGCCAGCCCATGCAGCATCTTGGTCATGCCACCCGAGCTGGCCTGTGTTGCATCGTAGAGTTCGGTCGGAGACAGCACAAAATCAGGCCCCGCAGACCTGAGCGCCATGAGGGTCAGGAACTGCGTCCAGGTCACGCCATAGGTTGCAACGATCCGGTGGTCGTTGTCCCACACATAATTTCGACTGCGGAAAAGGCCGCCGACAACCCGCGCGGCGGGCGTGCCCTCTGGGGGCCAACTGCGTCGATCAGACCCTGGCATGCGTCTCTCCTTTCTCAACCGTCATGAAGTCGAGGCTTTGCTATTGCAAGACGCAAATCCAGTATTTATCTTTCCAGAAAGATAAATATGATTCTGGAGATAGTTATGCCACCCAAAACATTCCGCCTGCCCCGCATTGGGTTGGCCCTTCTTGCCGCGATCATTCTGGTGTTCACCCTACCGGCCTACGCAAACCCTCTGAGCAACCCGGGCCTTGCCAATCTCAGCGGAGATCCAGCGAGTTTGGGATCTGTTACTGGCGCTTTTCTGGGGCGCCAGCTGACGCTGGCGCTGATTGCGGTTTATGGCGTGGTCAAAGGCACCCGGGAGCCGATGTTGATCGGTGCGTTTGCGATCGTGGCCTTCAACCTGCATGACGCGGTGATGATCTTTGGGTTCGGCGCAGGGGGCGCGGGCGTCATTGCAGGGCTGGTGATCGGGGCCATAGGCGTCGCAATCATGATTTCGGTCATGCGGTCCCCGCGCACGGCATAGCGCCGAGAATTGGCATTGCGGATTGGTCGCATTCTGTTACCAATTCCGCATGCTGGCGATTTTCCTAAAGACCCTTCCATTTTTCGCAATCATTGGGCTTGGCTATATGGCGGGCCGCCGTGGGTTCTTTAACGAAGAGGCCACGGCCTATCTGACGAAGTTCGTTTTCTATTTCGCCCTGTCGGCGATGCTGTTCAAATTCTCGGCCAACCTATCGTTGGGCGAGGTGCTGGATTGGCAGGTCATCTGGGCCTATCTGGCGGGCACGATGGCCGTTTATATCGTGGCAACTGTTGTCTGTCTTTTGCGTGGCGAGGACATACCCACCACCGCCGTCGAAAGCCAATGCGCGGTCATTGGCAATGTTGGCTTTCTGGGAATACCGATGCTGCTGCTCTTGTTCGGAGAGGCTTCGATTGGGCCGAATATGCTGGTTCTGATGGTCGATCTGATCGTCTTTTCCTCGCTGATTGTGATCTTGATCACCGGTGCACGGGATGGGCGGATGAGCTTTGGGATTCTGCGCACAATCGGTTTGGGCCTGCTGCGCAATCCGATGATTGTATCGATTGTTCTGGGCCTTGGATGGTCTGCTATGGAATGGCCGATCCCAGAGGTCGCGAATACATTTCTGGATCTCTTAGGTTCTGCTGCGACGCCGGGGGCTTTGTTTGCGATTGGCGCATCCTTGGCGGGGAAATCGGCTGAACGGCTCAGCGTTGCGGGCTGGATCACCTTTTGCAAGTTGGTTCTGCATCCTGCTGCCGTCGCGATCTGTGCGCTGATGATTTTCAAGATCGACGCATTCTCTGCTGGCGTCATAATTGCGGCGGCGGCGCTGCCCGTGGCGGGCAATGTCTTTATGTTGGCGCAGCACTATGGTGTGGCCGCGCAACGCGCCTCAACCGCGATCCTGATTTCGACGGCGATCTCGATTGTGACGCTCTCGCTGGTCATCGGCTGGGTGCAAATGCTGTGAAAGGCGGCAGCGGTCGGATTTGAACAGCCCGAGGTCTTGTTGGCGCTTGCCCTAAGGGGAAGCCATGAGGTAGCCACAACGCAACCATAGGGGATGAGGGAGCAACGCCGATGGAGATCATTTCGGAAAACGCATGTTTTGGTGGCACGCAGGGCGTCTATAAGCACGCGTCCGAAAGCTGTCATTGCGATATGACCTTTGGGCTGTTCCTGCCTGCCGAGGCGAAAGACGGGCCGGTGCCTGTTCTTTGGTATCTCTCGGGCCTGACCTGCACGCATGAGAACGCGATGGTGAAAGCGGGTGCACAGGCTTGGGCTGCGGAACAGGGTATTGCGTTGGTCTTTCCAGATACCTCTCCACGTGGCGAAGGCGTTGCGGATGATGAGGCCTATGATCTGGGTCAGGGCGCGGGGTTCTATGTGAACGCCACACAGGCGCCATGGGCCGCGCATTTTCAGATGTGGGACTATATCGCCGAAGAATTGCCCGAGTTTCTGGGCAATAACTTCCCTTTAGATATGGAGCGTCAGGCAATCACGGGTCATTCGATGGGTGGCCACGGCGCGTTGACGCTGGCGATGTCTCTGCCGGGGCGGTTCAAATCTGTCTCTGCCTTTGCGCCAATCTGCAATCCAACCGCGTCTGATTGGGGCCGCAAACAGCTGACAGCCTATTTGGGTGAGGACGAGGGTCTGTGGGCCGCGCATGATGCCTCTCTGTTGATGCACAACGCGGGCTTTGACGGGCCTGTCTTGGTGGACACAGGGACCGAAGATCAGTTCCTTGACCTTCTGCGCCCTGAGGCTTTAGCCGCTGCCGTGTCTGAGCGACGCCAGGAGGCGACCTTGCGACTACAGAAAGGCTATGACCACAGCTATTTCTTTGTCGCGACCTTCATGGAAGACCACATCAGTTTCCACGCCGACGCCCTGTACGGAGAGTAACTCATGAGCAGTTTTGATTTTGATCTGATCGTCATCGGCTCTGGCCCCTCAGGCCGTGCGGCGGCAATTCAGGCGGGGAAACTCAAGCGTCGTGTTCTGGTGGTGGATCGTCAGGATAAACTGGGCGGTGTGTCGGTGCATACGGGCACCATCCCCTCCAAGACCCTGCGCGAGACGGTTTTGAATCTGTCAGGATGGCGGGAACGCAGCTTTTATGGGCGGTCTTACCGCGTCAAAGACCAGATCCGCGCCGAAGACCTGAAAGCGCGCCTCCACATGACGCTCGATTATGAAGTCGACGTGCTTGAGCATCAGTTCAACCGCAACCATGTGGATACGCTGAATGGGATCGCGAGCTTTGTCGGCCCGAACGAGATCGAGGTCGCCATTGAAGGCGGTGAGACCACGCGGATCACGGGCGAGAAGTTCCTGATCTCGACCGGCACCAAGACGTTCCGGCCTGACACTATTCCATTCAATGGCGAAACCATTGTGGACAGCGACGAATTCCTCGAGATGGCGCGGATCCCGCGTTCATTGGTCGTTGTCGGCGCGGGGGTTATTGGCGTGGAATATGCCACCATGTTCTCGGCTCTGGACGTGAACGTGACCCTGATTGAGCCGCGCGACAGTTTCCTTGATTTCATCGACGACGGACTAATTGCCGAGTTTACCCATGAGATCCGCGAGAACGGCGTCGACTTGCGTTTGGGGTCTGCGATTGAAAAGGTCGAGGACATGGGCGAGCACGTCGAAGTCAGCCTCGAGAACGGCCGCCATGTCCGTGCTGAGATGCTCTTGTTTGCAGCGGGGCGTATGGGCGCGACAAGCAAGCTGAACCTGGATGCGGTTGGTCTGGAAACCGACCATCGCGGGCGGATCTCTGTGGATCGCAAGACCTATCAGACCGAGGTTGGGCATATATACGCAGCCGGCGATGTCATCGGCCACCCGAGCCTTGCCTCCACCTCGATGCAACAGGGCCGTGTTGCGGCCTGTCACGCGCTTGAGACCCCTACTCTGCCGGAAAGCCCGTGGTTTCCTTATGGCATCTATTCGGTGCCGGAAATCTCGACCTGTGGCATGTCCGAAGAGGAACTACAGGAGCGCAAAATCCCCTATGAGGTCGGCGTCGCACGTTTCCGCGAGACTTCGCGCGGGCATATCATGGGGCTTGAGCAAGGCATGCTGAAAATGCTGATCAGCCTCAAGACGCGTCGCGTGCTGGGTGTGCAGATCGTGGGTGAAGGCGCAACCGAGCTGATCCACATCGCGCAGGCGGTGCTGAACCTGAAAGGCACGGTCGATTATTTCGTCGAAAACACCTTCAACTATCCGACCTTGGCCGAGGCCTACCGGATCGCAGGTCTGGACGCCTTTAACCGCATGCCTATCCCTGAGGAATTCAAGGTCGCAAAGAAGACCAACAAGAAAGCCAAATCGTGACCGCCATCTATATGGACGCGGACGCCTGCCCGGTGAAAGCCGAGGTCGAGCGGGTCGCGACACGCCACAAGGTGAAGGTCTATGTGGTGTCCAATGGCGGGCTGCGGCCGTCGCAAAATCCTTTGGTGGAAAATGTGATCGTCCCGGAGGGGCCTGACGTGGCCGATATGTGGATCGCTGATCGCGCGGGCGTGGGGGATGTGGTCGTGACCGGCGACATCCCACTGGCCGCCAAAGTGGTGGATGCAGGCGCGAAGGTGCTGAAGCATAATGGCGAGGCCCTGACCACGCAGAACGTCAAAGAAGCCCTCGCCATGCGGGATCTGATGGCGGATCTACGGTCTGCGGATCCGTTTACGCAAGGCGGCGGCAAGGGATTTACCAAGGCCGACCGCAGCCGGTTCCTCGATAGTCTTGAGCGGGTCTTGCGCGCGGCCAAAGCCTAGCTGCTGCCGCAAACTGTCCTCTATGTCGTTTATGGTTCAGACCTAAGCGCCAATCGCGTGCTTTGCTTTGATTGAGGGAGGCACGCATGGTTGCTTTTGCGCATATGTCGAGAAACACGCTCGGGGCGATTGCCGCGGTGACCTCTTCGCTATGTTTCTCGGTGAATGACGCCACGGTGAAGTTCATGAGCGGTGATTTCTCGCTGCCGCAGATGATGTTCCTGCGCTCGATCATTGCCATTGCAGTGATCCTCTTTGTACTCGCGCCTTTTGAACGTCAGAAATTGTCGCTGCGCGGCAGCCGCCAAGGTGTTTTGATCGTGCGCGGGCTGTTGATGGTCTTGGCCAATCTGTTCTTCTTCCTTGGGATCGCCATCTTACCGATTGCCGATACGGTCGGGATCTTTTTCATCTGTCCTTTGATGATTTTGGCGATGTCGGTCGTGTTTCTCGGAGAAACCGCTGGCCCTCGCAGGTGGTCTGCCGTGGGGATCGGGCTAATCGGTGTTCTGATCATGCTGCGGCCGGGTGGCGAGGGCTTTCAGATCGCGTTCCTCCTGCCTCTGATCGCGGCGGCCTGCTATGCGATCCTGCAAGTGATGACCCGTGCGATTGGGGATGCAGTGACGGCCACGACGATGTCGCTGTACCTGCAGCTGACCTTTTTTGTGATCATGGGCGCTATGGGGATCGCTTTTGGAGCCGGGCAATATGACGGAATGGGGGGCGAACTTTTCGCGTTCTTGCTGCGGCCCTGGATTTGGCCGGTGATGTCCGATTTGCCGCTTTTCCTGATCATCGGCGTTGCGACGGCGGGGTCTAACTACTTCGTCAGTCAGGCCTACCGTTTGGGCGAAGCAAGCCTTGTGGCACCACTTGAATATGTCGCTTTACCGATGGGAGTCATGTTTGGCGTTGTCATTTTTGGCGATTGGCCAAGCGTGAATTCTTGGGTGGGCATGATCCTGATTGTGGGCGCTGGCCTCTTTGTGGTTTGGCGTGAAAGCCTTGCGGCTCAGTCTCCGGACCGGCATCCACCGCGTCCACAGTAAACCTGACTAGACCCGATTTCTTTGAAAGAAATCGACGTCGGAAACTTTGAAAGTTTCCGGCTTATGCGCATTGCGCATGGCTGGTTTGATTTTCCACCAAACCTTACCACTTGACAGTTTGCGTATTTTTGTACAAATACACCTTACAAAACGCGCAACACTGTAAATCGCGCAACACTTGAACTGACTGGTCTCGCATTGCCCCGACCTCAGGAAGCACTGAAAGGACTAAGACCTATGATCGTTAACTTCATGATGCGCCGCATTGCTGGCATGATCGCCGATACCCGCCGCTCGCCAATCCTGCGTCGCCCCGATGAATTCGGCCTCGAGTATGAGGACGTATCCTTCCAATCCGCTGATGGGATCACCTTGGAAGGCTGGTATATGCCCGCCAAAAAACCTTCCAATAAAATCGTGATCTGCAACCACTTTTCGCCCGGAAACCGCTATGGCTATGCCGGTCACCTGAAAGGGTGGCGCCAGGCTGGCGGGTTTGAGGTGAACTTCATCCCGAAATACAAAGCTCTGGTCGAAGCGGGCTATAACGTGCTGGCCTATGACCTGCGCAACCACGGCTATTCCGCGCCGGGTCAGAACAAAGGCTACAACCCGAAACTCTTTGAATACAAAGACGTTTTGGGCTCGCTGAACTATGTGCGCAGCAACCCAAAGACCAAAGATATGGACATCCACCTGCAGTCCATCTGCCTGGGCGGCAACGCGACCCTGGTGGCCATGGAGAAACACCCAGAGGCCTTTGAGGGCATCAAGTCGATGATCCTGGTCCAGCCAATTTCAGGTGAAGTTCTGGTGCGTAAACTGTCCAAGAGCCTGCGCATGGGCAAACGCGGTTATGACGCCTTTGAGCGCAACTATCGTGAGATCTGGGGCTTCCGCATCGAGGACAGCTCTCCGCAGTTGGATGCGGCACATGTGAAAGTGCCGACCTTCGTGATCCAAGTGCGCAAGGACTCCGCGACCTATGCCGAAGAGGATGTTCAGGCGGTTTATGACAATATTCCGGTTGAGGACAAAAAACTCTACTGGATCGAGGGCACCACCCAGCGCTTCCGCGGCTACCAGTATTTCTCCGAGCACCCCGAGCAGATGGTGGAGTGGTACAACACCCACTAATCCCTGGCATCTTGCTTGATTTCAGGCCCCCTATGTTGGGCCTGATTTCGTTTCGGCTTGCATGTTGTTGCTTGGCTTGGTTCTGTCGGGCCAAATTCAGTCAAAAGGAAGCCTCCCGTGCCGATAGACGCCGTTGTTTTTGATGTTGGAAACGTCCTGATTGAGTGGCAGCCGGAGCGCGCCTATGACCGCCTGATTGGCGAAGACAAGCGTCGCGACATGTTTGCCGAGCTTGATCTGCACGATATGAACAATGACGTCGATCTGGGGGCTCCGCTCAAGGAACGCGCCTATGCGTTTGCCGAAGAGCATCCGAAGTGGGGCGACGCTATCCGCATGTGGCATGACAATTGGTTTGACCTCGCAGGGCCCGCAATTGATCATTCTTGGCGGCTTCTGCGGGCTTTGCGCGCCAAGGGGGTTCCGGTGTTCGTCTTGTCAAACTTTGGCGATGACATCTGGGACCGCGCCTCAGAGGTCTTTGAGATCCTGAAAGAATTCGATCGCTACTATGTTTCGGGCAAACTAGGGCATGTGAAACCCTTTAATCGCATCTATGAGATCGTCGAAGAAGACAGCGCGATCGAGCCGGACCGGCTCTTGTTTGCGGACGACCGCATGGACAATATCGAAATGGCTCAGGCGCGGGGCTGGAAGACGCATCTGTTTGAAGGCCCACAGGGTTGGGCAGATCGTTTGGTGGCCGAGGGGCTGTTGACCGCAAAGGAGGCGCAATGACCACATTGATCAGTTTTGTCGAGGGCGAGAAAAACCTCGACTGGATCGGGCTCAGCGACGCCTTGGCGGCGGGGCATGCTTTGCCCAAGGCCGAGATCTCGGACAGCTTTCTTTATCGCGGCAAAGACACGCTTTTGGTGCGGCAGGCCTGGATCGATGGGCTGGGTGTCGCGGTGAAGGCGGCGACGGTGTTTCCCGATAATCCCACGGCGGATATTCCGATGATCCATGGGTCGGTCAGCCTGTTTGACGACGCTCATGGCGACCTCGCGGCGATCGTGGATTTCCATCTGGTGACAAAATGGAAAACCGCAGGTGACAGCCTTCTGGGCGCGCGGCGTCTGGCGCGGCCGGATAGCAAGAAGATCCTGATCCTTGGTGCGGGCGTTGTCGCGCGCAGTCTGCATGCGGCTTATTCTGCGGCCTTTCCCGAGGCGCAGTTCTCCGTCTGGAACCGCACCCGCGCGAATGCCGAGGCCATGGCGGCCGCGCTGGCGAATGTGACTGTGGCGGAGGATCTGGAAACGGCGTTTAGGTCTGCCGACATCGTCACCTCTGCCACCATGAGCACCGAAAGCTTTATCAAAGGGGACTGGCTGCAGCCGGGACAGCATCTGGACCTGATCGGCGCCTATCGGCCTGATATGCGAGAGGCGGATGACACGGCGTTGCAGCGTGCGAGGGTCTTTGTGGATAGTTTTGATACCACGGTTGGGCACATCGGAGAGATCGAAAAACCTCTGCAAAGTGGGGCGATCTCGCGGGACGATATTTTGGCGGATCACTATCAGCCCGACCTCATGGTGCGCCAGTCAGACGACGATATCACCCTGTTTAAGAACGGCGGCGGTGCGCATATGGATCTGATGACCAGCCACTACATTCTGCAACAATTCCACGCGGGTTAGGGGCGGATCCTTTAAAAGGATCCGACGTCTTTTTCTTTTAAAGAAAAAGCCTTAGGCCGCCTGCGCTTTGCGCCGCTCGTTAATGGGTAGATGGACCAGGGCCGAGAAAGCTCCGACGCCAACGCCAATCCACCAGACGGCGGTATAGCTGCCGTAGATGTCGTAAAGCCGCCCACCCAGCCAGACACCCATGAAACTGCCAAGCTGGTGGCTGAAGAACACAATCCCATAGAGCGTGCCCATATAGCGCAGCCCATAAATATGCGCGATCAGACCTGAGGTCAGCGGCACCGTCGCGAGCCAGAGCGAGCCCATCGCAATCGAGAAGGCAATCACCGTGGCAGGGGTCATCGGCGTCATGATAAAGGCCGCCGCGACCAATGTCCGGCCCGTGTAGATCGCGGCCAACAGGTACTTCTTGGAGTACCGATTGCCCAAATAGCCCGCATAGAGCGTCCCTGCGATATTGGCGGCTCCGATCAGGGAAATCGCCACCGCGCCCAGTCGCGAGGTCGAGTTGATGCCCAATGACGAGAGCATCCCCGTCGGATCAATCGCACCACAAACCTCAGTGACAAAGGCTGGGAAATGCGCGGTGATAAAGGCAAGTTGGTAGCCACAGGAAAAGAAGCCGAGAAAGATCAGCGTGTAGGAAGGATCCTTGAGCGCCTTCATCAGGATCTCGCCCATGCTTTCTTCTATCTGCGCTTTGCTCACGGACGGCGCGCGCATCATTGGTAGAAGGGCGAGCACGGCGAGGACTGCGGCTGCGAACACGAGGAAGGTGTTCTGCCAAGACATAAAGCCCAGCATCCACTCGGCTACTGGCGCGCCAAAGACTTGCCCTGCGCTGCCCGCTGCGGTGGCGATGGCGAGGCTCATGGAGCGGTTTTCATCCGAACTTGCGCGTCCGACGACTGCGAGGATCACGCCAAAGCCGGTTCCTGCGATGCCGAAACCGATCAGAACCTCGTAGAGCTGGTGTGCGGTTGGCGAGACTGCCATCGATGACAGAACCAGCCCGATCGCATAGAGGATCGCGCCCATGATGATGGCTTTGCGATCACCGATCTTTTCCGCAATCGCTCCGAAAATTGGCTGACCTATGCCCCAAGCAAGGTTCTGGATCGCGATGGCGAGGGAAAATTCGGCGCGGGGCCAGTTGAATTCAGCGGCAATCGGGATCTGGAACACACCAAAGCTGGCGCGGATCGCGAAGGACACAAGAATGATCAGGCAACCGGCGATGAGGACCGGTGTGAAAAGAGGGGTGCGAGTCTGCATGGGGCGCTCCTATCTATGCGGAGTTTGCGCGCGGTGGGCTGCTTTGGTCAATTCAGGAATTGTGGTGATGACATCACGTTCCGTGATCATGGGTCTGCACTTCTGACCTTTGCTCATTTGGCACGGTAGGATGCCTCCGGCGGGAGTATTTTGAGCAAGATGAAAGGGGCCGCTTTTCACCGGCGATGTGTCGCGTTAAGGACGAGACATGGAAACTGTGAACGACATCTATAGTGCGCGGGTTGCGGAGGGCGTTCTAACCGCAGACCCGGCCCAACAGGCGGCGATTGTCGAGTTCGACCGGATCCTAGAAGAACTGGCACAGCCAGTGAAGTCCGGGTGGTTTCGGCGGGCGAAGCCTCAGGCGGCGCAAGGGCTTTATCTGTGGGGCGGTGTTGGGCGCGGCAAATCTATGGTGATGGATTTGTTCGTCGAAGTGCTTGAGGCGCGTAAGATCGCCGTGCGTCGGGTACACTTTCACGCCTTCATGCAGGAAATCCACGCGGGCATGCATAAGGCGCGTCAGGACGGGGTCGAGGATGCTCTGGCCCCCGTTGCGGCAGAGGTGACGGCGTCGCTGCGGGTTCTGGCCTTTGATGAGATGCAGATCACCGATATCACCGATGCGATGATCGTTGGCCGCCTGTTTGAGATGCTGATTGAGGGCGGCGTGACCGTCGTCACCACATCAAACCGCATTCCGGATGATCTTTATAAGGACGGGTTGAACCGGCAGTTGTTCCTGCCGTTCATCGACATTCTCAAGGCGCAAATGGTCGTGCATGAGATGGTCAGCCCGACGGACTATCGTCAAAACCGGCTGTCAGGTCAGCAGGTCTATTTTGTCGAAGCTAAGGGCGAGGCGCGTGACAAGATGCGGGCGATTTTTAACGATCTCAGCGGCGGTGGGGCGCAGCCTTTGCCGATCACCGTCAAAGGGCGGACGGTCGAGATCCCTGCCTTTCGCAACGGGGTTGGGCGGGCCACGTTTTTTGATCTTTGTGGCGCGATGCTGGGGCCTGGGGATTATCTAGCGATTGCTGAGGCCGTGAAGGTTTTAGTGCTGGAGGACATCCCGCGCCTGAGCCGTCATAACTTCAATGAGGCCAAGCGGTTCGTGACGCTGATTGACGCGCTTTATGAGGCCAAAGTACGGCTGATTTGTTCGGCGGCGGCAGAGCCGGAAATGCTCTATGTCGAGGGCACCGGATCGTTTGAATTTGAACGCACAGCCAGCCGCTTGCGCGAGATGCAGGACGCGGATTGGGGCCGTGATGAGGACGCTAAATAAGGCATTTCGGCATTAAAAAAGGGATGCCGAAGCATCCCTTTTCTGCTGTTTTCAGCCTTGCCTGTATGTCGGGATTTCACGCCGCTCGACTTGCGCTATCCCTCTGCCAATACTGAGAAAACTCAACTTACAGCCAATATACGCAGGCCCTTGCGAATCGGTCAATAGGCCCCGATTCGGTTTTTTTCGAATCAACCAACGGATGATTCGTTTTTCCGAGTCGTTTCAACGGTTTAGATCGGCAAAAAAAATTTGCGTTTAGCCGTTTTCGCGCAGGATGTTTCCGGCGAGGTAGAGTGAGCCGCAAATCAACACACGCGCATCGGGAGCTTTGGCTAGGATTGCGTCTAGCGCGGCTTGAACCGACGCGGCCTCAAGCGCCGTAAGGTCGACGCTTTCGGCGGCGGCTGCGGTGTCTGCGGCACTCAGCGTATTGGCCTCTCCGGGGATAGATACAGCGGTCAGGCTTGCGGCTTGTGTCGCCAAGGGGCGCAAATAGCCTGAGACATCTTTGGTATTCAGCATACCGCAGATCAGATGCGTCTCGCGTTTAGGAAGCGCGCCCAGCAGCGCGGCGAGCGCCTCACCTGCAGCGGCGTTGTGGCCGCCATCGAGCCAGAGTTCTGCCGATGGGGCGCTCTCGACCAATGGACCCGTTTTCAAACGCTGCATACGTGCAGGCCAGGTGGCCTGGGTCATGGCGGCCTCGCAAGCGGCTTCATCGGCTCCGAGGTAGCGCAGAGCGGCCAATGCTGCCCCCGCGTTTTGGATCTGATGGTCGCCGAGAAGCGCAGGCAAAGGCAGATCTAGGAGACCGGTTTCGTCCTGGAACACCAGACGGTCGCGTTCTTTGAAGACGTGCCAGTGTTGCCCATAGGCAAGGATCGGCGCGCCTAGGCCATTGGCTTTGGCTTCGATCACATCCAGCGCTTCGTCTTGTTGAGGGCCAACCACCACAGGTACGCCGCGTTTGATGATGCCCGCCTTTTCACCCGCGATTTTCGCCAGCGTATTGCCCAGGAATTGTTCGTGGTCGATGGAGACCGGCGTGATGACCGACAGCTCGGGCGTGATCACGTTGGTCGCGTCCAAGCGCCCGCCAAGGCCGACCTCGAGCAAGGTGTAATCGGCTGGGGTGCGCGCGAAAGCCAGAAGCGCTGCGCAGGTGGTGATTTCGAAATATGTGATGTCGATGCCACCGTTCTTGGCATAGCACTCGTCCAGGACCTCGGTCAGATATTTTTCGCTGATCAACTCGCCTGCGAGGCGGATACGTTCGTGAAAACGCGCCAGGTGCGGCGAAGTATAGGCGTGGACGCGTTTGTCCATCGCCTCAAGGCCCGCGCGGATCATCGACTGGGTGGAGCCTTTGCCATTGGTACCTGCGATGTGGATCACGGGGGGCAGAGCCTCTTGTGGATTGTCCAAAGCTGCAAGCAGACGCCAGACGCGGTCCAAGGTCAGGTCGATGATCTTGGGATGCAGCGCCATCATGCGCTCGAGGATTGCGTCAGAAGTCTGGGTCATGGTGCGGTCCTTGGGCTCTTGCCCCCTGCCCTAAATGAAAAACGCGCCCAGCAAAATGCCAGACGCGTCCTGATTTTGAATTTATCCGTCAGCTTACTCAGACGCTGCCTCGGTTTTTTCTTCGGCTGGAGCGTCAGCGACCTGTTCAGGCGCAGGCAGGTCACCTTTGATCGCAGGGCTAAGGCCCATCAGCATACGCACGATGGTGATCAGTTCGTCACGCATCTCGGTGCGTTTGGTGACGCGGTCGAGCATGCCGTGATCCAGCAGATATTCCGCGCGTTGGAATCCCTCGGGCAGTTTCTCGCGGATCGTCTGTTCGATGACCCGCGCGCCAGCAAAGCCGATCAGCGCGTTGGGTTCTGCGATCTGGACGTCGCCCAGCATCGCGTATGAGGCTGTGACGCCGCCGGTCGTTGGGTGAGTCAGGACGACGATGTAGGGCAGGCCCGCTTCTTTCAGCATCTGCAACGCCACAGTCGTGCGCGGCATTTGCATGAGGCTCAGGATGCCTTCCTGCATACGCGCGCCACCTGCGGCGGAGAACAGAATGAACGGGCGTTTGGTTGCAACTGCGCGTTCGACGCCGGCAATGATCGCATTGCCGACATAGATGCCCATAGAGCCGCCCATGAAGGAGAAATCCTGACCCGCCGCCACAATCGGGGTGCGGCCGATTTCGCCTTCGGCCACCAGCATCGCATCACGCTCGCCGGTTTTCTTTTGCGCGGCCTTCATGCGGTCGGGGTATTTCTTTTGATCCTTAAAGGTTAGAGGATCGGCCACCGGTTCTGGTACCTCAACCTCGGTAAAGATCCCACCATCAAACAGCGCATGAAAGCGATCCCGTGGCGTGATCGCCATGTGGTGATCGCAGTTGGTGCAGACGTTCAGATTGTCTTTGAGTTCGCGGTGGAACAGCATCGTGCCACAGTTGTCGCATTTGGACCAAAGGTTCTCGGGCACTTCGCGGCGCGAGAAGATCGAGTTGATCCGAGGGCGGACGTAGTTGGTGATCCAGTTCATTCAAAAGGTCCCAGAATTTCTTGGCTCACGCTGACATAAGCTGACGCAGCGGGAATTGCAATCAGCGCTTAATAGCGAGACGCGCTGCAAGCCACATGCACAAGAGGGCCGGAAGCTCGACCAGCATGGACTGGCGCACAAGCTCTGTGTTGTCGGGCCCAAAGGGTAGAACCGTGAGGGCAAGGCCTGACAAATGACCGGGCGTGCCGACGATCAGGATGCCGATGATATTATTGACGAAATGCATAGCGATTGCGGGCCCGAGGGAACCACTGCGCGCCGTGATATCCGCCGCTGCAAGGCCAAACAGAAACGCCCATGCGGCAACGAAAATTGCGTTCTCGCCATAAATGCTGGGCGCATAGTGCACGAGGCCGAAAATAAAGCTGGGCACAAAAATCCAAATCGCAGGATTCGTGAAACGCGCCGCCAATTGGCTTTGCATATAGCCGCGAAAGATAAATTCCTCGCAGGACACTTGCAGCAGGATCCCAACCAAAGCGAGCGGCAGCCACATCAGCCAAGTTGAAAACCCAAGCTGGCTGACCGGGCGCATGGCCTCTGGTGCAGGCAGGACAAGCACGATGGCCGCAAAAATCACCAAAGCGATCATCACGCGAAAGAAATCCCGCACAGCAAAAGAGATCGGCCCTATGACACCCGAAATCGCGCGATTGTGCAGTCCCCGCAAAACGACCCAAAGCACCATGAAAGGAATCACGAAGGTGAACAGCGCGATCAGCGTGCCTTGCGCTGTGGCGCCGCTGATACTGTCGCGCAAGAGAGACCCCATGCCAGCACGCTCCATCGCGCGCACCAGAGCGACCTGCAGCGCGATCGTACCGATAAACAGCAGGACAATACCGGAAAACAGGCGCAATAGTCCCGAATGCGGAAAGGCCTCTTTGGCCAGAATGTGATGTGGGTCGTAGGCTGACATGTAGCCAGGCGTAGCGTTTTTTGCTTCTATGGTCGAGGGGGAGGCTTGCTAGAACAGCGTGGGGCTGCATATTCCAGTGAGCGAGCTGATGGAGACAGAAATGCCGTCCAAGGTGACGACACTCTCACGGGGAATGATCCTTTGCGCTGTGATGGTGCTTGGGGGATGCCTGTCCCTGCCCGGCCAAAGCGCGTCTTTCCAGGACCGGGATGTGTCGATTTCTACGCGCTCCATTGATCTGCTCAACCGCGCGCGGCAGCGCGAACGGGTCAAATTGGTGAAGGGCGCGGTCATCGTGCGCGCACCCGAAGGGTATTGCGTTGATAAAAGCAGCCGGTCTGCCAGCGACTTTGTTCTCTTGGGCGACTGCAACGTCCTGCGCAAAGCGCAAACGCGGCTAGAACCCTATGAACGTGGGCTTTTAACGGTATCTGTTGGTGCCGTAAGTCCCAATCCTCCATCGACGTCAGACCTGTTGGACGGGCTCGAAGCCTTTGGCGAACCCAAGCGGCGCGGCAAGCTTGTGTCCGTTTTGATAGAAGAAGGCGGAGATCGTTTGGTGCCTGGTGCTGACAGTCATTATTGGCGCGCGATGACCGTCGTGAATGGACGTGTCGTGAGCCTCGCGGCCTTTGGCCCCCCCTACAGCGAGATGGCCCTGACCCGCGGACCGAGCCTCTTGTCTGAGTTGGCAGCCAACATCCACGCGGAAAGCCCAGAGATTGATCCAAACAGCCTTGTGGTTGCGCAAGCCCCGGTTCTGTCCGAATCTTCTGTAAAACAGAGCGGATCGGTATTTGATTTTTTCACCGGATTGCGTCAAAAAAACTAAAGACGAAACAATAACGGCATCAAAAATAGATTGTTCGCCAAATAAGAGCAGTCAGGGTCGTTGTAAAAATCTTTGGTCGCGAGCACATGGCAGCATATCCGGGCGGTGTTTTTCACAGGATGATCCAGCGGGGTCTGACGAGCTATTGGTCCTCGACCGCGCAGCACGCGCGGGACATGGAGCTTGAGCCTCTCAAGACCCGCAGAACCCAAGCAAGGCGTTTGCGGGCGCATCTGGACGAGGTGATCTCGGTCGCGGATGGGCAATTGGCTTTGCCAGTCATCGGGTCGAATTCTTTCTTCAAACCGCATGGTACCGATTGGTCCTGGCGTCCTGCGATCTGGCGGGAAAGCCTGCCGTCCAAAGGGATGGTCTCTGTTCAGTCAAAACAATCCCTCGGAGATGAGGTCGTGCTGTTTCACGACTGCAAGTATTCCGAACTGACCCTTCGCCAACTGCGCAACACGCGTGAAAAGGATCTCGCGCCTTACGGGCTGCGCATGGACGTCTTTGGCTTTGACGGCTCTTTCCTGTCGCTGGTGCTGGATATGCCCGAGGACTCGCTTGAGGGCCTGTGCCGCAACCATGTGATCCGCATGTCCACGATTGTGGAAATGGAAAAGCCGCTCGAAATCTTTGCGCGGCTGAATGTGAAACATGGCCCAAACACCGAACAGATCGTCCGCGAGCTGCCGCTGAACCAAGAAGAAATCAGCGTCGAGTTTGACCTCGCCTATACGCAGTTAAATGAGAAACAGCTTGAGAAAGCCTGGATCGATCTGATTTTCGAAGGTCCCGAAATGAACCAAGTGATCCTGCGGGATCTGAATTTCAGCCGCCGTCTGCGCGCCGAGATATGAGGATCAGAGCATGAGTACCTTTACGCTGACCAAGACCCGCTTGTTCGAAGGCGTCTGGGACGGGGTGATCACCTCGAAAAAGACCGACGGGATTGCACCTGCAATCGAAGTGACCTTGTTGGAAAAGCTGCTGGACCATGTGACGCTGATCCCGAATGGCGACAATCGCTGGATCCTGCGTATTCCGATCCCATCGACCGCGATTGCCGACGGCGTGCATACTTTCCTGATCCGCGAGAAATCCTCTGGCGAGACGCTGGAAAGCTTTTCGATCATCGCAGGCGAGGCCGTGGCCGAAGATATTCGCGCCGAGATGGATCTGTTGCGGGCCGAGCTGGACATGCTCAAACGCGCCTTCCGCCGCCATTGCGTGGAAACGACCTAGCGTTTCTTTTCCAGAACTGACGTGAGGTTGCCCCCTGACAATGTCAGGTTTTCTGGGCAGGGTTAGAGTCTGTCTGAGGAGGCCATGATGACCAGCTACCCTAATTTGCTCGCCCCGCTTGATCTGAGCTTCACCACGCTAAAAAACCGCGTGCTGATGGGATCGATGCATACGGGGCTTGAGGAAACCAAAGACTGGAACCGCGTGGCCGAGTTCTATGCCGAGCGCGCCCGTGGCGGAGTTGGCCTTATGGTGACGGGTGGTATGGCCCCCAGCATAGAGGGCGGCGTGTTTCCAGGGGCGGCTGGTCTGTTTAATGACGACGATATCGCGAACCATAAGGTGGTGACGGACCGTGTCCATGAGGCTGGCGGCAAGATCGCAATGCAGATCCTGCATGCAGGCCGCTATGCCTATGGGCCGAATTGTGTGTCCGCCTCTCCAGTCAAATCTCCGATTTCGCCCTTCCCCCCGAAAGAACTGGATGAAGTGGGGATCGAGAAACAGATTCAGGACTTTGTGACCGCGACGCTCCGCGCCCGAGAGGCGGGCTATGACGGGGTCGAGATCATGGGGTCTGAGGGCTACTTCCTGAACCAGTTCCTCGTGACCCATGTGAACAAACGCGAAGATCGCTGGGGCGGGTCTTATGAGAACCGCATGCGCCTGCCCGTCGAAGTGGTCCGCCGCTGCCGTGAGGCCGTGGGTGAAGATTTCATCATAATCTACCGAATCTCGATGATCGATCTGGTGCCCAATGGGTCTACACATGAAGAAGTCGTTGAGCTCGCACAGGCGATAGAAGCCGCCGGCGCGACGATTCTGAATACCGGAATCGGCTGGCATGAGGCGCGTATTCCGACGATTGCGACCTCAGTGCCGCGTCGCGCCTTTGCCTGGGTGACAAAGAAGCTCATGGGCAAGGTGAGTATTCCGGTGATCACGTCTAACCGGATCAACACGCCCGAAGTGGCCGAGGGTGTCTTGGCTGAAGGCTGTGCGGATATGGTCTCGATGGCGCGTCCGTTTTTGGCGGACAGCCAGTTTGTCGCCAAAGCCATGGCAGGCCGCGCCGATACCATCGCGCCTTGCATTGCCTGTAACCAAGCCTGTCTGGACCACACATTCAGCGGCAAGATGACGTCTTGCTTGGTCAATCCGCGCGCCTGCTTTGAAACCGATCTGGTGATCACGCCCACCGCCGCACCCAAGAAAGTCGCCATCGTGGGCGCAGGACCCGCTGGCATGTCGACCGCAATGACGGCGGCAGAGCGCGGCCATTCGGTGACGCTCTTTGATCGAGACGACAATGTCGGAGGCCAGCTGAATGTGGCCAAACAGATCCCCGGCAAAGAAGAGTTCTGGGGGCTTGTCGACTGGTACGACGTGATGCTCAAGGATCTGGGCGTCGATATACAGCTTGGCCGCGAAGTTGGCGCAAACGATCTGGCGGGCTTTGATGAGGTGGTCATCGCCACCGGCGTCACCCCGCGCGATCCCGGCATTCCGGGGCAAGATCACGAGATGGTTCTGGGCTATCTGGATGTGCTCAAGCACAAGAAACCTGTCGGCAAACGCGTCGCGGTGATTGGCGCGGGCGGCATCGGCTTTGACGTTTCTGAGTTCCTTGTCCACGAAGGTGAGAGCCTGACCGAAGACCTGCCTGCCTGGATGAAGGAATGGGGTGTCACCGATCCCGGCGAAGAGCGTGGGGGGCTTGCCCCCGAGGGACCTCAGCCCCACGCCGCAGCGCGTGAGGTCACTTTGTTGCAGCGGAAAGCCAAGGCACTTGGAAAGGGTCTCGGCAAAACCACTGGCTGGATCCACCGCGCGGCGTTGCGCATGAAAGATGTGCGCATGGTGGGGGGTGTGAACTATGAGCGGATTGATGATGAGGGTCTGCACGTAAGCTACGGCGAGGCTCGCGAGAACCCTGAGGTGATTGCGGTCGACAATGTGGTGATCTGCGCAGGACAGCTCTCTGATCGCTCACTTGCGGACGCGCTGGAGGCTGAAGGCGTGACATGTCACGTAATCGGCGGCGCGGATGTGGCCGCGGAACTCGACGCAAAACGCGCGATCAATCAAGGTGTGCGTCTGGCGGCTGGGTTTTAGGCCAACGCTACAAGCTGAACTAGATTAAAGGGCCTGCTTACTCAGCAGGCCTTTTCTGCTTTTGGCATGACGATTGACCAAGGCAGTTTGGACACGCGCATCTGGGATGGGCAGTTTTGAGTCCTTGATCTGCATCGGCAATGTCAGATCGGGAAAGATCTCGCGCAGCTCGGTGAGGGCGTCAGGTGGCAAGGCGCTCAGGGCCTCTGCCCCAAGGAAAAAGCTTTCGGTTGGCGCGTCATTGGCAAAGATCACCTCATGGGCGTCAAACAAGAGGTGATAGTAGGTCACGGTAGACAGGGTCTCATCCGCGAAAATGCCGGGCAGCGCGGTCAGGCGTAACGCGGGGACCAAAACGTCCTCTTGCGCCATCATGCGACCCGAGATCTGCGAGGACACCACCATGCGATGCTGACGCGAGACCAAGAGATCCTCAGACGGGAGCCCAGCGCCTAGGGCTCCGGCGGTTATTCTGATCGGGGACATCTTTGGTTCGGATGCCAGCGTTTCCGCATCGAAGCTTTGGGTGAAAACCTGACGCAAGGGCTTGGCCTCGCCATCAAAGGTGAGAACGTGCGTGCCAATCTTCAAATCTTCGACCTTCACCGGCCCGTCGACGGACCGGATCCAAGTGCCTTTGACCAGACAGGTCACATTGCCCGCATCTGGTGTGTCTTGGGTGAAATAAGTCTGTCCGCCATCTGTGGTCTCAAGTGACGAGCCTCTTGGGGCCTGCCCGACGTCCACAGAAGTATCTCCGGCGGCGGGACCGGATTGTGCGGTGATCGTCGAGGATGTGTCGTCAAATGACACAAAGGAATATGTGGTGCCATCCTGGGTCAGCGAGACCCCTTGGTGAAAGGCGACACCGTTGAAATTCGTGGCGTCTCCGTTTTCCAGAACATAGACGTCTTTGCCGTTCACAGTGGTCGGCGTGAGGTCAGAGAGATCGCTTATAGAACGCGGGTTGCCATTGCTTTGATAGACCGTGACCTGAAGCCCGGTGACATCAAAGCCCGCATCGACCGCGACCTCGATAAAGTCTTCATTTGCGCCTCCGAGGTATTTGACCTCAGAGATGAATGGATCTGGCATCTGCTCTTCTTATGTATTGCCTGACTTATTTTTTAGCACGGGCAACCGAAGATTCACATATTCCATTCATTGAAGCTGTGGGAACTGGCATAAACTTTTGTGTGATGGTTGGGCCTAGCCATGCACCGTTTGGCTGTCGGACGGGGCCTCTGTTCGATCATGCATCCCATAATCACGCAGAACCGACGCCACCTTTAGGCGGTAGCCCTCAAAGACCCCTGCCCGCCCCTTGGCCTGCGCATCGCGATGTTTGGACAGCGCGCGCCATGCCTTGACGGCCTCTTCGTCCCGCCAATAAGACAAGGAAAGCAGTTTCCCGGGAGTGCTGAGGCTTTGGAATCGTTCCATCGAGATAAAGCCATCGACCTGCTCGAGGATCGGTTTCAAATCAGCCGCGATTTCAAGATAGTCGCCCTGACGTCCTTCGGCGATTTCAACTTCAAAGATGACAGCGATCATGTGGCGTCTCCGTGTGGGGCTGAGGCCAATGTCAGAAAGGTGCGGTCTTCGCGCAAGAGGAATTTCTCGCGTTGGGCGAATTCATAGTTCGCGCGGCCCAAGGGGTCTGCGGCAAGGCGTTGGCGATAGGCCTCATAGGCCGCGAGGCTTTCGATGTTGTAGATCCCATAGGCTAGGGTCGTGGAGCCTTCGTGAGGCGCATAGTAGCCGATCAAATCAGCCCCATTGCGCGGGATGGCCTGCCCCCAGTTGCGCGCATATTGGGCGAATTGCGCTTTCTTGGTGGGGTCGATCTGATACCTGATAATACACGTCAGCATGATGGGCTCCTTTTGCTTGGGTTTGTGTCTAGCAGCTTGACGGCCCTACATGCTTCGCCCATGATCGAAGTATGAAGGAAGGACCAGACATCGCCCAAATCGCCGCTTTGATCGGAGACCCTGCCCGCGCCAACATCCTGACCGCTTTGATGAGCGGGAAGGCGTTGACCGCGACAGAGCTTGCGTTTGAGGCGGGCGTGACGGCGCAGACGGCTTCGGCCCATCTTGCGAAATTGACAGACGGGGGGCTGGTTGCGGCGCGCAAATCGGGGCGGCACAAGTATTTCACCCTCGTCAGTGATGAGGTTGCCGGCGTGCTTGAGGCCCTTATGGGTCTGGCCGCCGGTGCCGGGCATCTGCGCAAACGCACCGGCCCAAAGGACAGCGCCATGCGAAAGGCGCGCGTTTGTTACAACCACCTCGCGGGCGATATGGGCGTGCAGATGTATCGCTCGATGGTCGCCAAGGGATTGCTTGAGCCCAGCGATGAGTCGTTGATCCTGACCAAAGCGGGCCATGCCTTTGTTTCCGAATTGGGCATAGACTTGGACGCGCTGCCCACAAGCAAAGCGCCCCTATGCCGCGAATGCCTGGACTGGAGCGCGCGGTCCTCGCATTTGGCGGGACAGCTCGGTCGCGCCATTTTATCGCGCTTTATCGCTTTAAATTGGGCGAAACGTGAGGAAAACAGCAGGGTCGTGACCTTTACCCCAGAGGGGGAAAAAGCGTTTTTGTCTTTGTTTCCAATGCCTGAACGCAGCATTGCCGAATTGTGACCGTCTGTTTCCGTGCCATTAACGATCCTTGGTAATTTCCCGATATTGTCAGTGATGTGCCCATTTCGTGCCCCATTTCACCGTCAAAACTTGTGTCGAGCAGTAGCCACAAGGATTACGAAAAATGGATCGCTTAACGGAAATGGAAGCCTTCGCCACGGTCGTTGACCAAGGCGGCTTCACCGATGCCGCGAAAAAGATGGGCATCTCTAAATCCGCGGTTTCCAAGCATGTTTCGAGCCTCGAAGCACGTCTGGGCGCCCGTTTGCTAAACCGCACCACACGTCGTGTGAGCCCAACCGAGATCGGTCTGGCTTATTACGACCGTGCCCGCCGTGTTCTCAATGACGCAGGTGAGGCTGACGCGCTGGTGACATCGATGCAATCTGCGCCTTCGGGCCTGTTGCGCATCTCGGTGGCAACGGATTTTGGTGTGAACCACCTCTCGCCAGTTCTGGGCGACTTCCTCGCGGAATTCCCGGACATCACGGTAAATATGGTGCTGAACAACCGCTACGTTGAGCTGATCTCCGAAGGGTTTGATATGGCAATCCGCATTGGCGAGCTGGAAGACAGCTCTCTGCGGGCCCGCAAACTCACAGAAACCACACGTCGCATGATCGCGAGCCCGAAGTATTTCGAACAATACGGGCGTCCGCAGAAAATCGACGATCTGAATGAACACAAGCTGTTGCATTATTCCAGCCAGTCCAATGGCGCGGTCTGGAAACTGGCAGCCCCCTCTGGCGAGAAACGTCAGGTCCGCACGGCCGGCTGGCTGTCTGTTAATGACGGGCAATCCCTGCTGAACGCAGCCATCGCGGGTCTGGGCATCGCTTACTTGCCAAGCTTCCTTTACGCGGATGCCATGGAACAAGGTCTGGTCGAGGATGCGATTCCTGATCTGCCGATGGAAACCCAAGGTATCTACGCGGTCTATCCTCCGGGTCGGTTCACCCAGCCCAAGGTGCGTGCCTTCATCGATTTCCTGGTGAACGCCTATGCCGATAAGGGTCCGACCGACTGGTAAGACCCACCCGAGACAAATCCATTTTTTCCCAGGCTCATCCAAGCCCGACTGGCCCCGCATCATGCGGGGCTTTTTTACGCAGAACGCCCGCTTAGGGAGTGAGGAGCACCGCCTCAACGCGGCGATTAGAGGTCTTGCCTGCTTCACTCGCATTGGTCGCAAGTGGCGACAGGAAGCCAACGCCATAAGAGTCGATCTGATCGGCAGAGACTCCAAGCCGATCAATCAGATACGCGGCCACCGACATCGCGCGTTTTTCGGACAGTTTCATATTGTTGTCCAAGCTGCCCACGTTGTCGCTGTGGCCAACAAGGGCGATCCGGCGTGTGGAATCTTCGGCAAGGAAACTCGCCAGATCGCGCAGGGATTGGAACGGTAGATCCGCCAGCTGGGACGAGCCGGTTTGAAAACTCAGGTCGCTCAGAACGGCGCGGCCGCCGGTGCGCAGCGCCAGGATGGTGGAGCCGCGTGCGATCACAGGGGTGGCGCTGATGGTCCCTAGCGAAATGCCAGACGAAAGCGGCAGCGCTGCTTCGGCCTCAGACGGCACCACCGAGATGATCTGCATCAGACCCAGATCGGCTGTGCGACTGACCAGAACCGAGATCGCCTCGCTGCCGGTGAAAGACTCTTTCAGGGCTGAAACAAAGCGGAAATCCTGAAGGTCCACAAACATATCCGGCGCGGGGACGACGTCTGTGTTGAAGCGGAAATCAAACCCGCCGCAACTGTCGGAATCACAATCGAGCATAATCGCATAGCCGCCCGCTTCGATCTGACGGCGCAGAGGTTCGATCAGCTGCTCTGTGCTGGCCGAGCCCGCCAGGCCCCAGACCTGTTTGGTCACCTCGCCATTGACGCGGCGGGTGGACAGGTAGCCGTCCTGATAGGGCGCATCAGGCAACCCATAGCTGGCCGTTTCCTCAATGCTCTCAAACTGAACTGCACTGCCCTCGGGCATAGCGATCTCTAAGGCTGCCAAGGGCAAAGGCAAAAGGATCAGAGGGACAAGAGCAGCTTTAAAGGTCATCTGGCCTGTGAATGATATTCCGGGTTCGGCACCATGCCCGTGGCCGAGGCCACGCGGTTAGACATATTGTAGAAACCGGCCACGTTGGCAATGTCCCAGATGTCGCGGTCCGTAAAACCGACATCACGAAGCCGTTGGCGGTCGCTTTCCTGCACGGTTTTGCTGGCCTCGGTGATTTGTGCCGCGAAATCCAGCATGGCGCGGTGTCGATCAGACAGGTCAGCGGCGCGGTAGTTCATATGCAGGATCTCGCCCAGCGCAGGATCACCAGACAATTCGCGCACAGCGGCGCCATGGGCGACAAGGCAGTAAAAACAACTATTGATCGAGCTGACCACCACAGCAATCATTTCCCGTTCGAGCTTGCTGAGGCCGCTCTCGCCAAGCATCAGATCGTTGTAAAGCGCCGTAAAGGCGTTCAGCTTGTCGATGTCAAAGGCATGCGCCTTCAGGACATTGGGCACCATGCCGAGTTTTTCTTCGCAAATCCCAAAGTACTTCGCGGTTGCTTCAGGCAATGGATCGACCATCGGCAAATCAAGCGCTGTGGTTTTGTCAGACATGGGTTACTCCGGTTTGATGCGATAATGATACGCGCCAATCAGGGACATTCCCAAGCTTTGATACAAGCCATTCGCTGCGTCATTTGCTTTTGTGCAGAGGACCGAGACGGTGTGGCCTCCGTTTTTCCGCGTCCAATTGCCCGCGCGATGCATGGCCCAGCGCCCGAGCCCATTGCGCCTTTGCGTGCCCAAAATCTCGAGCGCATGTAGCATTGTGATCCCCCGATGCATCGCCATAAAGGCCGTTCCTGCGGGTTTGTCGTTGAACCGACTGACGATCCCTGTTTTCGGAGAGCATGCCCGGCGCATCACCTCTATCCGTGCGGGTCCAATACCACCCTCGGACCAGATTTCCTCCATGATGCGCAAAGGTTCCCAGGCGGGAATGGCAATCGTGCGCGGGATATCATCGCGGGCGAGGTCTTTGGCATCAATGGCATAGAGATTGACTGGATCGATGACATCATAGCCACGGGCTTCCAGCATGGAATCAAACCTCTCTTCCCCATCGCGCAACATAAACAAAGGCGCTTGGCCCAAAGCGCGCATTGCTGTCTCGGCGGCTCCGATATCGGCATCGCCCAAAGCGCGCGCCAATGTCGCCGCAGACACCCTTTTGCCGCCGCCCTGACCATCGCGAATGGTGAACCCAGCCTCTTGCCAATCCGAGGCCTGCGGCCAAGTGGCCTCTGTCACCTCATAAAGCGTCTGGACATTGGGGAGCGTCATGCGAAAGTCTCCCGCAAAGCGTTCATTGCGGCGTTCAAGCGTGTTTCATCCGTGCCGCGCACCACCAAGTTGGCCCCATAGATGCCGTCTTGCTGAAACGGGTAAGAACCAAACGACAGATCATCAAACTGTTCCGCCAATACGCCAAGGGGCCCTGCGATGTCGCCTTCCCCCTTCACGACGCGCAGCGTGTCGGACAACAAAGGCGCGCCTCCCGTTAAGGTCGGCAGAACAGAGGCCACCATAGCTTTGAAAACGCTCGGCACCCCTGCCATCACATGCACGTTCCCCAAGGAAAACCCCGGGGCCACTGATACAGGGTTGTCGATCAACACCGCCCCATCCGGGATCCGCGCCATCCGCAACCGCGCGGCGTTCAGCTCGCGTCCGGATTTTTCATAAAAATCCGCAAGCAGCGCGCGCGCGTCGTCCCGCACATCAATCGGCGCATCAAAGGCCGCTGCAATGCAATCGGCTGTGATGTCATCATGGGTTGGCCCAATACCGCCCGAGGTAAATACATGATCATAGCGCTCAGACAGGACCTTCGCGGCCCCTGTGATCTCGGCGGCCTCATCACCGACAATGCGGACTTCCTTCAGATCAATCCCACGCTCTGTCAGCTGCCCTGCGAGGTAATGCATATTGGCGTCTCGCGTCCGGCCAGACAGGATTTCATCTCCGATCACAAGCATCGCGGCGGTGGGATTTGGCATGGGCGTCTCCTTTGGGCGGCAAGATAGCCCGCCCCGCGCGTCACACAAGCCGAAAGCGATGTTCATGGGCGGGCCAATGCGCTAGGCAGAGCCTATGGACTTCACAACGCCCCTCATCCCTGCCCGCCTGATCAAACGCTACAAACGCTTTCTGGCGGATGCGCGGCTCGAGGACGGCAGCGAAATCACGGCCCATTGCGCCAACCCGGGCTCGATGATGGGGCTGAAGGATCCCGACACCAAAATCTGGCTCGAGCCAAATGACGATCCTAAGAAAAAGCTGAAATACGGCTGGCGTTTGGTGGATCACGAGAACGGCCACTTTACGGGCGTCGATACCTCGGTGCCGAACCGTGCCCTCAAAGCAGCACTCATGGCCCATGAGGTGCCAGAGCTCGCAGACCATCCAAACGTGCGCAGCGAAGTGAAATATGGCACCAATAGTCGCGTGGATTTTCTGCTGTCTGGCAATGGCCCGGACCTCTATGTCGAAGTGAAATCCGTGACCCTATCGCGCAAGGCCGGCATCGCCGAATTCCCCGACAGCGTCACCGCGCGGGGCACAAAACACCTGCATGAGCTTGTTGAGATGACCAAATCAGGCCACCGCGCCCTGATGCTTTATCTGGTACAACGCACCGACGCCGAGGTCGTTACACTGGCAAAAGACATCGATCCGACTTACGCCAAAGCGTTTGATATGGCCGTCGATGCCGGCGTCGAAGTCCTCGCCTATGACTGCCAAATCTCACCTCAAGCGATCACGCTCGGCCGCCCCTTGCCGTTTCGGAAATAGCCCCTCTGGTCCTTTCCGTCAGAAAACCCTAAGTAAGGGGCAACAAAGACTTTCGGAGCGCCTTTATGATCCTCAAGGCTGGCAAAACACGCGACGGTATTACGATCCACAAAGAGGCGGATTTCGCGGGCATGCATAACGCAGGCCAGATCACCGCGCGCATTCTCGACGAGATCGCGGACCATGTGTTCCCGGGCCAGACCACGGGTGAGATCGATCGGATCATCGAGGCCAAAGTCATCGAATATGGCACCAAATCCGCGACGATTGGCTACAAGGGCTATCAGCACGCCAGCTGTATTTCCGTGAACCATGTGGTCTGCCACGGCATTCCGGGCGACAAGAAACTCAAGGACGGCGATATCCTGAATATCGACGTCACAGTGATTGCCGACGGCTGGTTTGGCGATTCCAGCCGCATGTATGTCGCCGGCAAACTGCCCCGCAAAGCAGAACGCCTGATCCAAGTGACCCATGATGCGCTGATGCTGGGCATCGAAGCGGTCAAACCCGGCAACACTTTTGGCGATATTGGCCACGCGATCCAGACCTATGCCGAAGCGCAGCGCATGTCCGTCGTCCGCGACTTCTGCGGCCACGGACTTGGCCGTGTGTTCCACTCTCCGCCAAACGTTCTGCACTACGGTCGTCCGGGCACCGGACCGAGGCTCGAAGAAGGCATGTTCTTTACGATCGAGCCCATGATCAATCTGGGCCGCCCAGAAACCAAAGTTCTCGCCGATGACTGGACCGCCGTGACTCGCGACAAATCCCTGTCTGCACAGTTTGAGCACTCTATCGGCGTGACCTCAGACGGGTTTGAGATCTTCACACTGTCTCCAGCTGGAAAATTCCACCCGACCTACGGCTAATCTTTCTCTTGCCCCAAATATCCTGGGGTGAGGTGGAAGGATCGACAGATCCTGCAACCGAGGGGCAAAGCCCCTAAGCCACACTTTCCAAAAAGGTCACATGCGTGTCGCCATAGCGACGTTGATCCAACAGCTGGAACCCTTCCGGCGAGTCCTGAGGTGCGTTTTCCTCAAAGACGATCAACGCCTCAGGCGCGATCCAGCCACCGGCTTGTGCCGCCAATAACGCCTTTGTTCCCAATGATTTGCCATAAGGTGGATCAAGAAAAACCAGATCGCAGGGCGCGCCAGTGTTCTCGCCCAATCGCGTCGCATCCCGTGTCACAACTTGGGACGCTTGCCCCTGTTTCGTGATCTTGATGTTCTGCCGAATGAGGCTCTGCGACTTGCGTCCATCATCCACAAAGGTGCAAAACTCAGCCCCGCGCGAGAGAGCTTCCAGACCCAAGGCCCCGGTGCCTGCAAACAGATCCAAAACCCGCGCCCCCGTGACCGGATCCCCAAATTTTCCGCCCATCAACACATTAAACAGGCTCTCGCGCACCCGATCCGTCGTCGGCCTGAGATGCGCGCCCGCATCGCCTTTGCCGACCGAGGCAAGGGCGATGCCACGACAAGAGCCTGCGATAATCCTCACGCTTTCAACAAGTCCTTGAGCACCGTAGATGGATCCGAGACCACATCTGCCGACGGAGACTTCCCAGCCTCGATCAACCGCTTGGCCACCATGTAATCTCGAGGCGCATTGGCGGCATCGACGGCCAGCAAAGTCTCGCCCTGATAATACCAGAAGGATATCCCCGCATCGCCCATATCGCGCGTCACGACGTTGTCATATCCCGCGTTCAACCCGGCGATCTGCAGTTTGACGTCATATTGATCCGACCAGAACCACGGCGTCGCCACATAGGTCTTGCCTGCGCCCATAATGTTCTGCGCGACCACTTCAGCCTGATCGATGGCGTTTGGCACGCTCTCTAGGCGGATGCGCGTGTCTTTATATGGGAAAGACGCACAATCGCCTGCGGCCCAGATACCGTCGACCGATGTGCGGCCCTCTGCGTCTGTCTTGATCCCGTTGTCCAGGGCAACGCCCGCGGTTTCCGCTAAACCCGTGCCCGGCACGATCCCAACGCCAACAATGACGAAATCAACGTCCAGAGTGGTGCCATCCGCAAGCTCAGCGCCGCTGACACGACCTTCGCCCGTCAAACGCGACAGACCCACACCTTCAAGAATGTTCACCCCATGACCCGCATGCAGCGCGCGGAAATAATCCGACGTCTGCGGAGAGGCCACGCGTTGCAATATCCGATCCGCCATCTCGACCAGCGTCACGTTCAAACCCTTTTTGGCCGCAACAGCCGCTGCCTCAAGCCCGATGTATCCGCCACCGACAATCAGCACCGACTTACCTTCGACAAACTCTGGTGCCATGGCGTCGACATCTGGCAAATCGCGTACGGTGTAGACGCCCTCAAGGTCTCCGCCAATCGCGGCAGGCAGACGGCGAGGCGCGGAGCCCGTGGTCAAGACCAGCTCGTCATAGGGCAGGATTTCATCGCCAATCGCGATGGCTTTGGACACGGGATCAATCCCTGTCACTTCGGTGCCCAGACGCAGCGTAATGTTGTTGTCAGCATAAAAGCTCTCTGGCCGCAGATAGAGCCGATCCAGCGCCATATCCCCAAGCAAATACGCCTTGGACAAAGGGGGCCGCTGATAAGGCGGCGCAGTTTCTGCCCCGATCAAGGTCACCTCGCCCTCAAAGCCTGAATTCCGCAGCTTGGCCACAAGCGAAGATCCCGCCTGGCCAGCCCCAACAACGACAACATGCGTCATGTGAGTCTCTCAAATCTGGTTGCTGATCTTAGCTCTAGCCCTATAACTCATCATCAAGCAAACCCAAATTACGGAGACCCTTTCGATGACGATATCTGTTGGAGACAAACTGCCAGACGCAACCCTGCTGACCCTTGGCGAGAACGGCCCTGAAGGCGTGTCACTGAGCGAAAAACTCGCAGGCCGCAAAGTGGTGATTTTCGCCCTGCCCGGTGCTTACACCGGCGTCTGCTCGACCGCGCATGTGCCAAGCTTTATCCGCACCAAAGGTGACTTTGACGCAAAAGGCGTGGACGAAGTGATCTGTATCTCTGTGAACGACCCGTTTGTGATGAAAGCCTGGGGCGAGGCCACCGGCGCGACAGAAGCGGGCCTTACATTCCTGGGCGACGCGCAATCTGAATTCACCAAAGCGGTTGGCATGGACTTCACCGCACCGCCTGCGGGTCTGATCGCGCGTTCCAAACGTTACGCGCTTTATGCCGAGGACGGCGTGGTCAAAGTGCTGCAAGCCGAAGAAAACCCAGGCGTCTGTGACGTCTCGGGCGGCGAAGCGATGCGCGACGCGATCTAAGGATACGGGCGGCCCTGCCGGGGTCGCCCTTTTTGCTATGTCAGGCCAAACCATCATCCCCATCTTTCGCAGCTTTGACGAAGCCAAGGCGCGCGAGTTCTATATTGATTTTCTTGGGTTTGAGGTGACGTTCGAGCATCGATTTGAGCCGAACACACCGCTGTATCTGGGGCTGAGGTTTGGCGATTGCGAGTTGCACGTCTCTGAACATTTCGGAGACGCCACGCCGGGGTCTTCGGTGCGTATTTCGATCCAAGATGTGGCGGGATATTGCGCGGCTTTGAATGCAAAGAAATATCGGCATGCCAGGCCCGGGTATCAGGATCAGCCTTGGGGCATGCGCGATATGACCATCAATGATCCCTTCGGGAATCGTCTGATTTTCTGCGAAGACGCGGCAGACCTGTCCGATTTTGGCGCCTAACCCGCCAGCGCATCCATTTTGCGCGCGAGTTTCATGTCCAATGGGCTGAGCCCACCCACGTCATGGGTCGTCAACGTAACCTCTACGCGATTGTAAACATTGGACCATTCCGGGTGGTGCACCCATTTTTCAGCCCAGATCGCCGCGCGGGTCATAAAGCCGAAGGCCTCGATGAAGTTTTTGAACTTATAGGTTTTGGAGATCGCATCCCGATCTTCGTCCAAAACCCAGCCAGCCTCGATCAAAGCGGGTAACTCGGTCTCGCGTGCGTCCTGCGAGAGTTTTTCGGTCATTCGTGATCCTCCTGCGTCGTGTTCCGAAAGGGGCCATAAGACGTCAGGATTTCGATCTCCTGCGCCACGGCATCCCGTTCGGCCACCAGATATTGCGCAACGGCATCCGAGAACCCCTGATCCGCCATCCAATGCAGCGAATGGGTCTGAACCGGCAAATAGCCGCGCGCCAGTTTATGTTCGCCTTGCGCGCCCGCTTCGACCCGCCTGAGGCCATTGGCAATCGCCCATTCGATGGCCTGATAGTAGCAGATTTCAAAATGCAGGCAGGCGTGGTCCTGAATACAGCCCCAATAGCGCCCAAAGAGCGTCTCGGCTCCAATCATATTCATCGCGCCCGCAATGGGCGAACCATCGATTTCGGCCATGATCAGCAGCACGTCGTCCCGCAGGGTCTGATGCGCGATCTCGAAGAAGTCTCGGGTCAGATAAGGCGTGCCCCATTTGCGACTTCCCGTGTCCTGATAAAACGCCCAGATGGCGTCCCAATGTTCGGGCTGGATCTGATCGCCCGTATAGCTCCGTATTTCGCCGCCAAAGGCCTGCGCCTGTTTGCGCTCCTTTCGGATGTTTTTGCGTTTGCGGCTGGACAGCGTCGCGAGGAAGTCGTCGAAGTCAGCATACTCTTCGTTCACCCAATGAAACTGCTGGCCGGTGCGATGCAAGAGCCCCATCTCGCGGCCGATCTCGACCTCTTGGTCTGTACAGAAGGTCACATGCAGAGAGCTGAGCTGGTTCTGCTCACCGATTTGCAGCGCGCCTTGGACAAGCGCGGCCTGCCCAATCTCTTCATATCCCGGTTTGGTCAGGAATCGGCGGCCGGTCGCTGGCGTGAAGGGCACTGCGATCTGGAGTTTGGGATAATACCGCCCACCCGCGTTTTGATATGCATGCGCCCAGTTGTGGTCAAAGACGTATTCGCCCTGACTGTGCCCCTTGGCATAAAGGGGGGCGACGGCGATCAGCTCTGATCCCGCATGGGCGGTCAGATATTGCGGCTGCCAGCCGGTGCCCGGGCCGACGGATCCGCTGTCCTCGAGTGCCTTAAGAAACCGATAGGTGGTGAAAGGGTCAACGGGGCGCTTAAAATCGGCACGCGCGCAAGCGTCCCAATCTTCCGGGGCGATCTCGGCCAGCGACCGATGTAGTTGAATTTCAATAGGTTCGCTCATGTCTGCCCCTCACCCCATATTTGGCGCAGCACTTGGGATGTTCAAGCGGGGAACTCGGCCAGATATTGTTCAAAGGTGATATTAGCCGCCACTTTGCGCGCCTCTGCCTCGATCTGAGGCGATGTAACCGTCCAACAGAGGATATCTGCGCCCTGCGATTTCAACTCCGCAACGCGGAGGCGCGTCAGATCGTCGACCTCGTGGCTGATGAAACTGGCGCCGACACGGTCAAAATCAGGGATGTCACGAAGGTGGTCGCAGATGCGTTTGGGGAGCGGACCCCAATCTTCATAGATGTAACTACTGGTCGTTATCCCGCGCGGGATTTCAGGGCAAAGATCCGCCAGTTTGGCCACACTGTTTGGGTTAAACGACATCACAGCGACGGGTCCTGCATAGGCGTTCAGGGCAGCAACCGTCGCAGCCTCGAGCGTCCCGATATTCGTACCCATCTGACCATCCTGATCCTTGAGTTCGATCAGCAGAGGCACACGCCCGCCGACCAGCTCAAGAACATCTGGCAAAGTTGGGATGGCCTCATTGCCACCTTTCAAACCAATTGATGCAAGTTCTTGTGCCGACTTTTGACGGATCGGGCCGCTGGCGTCCGCGAGGCGATCAAGCCCATAGTCATGAAACACCATCGCCTGATCATCGCGCGACAATTGCAGGTCGATTTCAATTCCATATCCCACCTTGATTGCCGCTTGAACGGCCGCACGGCTGTTTTCCGGGCGGCCATCGGTGACGTCATGCAAGGCGCGGTGCGCCAGAGGCGTTGTCAGGAACGCGGGCGCAAGTCTTGGGGTCATTTGATCTGGAAGATACCTTCGATTTCTACGGCGACGCCAAAGGGCAACGACGCCGCAGAAACCGCAGACCGGGAATGGCGGCCTGCGTCGCCCAGCGCCGCGGCCAGGAAATCAGAGGCTCCGTTCACAACTTTGGGCTGGTCGCCGAAATCCGCGGTGGAATTGACAAACCCGGTCAGCTTCACAACGCGCACTAGGCGGTCCAGATCGCCACCACAGGCGGCTTTCACTTGGGCGAGCAGAGAAATCGCGCAGGTGCGGGCCGCAGCGGCTCCGTCCTCGACACTCATGTCATCGCCGAGCTTGCCAGTGATAAAGCCATCCGCGCCTGCAGAAATCTGGCCCGAGACATAGAGCGTGTCACCAACCTGAACATAGGGGACATAATTGGCTGCAGGGGCTGGCGCGTCAGGCAAAGTGACACCCATGTCTGCAAGCTTGCTTTCAAAACCACTCATCGGCTTTCCTCTTGTAAATCTGGCGGCACATTAGGCGCGCACTCGCGACATGAGAAGCGGAATTTGTGGGGACATTCAAGTCTCACGGAAAGCTTTGCGCGCATAGTCTGCGAAAGGTGCCAGAAGATAATTTAATATGCTGCTGGATTGGGTCGCGAAATAGGCGGTGACAGGCATGCCAAGACGCGCATTCTCGCCAAGTGAACCACCAATTGCAGACAGCTCGACATCGACTTCGAAGTAATGCTGCGCGGCACCGCGCCCTTCCAGAACATCCGCCGACACGCGCGCTACATGCCCGGTCTGCCAAATGTCTGGCGCGTGCCCATCCAGATGGACACGCGTAGGCTGGCCTGGGTAAATGTGATCAATGTTCTTTGGTGAAACCTTTAGTTTAGCATGGGTTCCGGCACCCAAGGGAACGATGGCCATTGCCGGTTCGGCAGCGCGCAAGACGGTCTGCTCGGTTGTAACTCTGAGATCATGAACCTGCCCCGAAAATGGCGCGCGTAGGCTCAGTGCTTCGGCCTGCCTGGCAAAGTCAGATAAGCTATTCTGCACCTCTGTGATCTCCTGTTCAGCCCGCTCAATTTCTGAGAGAATTTTGGCGCGGCGGGCGGAGGTTTGTCGCGCAAGATCAAGGCCAAGTTCGAGCACCTGACCCTCAAAGGCCGTTTTTTCAGCTTTAAGCGCGGCCAGCTCGCCTTCCAGCTCTGCGATTTTGTGCCTTAAAGGCATTACGCTTGAGGCAGGCACAATGGCTTTCGCGACAAGTGCCTCTTGGGTTTGCAAATCCTCTTGAAACAGATCCAAACGCGTGCTCAACGAGGCAATCCGCGCGTCAGCCGCAACCAATTGACGCCGCAACGTTGTCTGACGTCTTTGCATTTGTTCCGCGTGATTGGCCCAGGCGAGCTGCTCTGCTGCGAGAATATCCCTCTGAAGCTTTTGTACATCCTCGGGAATGTCGACTGTGCCAGATGGCGTATTCACGGACGCAAAGTCGACTTCGCGTCCCCCTGCGAGCTGAACGATGAGTCGCGCATGTCGTGCCTGAAGATCCAAGAGAGATTTCGTCAGCACAGCGGTTTGGTGCGAAACGTTGGGGTCCTCCAGCACCAGCAAGAGCGTGTCTTTGTTAACAATCTGACCTGCACCCACTGCAAGCTTAAGAACTTTTCCACCCGTCGGATGCTGCACCCAATGAGTCGATTGGCTGAGGGTCAAATGTCCGGATGACACGATAGCGCTCTGAATTGGAATGGCGGATGATAAGCCGACAAATCCTGCCAGCAATGTGACAAGAGTCATTGACCCCATGCGCAGCGCTACATACCAAGAGATCGGGTCCCTCATGACGCCAGATCCAATTGCGTTGCAGGCTCTTGTGAGGCGCGTGGGGCAAGGAAACGCGCCAGCACGGAATCCCTCGGTCCGAACCCGAGATTCTGGCCCTTGTCCAACCACAAGAGCTTGTGAACCGAGCCCAAAGCGGTCGGATGGCGCGCTGTAAAGATCGTGGTTTTGCCCGCTGTGGAGCGGGCTTCGCATAAGGCCGCTATCGCATGAACACCCTCTGGAGGTTGGCCGTTAAATGGATCGTCCAAGAGTAAAACGGGTGGGGAGTCATAGATCGCATGGGCCAATGCCAATCGATAGCGCATAGCCTTTGGCCAGGCGGACAAGGCTACGTCCACATCCGAGTTTAAGCCTTCGTCCAGTTTTGCGACGTCGTCAGCGAGACCTGCCGCCTTAGCAGCATTCAAGATTTGGGCGGCCTTGACCTCTGTTCGAAATCCCGAAATATTTTGTGCGATGGACCCCGTGAAAATCTGCGGTTCCGCACTTACAAACATGGTGGTTTGGCACGCGCGTGCTGCCCCCGTCAGCCCTTGTAGCGCACGCAGTAGCTCTGTCTTGCCAGACCCGAACGCACCAATCACGCCCAGGGTCTCTCCGGGCTGGATTTCAAAGTTGAGTGGAGACGAGTTTGAGACACTTGCCACCGATAGCCTAAGCGAGCTAACCAAAACCCGCGCAGATTGATCCTCGACCGGGATGGTATCTGGCTTAAGCGGATGTTGCGCAAAAATCGTGACAAGCGACCGCAGGCTTCGCCCTGCACCCACCACCACCGGCCATTGCGCGGACAGAACGTCCAACGGGGCACTCGCCCGCGCCAACAGAATGGTGGCTGCGACCATCGCCCCGGGCGAAAGCGCTGCCTGCAAAACCAAATAGGCGCCAAGCCCGAGCATCGCGGATTGCGCGCAAAGCTTCCACGTACGCAAAACGGCCATGACCGCACCCTGTATATCCGTACCTTTCGCCTCTGCGCGAACCGCGTGGACGCGAATGTCAAACCAATGTCGGCAGAGATTTCGGTGATGGTCTGTACGCAGTGACGTTGCACCTGCGGCGTCGATCTGCGACGCGATTTGGTCTGATTTAAACCCGTGGCCCCGCGCGTCTTCAACACGCGCCCGCCCAATCCAATGCCCGATAGTTTGAATGCAAACTGTTCCCGCGATCGCGACGCAGGCAAGCAGACACATCAGGGGATGGAAAAATGCGAGCCCCACCAAAAAGATTGGCGCCCAAATAGCATCCGCCAACGCCGCTCCGATAGGTGGAGACACCAATCGTTCGGCCGAGTCCGCCCAAGCAATCATCTGCGTTCGGGAAACGTCACGGAAACGATCTCTTTGAGATTGAGGGACTAACCCCAAACACTGATCAAATCTTGAGCGAAACTCTGACCCAAGACGAGCGAGAACACGCCCACGCGAAAAATCGAGTACCCCCCATGTCAGTAGAAGAAAAGCTGTGATCACCGACAGCCCAAGCAGCGTTTCCACGGATCGGGTCGCCAAAACGCGATCATAGATCTGCAGCATATAGAGAGGGCCCGATAGCAAAAGTAAGTTACCGAAAAAGCTAAATATTCCGATCCCAATGATCATTGACACCGCGCCTTTCGGTACCAAATCTAGGGTCTGATGCGACTTACTCATGCCTTTTACCCAGCCCCAAATTCGACCGTTGGAAGACAATGTTTGACCCAAGAAACCGTTGTGGCCCATTCGCCACAGGTAGGATAGGATTTTCTGCGTGCATATCTGGTCTTTAAGTCAACATTCTAAATGCTTTATGAGGACGCAAAGATCTTTGGATAAATTTGAACACATATGGACTCGAATTTGATGTCGACCGGCCGCAAAATTTTCGCACTTCTCGCTGCGCTGTCTTTGACAGCCTGCGCAGCGTCGCGCCCAGCGGTCACCTCGGATATCCACGATCCGCATGAAGATGCCAACCGCAATGTCCATGCGTTCAACCTGGCGTTGGATCGCAACATCGTGCGGCCTCTGTCACGAGGCTATGGCACCGCGATCCCAGAAGGCGGTCGTCAGGTTGTCTCGAATGTGGCCGAGCATCTGGGCCTGCCTGCCGATATTCTGAACAATGTCCTGCAAGGCGATCTGCGCAATGCAGGGAACAACACGGCACGCTTTGTGGTGAACACGGTCTTTGGCGTCTTTGGCACCGGAGACATGGCGACCGGCATGGGTATCCCACTTAGGAAAACCGACTTTGGCGAGACCCTGCATGTGTGGGGCGCGGGCGAAGGCGCCTATGTCGAATTGCCGGTGTTTGGCCCATCGACGTCGCGTGACACTGTCGGCACTATCTTGGATTTTGCCTTGGACCCGGTGGCCATCGTTCTGCCCCGTCCGGAAAGCTATGTCGGTACGGCCGCGACGTTTGCCGACCAACTTGGCACGCGGTATGATTTTGCCGATGCCGTCGACTCGGTTCTTTATGAGAGTGCGGACAGCTATGCGCAGGCTCGGATTTTGTACCTGCAAAACCGCCGATTTGAACTTGGCGTCACGGTCGAAGCCAGTGACGTAGATCCATTTTCGGATCCCTTCGCGGATCCATTTGCTCAGTAGGTGATGTTATGAAACGTCGTATTTTCCTCGCATCCGGCGCAGCTCTGGCCCTGATGCCGGCTTCTGCCTTCGCGCTGACCACCGGAGAAGCCCGTGTTCTGGTCGACAAGGTCGTCACCGATATCAACCAAGTGATCGCGTCCGGGAAATCGATCAATGGCATGGTGCGCGATTTTGAAGGCATCTTCAAACGCCACGCAGATGTGGCCTGGATCGCAGGCTCGGCTTTGGGACCGGACGCGCGCCGTATGAGCGCGTCGCAACGCAACCAATATGTCAGTGCCTTCACCAAATATATCTCTGGCAAATACGGCCGCCGCTTTAATGAATTCAAAGGTGGCAAGATCGTTGTGCAAAACGCCAAGAAGGAAAAGAACTATTTCCGCGTGGAAACCGTGGCCGATCTGCCCGGGCAAGCACCTTTTGCGGTGGATTTTCTGGTGTCCAACCGCACGGGCAAGAACCTGTTCTTTGATCTGATCGTCGAAGGCATCAGCCTGCGTCTGTCAGAAAAATCCGAGATCGGCGCGATGCTGGACAAGCGCGGCGGAGATCTGGACGCCCTGATCGCAGACCTGCGCAAGTTCGGCTAGCGAACGCCTGATTTTCACAAGCTCGCGCCCTTAAGGCGACCACCACTTTAGGGCAACATCTTTTGTTCGCCCAAAGCAAACGCGTTTTCAGCCAAGCATTATCGCCGTTTCTAGGATGCAGCGATCAATTCCGCCCGCCCAAAATCCCGCGCAGAAGTTGTTCCAGCACATTTTCCCGGTTGTTGCGTACCGGTTCTGGCACGCGGTTGGCATTTCTGCTTGGGGTAAAGCCCGGCAGGGCGCGTGGGATTTCGCCGTCGCTGACGCGGGTCATGACTTGCTTCCAGATTTCCGCCGGAAGACCGCCGCCGGTAACCCCCGTCAAAGGCGTGTTGTCGTCATAGCCCATCCACACGCCAGTCACATAGTCTGCTGTGAACCCAATAAACCACGCGTCTTTCGCCGCACTCGTCGTGCCCGTCTTGCCGGCCACTTCCCAACCCGGCAATTGCGCGCGGGTACCACTGCCCTCAGAGACGACTTTACTCATCATATAAATCAACTCGCGCGCGGCACCCTCTGTGATGACCCGCTCGCCAATACCTCCAGCGGTGCCCATCATAGGCTCGTCTTCGCCCTGCAGGCGCAATTCAACCAGCCCATAAGGCGTTACCGACGAGCCACCGTTCAAAATACCTGCGTAGGCCCCAGTCATTTCAAGCAGGGAACTCTCTGAGGCCCCCAATGCCAGTGCCGGACCATCGGCAAGATCACTTTCAATGCCAAAGTCCGCCGCCACTTTGCGCACGTTGTCGCGACCGACCGACTCCGAGATCTTAACCGCCGGGATATTGAGCGAATTGGCCAAGGCCCATTCCAGCGTCACATCGCCATAGTATTCGTTGGTATAGTTGCGCGGGCACCACTCGCCAGAGCCGGGGATGTTCATGCAAAGCGGCGCATCCTCGACCAGATCGTTGTGACTGTAACCCAGATCCAGCGCGGTCCCATAGACAAATGGCTTGAACGCCGACCCGGTCTGACGTTTCGCCTGCACCGCGCGATTAAACGCCCCGCTGACTTTGGTCTGACGCCCGCCGATCATAGCACGCACGGCCCCATCAGCAGACATGACCACCACAGCGGCCTGCGCCTCAGAGCCTTTGCGCACGTTGTTTTCAAAGACCCATTGCAGCCCCTCTTCGGCGGCCGTCTGGATGCGCTGATCCAGTGTGGTCTGGATAATCACGTCCTCGGTGGTTTTCTGGCCTAGGAAATCCGGAAGGTTTTCCGGCCGCATGATCCAATCCGCGAAATACCCGCCCGCTTTGGCCTGAGCGGCCTCTGACAGCGTCGCGGGGTTTTCTTGCCAAAAGAGAGTCTGTTCGTTGCTTAGGTAGCCCTGCTCATTCATCAAACGCAGAATTGTCGCAGCGCGATCCTGACTGCGTTCAAGATTATTGGTCGGAGCCAATCGTGTCGGTGCCGTCAAAAGCCCGGCAATCATCGCGCTTTCTGCTGGGCTAAGCTCGGCTGCATTCTTGCCGAAATAGACCTGCCCCGCAGCCTCAACCCCATAAGCCCCGCCGCCCATATAAGCACGGTTCAGATAGATCGAGAGAATCTCGTCCTTGGAATATTTCACCTCCATCGCCAAAGCGTAGATCGCTTCGGTGATTTTGCGGGTCATCGACGTGCGGCGGCAATCGGCGACATAGGCCGCTTCGCTCTTCCACTGGTCTTTGTCGAACTCGACACCCAGACAAAGCAGCTTGGCTGTCTGCTGCGTAATGGTCGAGCCGCCGTGGCCCTGCAATGGCCCCCGCCCTTCACGCAGGTTGATACGGACGGCAGAGGCCACACCACGCGGGCTGACGCCGAAATGGTTGTAGAACCGTTTGTCCTCGGTCGCGACGACTGCGTTCTTGAGATGCGGAGAGACGGAGCTTGCCGTGACGACTCCGCCAAACTGATCCCCGCGCCATGCAAAAACATCGCCATTACGGTCCATCAAAGTCACAGACCCCTGTGCGCGCCCATCCAATAAGGCGTCCAAATCCGGCAAGAGCACATATTGATAGCCGACCGCCAGACCGATGATGGTCGCAACCACCATCGCGACGCGCCATGTGATTGTCCAGACCAACCCCCAGAACCACGCCCAGAGCCGCCCCAAAAGGCTCCGCTTCTTGGGCGTCGGCTTGCGTCGGGTTGTCCCGCGTTTTGCTTTGCTTGCGGGTTTTGCGGATTTCGCAGGCGCTTTGCCCGCAGGCTTTCCCCTGCCAGAGCGCTTGGCGCCATAGCGATTGTCAGCCACGAGGGGCGACCTCTTTTTCTTGGAATCACGCATGGATCAGTCTGCTCGACAGTCTTAATTGGGCATATTTTAACTAATGAATTCGAAAATGTAGAGCAGCGAGTAAGCGGAAGATCGCTTTAAATTTTGCCTATTTTTTGTGCGACGCGCCTTAAAAGTGCAAAAATTGTGCAAAAACGCTCCATTTTTGGGCAGTTGACGCCCTGTTTCCCTTCGATTCCCCCCTTGGGGCGGGTTTTTCTGCGGCGGTACTGACTTGTCAGCGACGCGCGCTGCCAAGCCACAGGAAAGGGGATCAGGGTGAAACTGATTATTGCAACGATTAAACCGTTCAAGCTCGAGGAGGTCCGCGAGGCGCTGACCGAGATCGGCGTGCGCGGTCTCATGGTAACCGAGATCAAGGGCTTTGGCGCTCAGTCCGGTCACACTGAAATTTACCGCGGTGCAGAATACACCGTTAATTTTGTACCGAAGGTCAAACTGGAGCTCGTCGTCGCAGCTTCCATGGTTGATCAGGTGGTTGAAACCATCTCCAACACTGCGCGCACCGGCAAAATCGGTGACGGCAAGATCTTTGTTCTGGACGTGGCGCAGGCTGTGCGTGTGCGGACCGGCGAAACCAACGAAGACGCGCTGTAAGAGCGCGATCAAAAGGGGAATATCCTATCATGAAACTCGCAAGCAAACTTGGCTTGGCCTCCGCATTGGTCGCTCTGCCATCGCTGGGCCTGGCACAGGACGCAGTTCCTGGCGTCGACGCTTCCAGCGACACGATCTTTATTCTGAACTCTCTGCTGTTCCTCGTCGGCGGCTTCCTGGTCTTCTGGATGGCAGCAGGCTTTGCGATGCTCGAAGCGGGCCTCGTACGCGGCAAGAACGTTACCATGCAGCTGATCAAGAACATCTCCCTGTTCTCGCTGGCGGCGATCTTCTACTACCTCATCGGCTACAACCTGATGTACCCACTGGGCACATGGTCCGTTGACGGCGTTCTGTCCGGCGTCTGGGGCGTAGGTGTTCTGGAAGCTGTTGGCGTTGGCCGTGACGGTGCAGACGACTATGGTTATGCATCCACTGGTTCTGACTTCTTCTTCCAGCTGATGTTCTGTGCGACCACCGCGTCCATCGTGTCCGGTACTCTCGCCGAGCGTATCAAACTGTGGCCATTCCTGATCTTCACGATCGTTCTGACTGCCGTCATCTACCCACTGCAAGCCTCCTGGAAATGGGGCGGCGGGTTCCTTGACGCGGCTGGCTTCCTGGACTTCGCGGGTTCCACCGTTGTGCACTCTGTAGGTGGCTGGGCCGCTCTGACAGGCGCTCTGATCCTGGGCCCACGTATCGGCAAGTACAAAGACGGTAAAACCGTTCCTATGCCAGGTTCTAACCTGACGCTCGCGACTCTGGGTACATTCATCCTGTGGCTGGGTTGGTTCGGCTTCAACGGCGGCTCTCAGCTGGCGATGGGCACTGTTGGCGACGTTGCAGACGTATCCCGCATCTTTGCAAACACCAACACTGCAGCAGCAGGTGGCGCAATCGCAGCTCTGATCCTGACTCAGATCATGTACAAGAAGCCTGACCTGACCATGGTTCTGAACGGCGCGCTGGCGGGCCTCGTGTCCATCACTGCAGAGCCTCTGACCCCAACTCTGGGCGCAGCAACTCTGATCGGTGCTGTTGGCGGCGTGATCGTAGTCTTCGCAGTTCCAATGCTGGACCGCATGAAGATCGACGACGTTGTTGGCGCGATCCCTGTTCACCTGATCGCAGGTATCTGGGGCACCATCGCAGTTGTCTTCACCAACTCTGACGCGTCCCTGGGCACTCAGATCTACGCCATCGTGGTTGTCGGTATCTTCACCGTCGTAGCCTCCGGTGTGGTCTGGTTCATCCTGAACGCGATCATGGGTCTGCGTGTGGACGAAGAAGCCGAGATCACTGGTCTGGATATGGCAGAGCTGGGTATGGAAGCATATCCTGAGTTCTCCAAAGGCTAAGCCTTAGACCTCATAAACAAAGAAAGCCCGGAGCAGATCGCTCCGGGCTTTTTTATTGCCTGCCTGAATTGTTCAGGCTTCAGCCGGTGTCTCTGTGGACTGCTTAGGGCTGTTGCTTGCCTGCCGCAGATGCTCGGGAAAGGCCTCGCTGCTCAGTTCGGCGATATCAAGACCTGCGATCTCGGTTTCGATACCGACGCGCAGCCCCATGGTCAGAGACAAAAGCCACCACACCAAGGCCGACGTAAGCACAGTGAACAGACCGATTGCGCCGATGCCGTAAAGCTGCGCAAGAATGCTTGCGTCTGGATTGGTAAAGACCACCGCCAAAGTGCCCCAGATCCCGCAGGCCAAATGCACTGGGATCGCGCCAACAACGTCGTCGATCTTCATGCGGTCCAGCATTGGAACTGCGAAGACTACGATCACGCCGCCAACAGCACCGATCAGAGTTGCTGCGCCCAGAGTTGGGGTCAGAGGCTCTGCGGTGATCGCCACGAGGCCTCCGAGGGCGCCATTGAGAACGACCATGAGGCTTGGTTTGTCATGCAGGATCTGAGAGAGGATCAACGTCGCGAGAACACCCCCGGCCGCCGCCGCGTTGGTATTGGCAAAGATGCGTGAGATATCAGAGATATCACCAACAGTCCCCATCGCAAGCTGCGACGCGCCGTTAAACCCGAACCAGCCGAGCCACAGGATAAACGTCCCAAGCGCCGCAAGACTGAGGTCAGACCACGGCAGCTCCATCACCTTGTCGCCATTGTATTTGCCAATACGTGGGCCCAGGATCAGAGCTCCGGTCAGAGCGGCCCATCCGCCCACAGAGTGCACAACAGTAGAGCCCGCGAAGTCCAGGAAACCTGCCTGATCGAGGAAACCGCCACCCCATTTCCACGAGGCCTGGAGCGGATAGATCAATCCGGTCAGGACAACGGTAAACGCAAGGAAAGGCCAAAGTTTGATCCGTTCAGCCAAGGCACCAGACACGATAGAGGCAGTGGTGGCGCAGAACATGAGCTGGAAGAAGAAGTCAGACCCGGTGGCCGCGTATGAATAGTCATCCGCCAGCTCGCGCGTGACGGCGACCGGCTCAAGAATGGCCAAGCCGACAGCCGCAGAGACGAAACCATCGATGAACCATTGGCCCAGCGGATACATCAAGTTGTAGCCAAATAGATAATAAAGCGTGGCTGCAACCGCGAAGAGTGACATGTTTTTCGTCAGCTGCATGGCCACGTTCTTGCTGCGCACAAGTCCCGCTTCGAGCATGGCAAAACCAGCGGCCATCCAAAAGACGAGGAAACCGCCGATCAGAAAGAGAAGTGAGTTGAAGATAAAGACGGTGTCAGGGGATGCAGCATTCGATGAAGAGTCGCTCGCAAAGCTGAAGGACGGCAGCACAAATAATGCTGTCGCGAGCCCGATTGCTCTGGGGAGTGTCATGTTTTAAACCTCAGGATAGGATTATGTTATTATATTTCACTCGCTAAACGGGTTTGCTACTCGCAACCTACATCCTAGGTAGTATGAATGATCTGCCATTTTGACAAGCAATTTGTGAACATCTGAAAGCACTTAAGTGCCATTTGTGGGGTCGAGGCCCTGGAAAATTGTGGTCGTCAAGGATGCCCATCGGTGAACTGAACAAGGTCCCAGAGCGTTCCATAGAGATCTTTGAAGACAGCGACTATACCGTATTCCGCGGTCTTTGGCGCGCGCGTGAACTCCACACCTTTTGATACTAGAACATTGTAATCACGCCAAAAATCATCGGTCTGAAGAAACAGAAACACACGCCCTCCGGCCTGATTTCCGATAAACTTAGCCTGCTCGGGACTGGTCGCTCGCGCAAGCAATATCGAAGCGCCCCCTCCGTTTGGCCGCACCACAACCCAACGTTTGTCTTGCTCGGGTTGACAGCTGTCTTCCACCAATTCGAACCCCAGAACGTCTACGTAGAAGGCAATCGCCTCGTCATAGTCGCGAACCACCAATGAAATATGGGCCAGAGTCTGCATAACGCTGCTAGTATCACGAAACGCGCCCGGGCACAGGGCCCGGGCGATGTGTCACCAAGGGAAGTGGCCAACTTTTGGGGAGCGGCCGGGTGACACGGGGGAAGGCCGTGTCTCGGGGACAGGTTGAACACGGCCCGCTTTCTGCTCGAGGTCGGGTCTCGTTCTCTTTGCTGTATGAAGGTGATACGCGGGGCGCGGTGCTTTCCGTCGCATATTTGAAAAATATTTCTAAAAAAGAAAAAGCGCCCGCACGCGAGCGCCTTCTCAAGACTTTGTCAAAGCGTTTAGACGCCTGCGTCGACGATCGCCTTCGCCAGAACAGGCACGGATTTGTCGTTCAGTCCCGCGATATTCATGCGGCTGTCGCTGACCATATAGATCGCGCTGTCCACGCGCATTTTTTCCACCAGCTCTGGTGTTGTGCCGATTTGACTGAACATTCCACGGTGCTGGGCGATAAAGCCAAAGCGATCAGAACCGGAACGCTCCCGCAGCTCCTCGGCCAGTTGCTCCCGCAGCCCCAGCATCGAGAGGCGCACCTCTTCGAGTTCGGCAGCCCAATCGGCACGCAGCTCTGGATCCGTCAGAATAGTGGTCACAACACGCGCACCGTGATCCGGTGGGAAGGAATAGTTCTGGCGGTTCAGGAAGTTTAGGTTCTGTTGCACAATCGGCGTTTCAGCGTCAGCCGAGATCGCCATCAGAATGCCGGTACGTTCACGATAAATGCCGAAGTTCTTGGAACAGCTGCCCGCGATCAGAACATTCGCGACCGAGGAGGCCACAAGGCGCACAGCCTGCGCGTCTTCTTCCAGACCGTCGCCAAAACCCTGATAGGCGATATCGACCATCGCCAGCAGTTTTTTCTCGTTGATTAGATCCACAACCTTCTGCCACTGCGTCAGGTTCAGATTCGCGCCGGTAGGGTTGTGGCAGCAGCCATGCAGCAGAACGACATCGCCCTCTGCAGCCTTGCCGAGATCCTCAAGCATGCCCTCGAAATCAACACCGCGTGTTTCCGTGTCAAAGTAGCGGTAGGGAACCGCCTCGATGCCCACATACTTCAGGATCGACACGTGGTTTGGCCAGGTTGGGTTGGACACGTGCACTTTAGCGGCAGGATTTGCGATCTTGATCAGTTCAAACGCCTGACGCACGGCACCCGTGCCACCCGGAGTGGCCACCGCTGCGATGGAGTCGCGCGCGACGCTCTCGCCCAGAATCAGGCCGATCATCGCATCCGCATAGGCAGGGTCGCCTGCCAGAGCCACATAGCTCTTGCTTTCCTGTGTCTCCACCAGACGGCGCTCTGCTTCTTTCACAGCCCGCATAACAGGCGTCACGCCCTCTGCGTTTTTGTAGACGCCAACGCCCAGATCCACTTTGGCAGGACGCGGATCTTCGCGATAGGCCGCCATCAGGGTCAGGATTTTGTCTGCCGGTTGTGCTTTGAGGTTGCTCAGCATTATGCGTCTCCAGTCGCAATAGGAACTGTGGGGAAGGCGCCCCATTCAGTCCAAGATCCATCGTAAAGGGAATGATCAGTCTTACCAAAGCGCTCCATGGCAAGACAGAGCACCGCGGCTGTCACACCAGAGCCGCAAGAGGTGATTGCGGGTTTTGCCAGATCAACCCCGGCTGCTTCGAAGATTTCTTTCAAAACCTCGGGGTCTTTCATGGTTTTATCAGCGTTCAACAGGGTGCTGAACGGCACATTGCGCGAGTTCGGGATATGACCCGCCCGCATGCCTGGTCGGGGCTCGGCGGCCTCGCCTTTAAACCGATCAGCGGCGCGGGCATCGATGATCACATAGTCCATCAACTTAGAGGCCCGGCTAACCTCGGTCACATCCTTAACCATCTCATAACGCGGACGCGCAAACATATGGCGATCTCGGATCACCGGAGGCTCGTTGGAGACAGGCCGTCCCTCGGCGGTCCATTTTGGCAAGCCTCCGTCAAGCACGGCGATATTGTCGTGGCCCATCAACTTGAACAGCCACCATACACGCGCGGCGGAAAACAGCCCCGCGCCGTCATAGACAACGATCTGGTGCCCATCGCCTACGCCCAATTCGCGAATGCGCGACAGAAACTTTTCCACTGGTGGCACCATATGGGGCAAGTTTGAACGGTGGTCAGAGATATCTTCGATGTCAAAGAACCGCGCGCCTGGAATATGGCTTGCGTCAAATTCCGTTTTCGGATCCCGAGACTCGGTCGGCAAATACCAAGAGGCATCCAGAATACGAAGATCTGGGTCCTTGAGATTGGCATTCAACCAAGCCGTCGAGACAATCGTTTTTGGATCATCCTGTGCCATGCTGCACCTTTTGAGGAAATCTGGCTTTGCCTACTACCAGAGGGATAGAGTCGCAAGGGAACTCCTCAAATTTCCCCGTTCAGCGCGTGCAAATTAGAATCACCGGGTGAGGGTCATACGCAAATACAACCTTTACGTGCGCCTCAGCACAGGACGTTCTCGACACAATTAATTGGTCGCGGGTTCGATGATTGTGAACAATGAGATTGCTTATCGTCGTCGAAGTCCGCCTAAGTGCTTTTGCGCGCTTTGTTTTTCAGATAGTTCCAGCGTATTAATCTGTACAATAGCTTTTCAACTGCACAAGAAGTCTCAAGAAACCTGTTTCCAAGTTACTGATTAAAGGCTAAAATTGGTGGGTAAGACGCGGTAAGATTGTTTTTATGCCGTTGCGTGCGCGCTTAATCATATGAATTATATGGCAAAAAGCGCCCCAGAATCTCAGGAATTCCGCCTCTGATGCGGACCGAAATACGAGTGCCAGGGAGTTACGAGTACCCCCATGCTGCCCCGCGCAGCGTGGGGATTTTCATTTCTGGCGCCTCATATGCGTAAATTTCTATCTTTGTGTTGCTCAACTCTGGACGCGCTTACGCGACGTCAGGATTGCTGGATGGATTTTGGATCTAACCCCGTCCGAGATTAGTCACCGTGCCGCAACAGACGCTGTTTCTGACGGCCCCAATCGCGCTTCGCCTCTGTGGCGCGTTTGTCGTGCAGCTTTTTACCTTTGGCGATGCCGACCTTCAGCTTCACATAGCCCTTGTGATTGAAATACATAACAAGCGGCACAATGGTCATGCCTTTGCGCTGGGTCTCATTCCAAAGGCGCGCAAGTTCGCGTTTGCTCACCAAGAGCTTGCGGCGACGCCGTTCCAGATGCGCAAACATCGCCCGATCATAGGGCGCGATATAAGAGTTCACGAGCCAAAGCTCACCGTCTTTCACCTCGGCATAGCTCTCGGCAATGTTAGAGCCGCCGTTGCGCAGGCTTTTAACCTCTGACCCCATCAGCACGACGCCGCATTCGATGTCATCCTCAATGGCATAGTCAAACCGCGCCCGCCGGTTCTCGGCGATCACTTTGTAGTTGGGATCTGATTTAGGTTTCTTAGCCATGGTCGGGTTTGCTTACATCTGCAGCTTTGGGCTGTCCATCGGATTCCCCATATGGGGGCCGGACTGGGGCAATCAACCTTCATCTTGCCCCAAATACTCATTCTGCCGGAGCCCCCTTCACTGGCGTCAGTTGGTCCCGCAACAGCGCAACTGGATGGGCCTTTAGGCTCAGCCGCATGGCAACGTAATCCTCCACCACCTGCTCGCCCAAGGTCATTTCAGGCAGGCTTGCAGGCGCTTCAAAGATCGCCTCGCCGTCCATATCCGCCTCAAACAGCGGCAGAGGCTTGTCAGACCGGATCGCCTTGGCCTCCCACAGGGCCTCGCGGCGCACGAAACCAAGCCCTGAGAAAACATCCGCCTCAGCCAGCCGAGTGATGACCGCAGGGCCTATCCCTGCCCGCCGCCAGACCTCTTCGACACTCAGATAACCATTGCCGCGCGCGGCGGTGATCCAGGCGGCGTCTTCTTCGCGAATGCCTTTGATCTGACGAAACCCAAGACGCAGCGCCAGACCGCCCTGCCCGTCAGGCTCCATGACGTTGTCCCAAAAGCTTTCGTTGATATCGACAGGCCTGACCGTGACCCCATGCTCGCGCGCATCTCGCACGATCTGGGCGGGAGCATAGAACCCCATGGGCTGGGAATTGAGCAGCGCACAGGCAAAGATCCCGGGATGGTGGCATTTGATCCAGGCGGAGGCGTAGACCAACAAGGCAAAGCTGGCCGCATGGCTTTCGGGGAAACCATAGGATCCAAAGCCCTCGATCTGGGAGAAACAGCGCGCAGCAAACTCTTCGTCATAGCCGTTCTTTTTCATGCCGCGCATGAACCGCGTGCGAAACTCGCTGACATTGCCGTGTTTCTTGAAGGTCGCGAGGGAGCGCCTCAGACGATCTGCCTCTTCCGGGGAAAACCCCGCACCGATGATGGCGATCTGCATCGCCTGTTCCTGAAACAGCGGCACGCCAAGCGTTTTGCCCAGCACTTCGCCCAGCTCATCTGAGGGGAACTCGACCTTCTCTTCGCCATTCCGACGCCGGATATAGGGATGCACCATATCGCCCTGAATGGGGCCCGGACGGATGATCGCGACCTCGATCACCAGATCATAGAAATGCCGCGGGCGCATGCGCGGCAGAAAATTCATCTGGGCGCGGCTTTCCACCTGAAACACGCCGATGGAATCCGCCGCGCAGAGCATGTCATAAACCTTAGGATCCTCCTGCGGCAGGCTTGAGAGCGTGTAGGTCTGGCCATGATGCCGCGTCATCAGATCAAAGGCTTTGCGGATACAAGTCAGCATCCCAAGGCTGAGGACGTCGACCTTGAGGATGCCAAGGCTTTCGATATCATCTTTGTCCCAACAGATGACCGTACGGTCCTCCATCGTGGCGTTTTCAATCGGGACGAGTTCGTCCAGACGCCCCTCAGTGACGATGAACCCACCGACATGTTGGGACAGATGGCGCGGAAAGCCGATGACTTCATAGACCAGCGCCATGGTTTGGACGAGTCGCTTGTCATTTGGATCAAGCCCGATCTCGCGCATGCGGTGCTCTTCCAGCCCATTGGCCGAGAAAAAGCCCCAGAGCTGCGAACTCAGCGCAGAAATCGTGTCCTCGGTCAGCCCCATGGCACGGCCGACCTCTCGGATGGCGCGTTTACCGCGGTAATGGACCACGGTGGCGCAAAGCCCCGCACGATGACGGCCATAGCGTTCATAGATCCACTGGATGACCTCTTCGCGCCGTTCATGTTCGAAATCGACGTCGATATCGGGCGGCTCGTCGCGGGCCTCGGAGACAAAGCGCTCAAACACCATCGTGCCGATTTCGGGGCTGACCGAGGTGATGCCGAGGCAGTAACAAACCACCGAGTTGGCCGCAGACCCCCGCCCCTGACAGAGGATATCGCGGGAGCGGGCGAAATGGACAATGTCGCGGACGGTCAGGAAATAGGGCTCGTAGTTAAGCTTGGCGATCAGGGCGAGCTCATGTTCCAGCATGCCGCGCACCCTTTCAGGCGCGCCATATTTATAGCGCCATTTCAGACCCTCATAGGCGAGCCGTTTCAGGCGCTCTGTCGCACTTTCCCCCTGCGCGACTTCTGAGGGGTATTCATAGCGCAGCTCGCCCAGCGAGAAGGTGAGCGAGCCCGCGAGCGTGTCCGCCCGAGCGATGGCCTCGGGGTGATCGCGAAAGATCCGCGCCATATCACGCGCGCTGCGCAGACGGTGTTCTGAATGGGCTAAGGCCTCACGTCCCAGGGCTTCGACCTTGCACCCCGAGCGCACCGCCGCCAGCACATCCGCCAGCTTGCGACGACGCCCGTGGTGCATGCGCGGGGTGCAAGACGCCACTGTCGGCAAGCCCATATGCACGGCCCGCTCCGCGATGGCCGCGAACCGCGGCGCGTCCTGCCCGTCATAGCGGGGGCTGAGCATCACATCGATACGCCCTGCAAAGCGGCGCGTCAGGCGTTTGGCTTGCTGCTCCCAAGTGGACGCGCCGCGGGGCTGATGATGGGCATCTGGCGCAGGTTGCAGGATCAGGTGGAGGCCGTCGTGATGACTCGTAAGGTCCTCAAGCCTGAGAATGCAGCTGCCCTTTTCGGCCCGAAGCCGTCCGAGAGAGAGGATTCGACACAGACTGCCCCAGCCTGTGCGATTGATCGGCAGGGCCACCACGGGGCCCGCGTCCTCAAACAGCAGCCGCGCGGCGGGGATGAGGCGCGGGACATCGTAGATCGGGAAGGACTGCGGATCGGGAAGGTCTAAGGGTTTGGGGGGCCCAATGAGCCCATGTTCATCGTCAAAGCGCTGCCGTTCTTTCACCCGCCGCGCGATATCTTTGGCCTCGGTATAGGCGCGCACGATGCCGGCCACGGAATTATCATCGGCGATGGCGATGGCGCTTAGACCGACCTCGAGCGCACGGCGCATGTACTCCTCGGGGTGAGAAGCCCCGGTGAGGAAAGTAAAATTGGACATGGCGCAGAGTTCGACCGGCATGCCCTATTATATGTTCTTACTTTGTTCTTTTTGGAGTCGAAAAATTAGCGCCGTCGGATTCTGAGTATTTTTTGCAAGATGAAGTCAGAGGTAGGGCGTAAATTCCGCGACGACCTGCTCGTAAACTTCGCGTTTAAACGGCACGATATTGGCAACCAGTTGATCCACCGGCAGCCATCGCCATTCAGAGAATTCCTGATGATCGACCTCGATATTGATCTGATCGTCCGTGCCGTGGAAGCGATAAAGAAACCATTTCTGTTCCTGGCCTTTGAAGCGGCCCTTCCAGATTTTTGGCACGATGTCATGGGGCAGATCATAGGCGATCCAGCCTTTGGACTCAGCCAACAATGTGACCAGATCTGGCGAGACACCCGTTTCTTCCTCAAGCTCGCGCAGGGCAGCTTCGGCGGGTTCTTCACCCTTGTCGATCCCACCTTGGGGCATCTGCCAGGCCGCAACTTCACTGTCCAAACGTTGACCCACAAAGGCCTCGCCCGCCGCGTTGACCAGCATCACGCCGACATTCTGGCGATAGGGGAGTTTGGCGATCTCTTCGGGGGTCATGCGGGGCTCCTGTGTCTTGGTGGCTTTAAAACCCATGGGCGAAACGGGAGCAAGGCGCAAAGAAAAACGCCCCGCGTGATGCAGGGCGTTTGACTTGTGTTTTTAGGCTTATTCCTGCGGTCCCAGCGCGCTGAGACCCTTCAGGATGTCGATTGCATAGGCGAGCTGATAATCATCCTCGCGCAGCTGAGCCGTGGCCTCGGCCAAGGCGCGGTCCTCTTCGATCTGACGGATCTCGTCTTCGCTGAGGCTGTCATTGCCAAGGCTGCCGCGTAGATCCGCCTCGGAACGTGTACGACGCTCTTCCTCTTCCTCGGTCTGAGGCTGGCGGCGTGGCTGTTCCACGATGATATCTGGCGACACGCCCAGCGCCTGAATCGAGCGGCCTGACGGCGTGTAATAGCGTGCTGTGGTCAGACGCATCGCGCCCTCGCCGCGCAGAGGCATGACGGTTTGCACCGAGCCTTTGCCAAAGCTCTTGGTGCCAACGACAATCGCGCGACGATGGTCTTTAAGCGCGCCCGCGACGATTTCAGAGGCCGAGGCAGAGCCACCGTTGATCAGAACCACAATCGGCTTGCCTTGCATCAGATCGCCCGGCGTTGCGTTGAAACGCTCGCCATCTTCGACAAAGCGGCCACGGGTCGAGACGATTTCGCCCTTTTCCAAGAACGCATCCGAAACACGGATCGCTTGGGTCAAAAGGCCACCCGGGTTGTTGCGCAGGTCCAGCACGAGGCCGTTGATATTGTCGATGCCGCCCGCCGCGTCGATCTGTTCGGCGATACCTTCTTCCAGGTTCGGCGTGGTTTGATCGTTAAAGGTGGTGACACGCAGTACGATGCTGTCGCCCTCGGTGCGCGAGCGTACAGCCGTCAGTTTGATCGTGTCGCGGATGATGGAGACATCAAACGGTTCGGTCTCGCCTTCACGCGCGATGGTGATAATGATTTCAGAGCCAACGGGGCCGCGCATCATGTCGACGGCTTCGTCCAGAGTCAGGCCCAAAACGCTTTCGCCATCCACATGGGTAATGAAGTCGCCGGCTTCGATGCCAGCCTCAGAAGCAGGTGTTCCATCAATCGGAGACACGACTTTTACAAAGCCCTCTTCCTGCGTGACTTCGATACCAAGGCCACCAAATTCACCACGGGTTTGCAGACGCATCTGGGCCGCGTCATCTGGCGACAGATAGCTGGAGTGCGGATCCAGCGACGTCAGCATGCCATTGATGGCCGCCTCAATCAGATCGCCTTCGTCGACTTCTTCGACATATTGGCTGCGGATGCGTTCAAAGATATCGCCGAAAAGGTCCAGCTGTTCGTATACACTTGCGTTATCCGCGCTGTCTTGGGCTAGCAGAGGGCCAGCAATCTGGGTCGTCGCCAGAATTCCGGCCAAAGTACCGCCCAGCGCGGCCACGACGAATCTTCTCATACTCATCTATCCTTGTTGATGTTGAACCACTCTGAGGGATCAACAGGGGTCTTGCCATCTCTGACTTCTATATAGAGCGTTTCTGTGCGGTCCTGACCAGAGCCCTCACCAGACTGTGACAGAATGGCATCGATTTTCGGATCATTTCCGCCCATCAACCCAAGCGGTGCGCCGGTGGGGATGACTTCGCCGACCTCGCCAAAAACGGCACCAAGGCCCGCGAAGACAAAAAGCAGGCCGGGTTGGGGTTCCAGCACCATGACATTGTCTAAATCCAGAAGCGGACCGCGATAGCGGATGGTGGCAGCAACAGGGCTTGAGACCAGCGTATTTGCGCGGGTGGCCAGCGTAATGCCGGGGCGGGTGACGCCGCTGGCGTCTGTCTCGTCGGGGTACAGCAGAATCTCGGCCTCAAGGGGCAGGTCTAGCTTGCCGCGGCGGTGGGAGATGTCTGGCAGCGGCGCGAGGCCTTCGGGTTCGGGCGACATATCCGTGAGGCCGCTGGCGAAACCTTCGAGGGTTTCGGTGGCAGCGATGAGGAGAGCGGTTTGCACCGGGTCCTCGACGAAACGTTTTGGCGGGTCGGTGCGATCCGAAATGGCTTTGGACAGAGCAGTACGGGCGGCTTGCGCGCCGTCGAGGCCTGATTGGAGGGTGTCGGCGGCACCAAGCTGCAACTCGCGCAGGATACGGACTTCTTGCAGGGCGTCACGTAGTTCTGCGGCCTCGGCATTGAGCGCGGGCATCACATCAGCCAGCATCATACCGGCGCGAGCAGTACCTGTCGGGCCTTGCGGGTGCAGAAAGAGCGTCGGGCTGTTGTTGTTGCCCAGCGTCTGCAGAACGCCGATCAAACGCGCGATTTCAGCCTCTTGCTGCACCAATTGTGCCTCGAGGCGCTGTTGACGGATCACCGCGCGGCGCAGGCCCTCGCGGAGAGCGGCCAAGCCATCCTCATAGGATTGCACGACCTGCGTAAGCGCTTTGATCCGGTTGCGAGAGCTTTCTGCCTGTTGCAAAGCCACGGCCGCTTCTTCCAGATCCCGCGCTGCGTCACGTGCCTCGCTGGCCGCATCGCTTTGGGCAATGGCCGCAGAGGCTGTGAGAGACAGCGAAAGAAGAAGCGCGGTCAGTTTCATCGCTGAATAAGGCTCTCTCCGGTCATTTCCTCAGGCTGAGGCAGGCCCATCAGGTCAAGCAGGCTTGGCGCGAGGTCGGCGAGGCGTCCGGCTTTCAGCGTCGCGCCTTCGGGGCCATTGACCAGAATGACAGGCACGAGGTTGGTGGTATGCGCGGTGTGCGGGCCTTTGGAGACAGGGTCGATCATGACTTCGCAATTGCCGTGATCTGCGGTCACGATCATGGTGCCGCCTGCTTTGATGAGCGCCTCTTGGACCGCTTTCAGGCCTGTGTCGACAGCGGTACATGCGGCCATTGCAGCCTTCAGGTCTCCGGTATGGCCGACCATATCTGGGTTTGCGTAGTTGGTGACGATCAGGTCGTAGCCTGCTTCGATTGCACCTACGAACTTCTCGGTCACTTCGGCCGAAGACATTTCGGGTTGCAAGTCATAGGTCGCGACTTTGGGCGACTTTGGCATATAACGATCTTCGCCCTCAGACGGGGTTTCTTCGCCGCCATTCAGAAAGAAGGTCACATGCGGGTATTTCTCGGTTTCTGCCAAGCGGAATTGGGTTTTGCCCTGTTTTGCGACCCATTCACCGAGCGTGTTGACGATCTCTTTCTTAGGATAGGCCGAGGTCATATAGGTTTTGTGGTCGTCGGAGTAGTCGACCATGCCCAACATGGTAAGGTTGGGTCGCGCGCCAACGTCGAAATCGGCAAACCCGGGCTTGCCCATCGCCGCTAGGATTTCGCGGGCACGGTCGGCGCGGAAGTTCAGACAGAAAATGCCGTCGCCGTCTTTTGCGCCAGCATAGTCACCCAAAACTGTGGCCTGGATAAATTCGTCGCTTTCGTCGCGGCCATAGGCTTCGCTGATGGCGGTTTCGATCGTGGCCGCCGAGAGGCCCTGGCCGTGGATCATGGCGTCATAGGCTTTGGACACGCGTTCCCAACGATTGTCGCGATCCATTGCAAAATAGCGGCCCGTGAGTGTGCCAATCCGCGCGACTTCGGGCAGACCGCCATCTAGCGCAGAGAGGTAACTTTCTATCGATTGCGGAGCCACGTCGCGGCCGTCGGCAATCGCGTGCAGCACGACGGGCACGCCTTGATCCGTCAGTGCTTTGATCGCGGCGAGGATATGGGTGATGTGGCCGTGAACGCCTCCGTCAGAGATCAGGCCCAAGAGATGTGCCGTGCCGCCGGTGGCTTTCAGCTGGGCTGCAAAATCAAGGATCGCTTGGTTTTCAAAGAATGAGCCATCCTCAATCGCAAGATCGATTTGACCCAGATCCATCGCGACAACGCGACCTGCGCCGATATTCGTATGCCCGACTTCGGAGTTGCCCATCTGACCGCTCGGCAGGCCCACATCAGGCCCATGGGTAATCAAGGTCGCGGACGGGCAGCTTGCCATCATCGCGTCCATCGTGGGCGTGTTGGCCAATAGAGGGGCATTGCCCTCTTTGCTGTCGCTGAGGCCCCAGCCATCCAGAATGCAGAGAACAACGGGTTTGGGGGCAGTCATTGGATAGGCTCCTCAGCTTGGAATAATCAGGGTCTTACCCTGTCACGCCGATGGTTTGAACCGTTATTTCCCTTGGTGTGCGAGCAATCGATTTCTTTGAAAGAAATCGGCGTCCGAAACTTTCAAAGTTTCCGGCACGTCGTCAGAATTCAACTACGGCCTTCACGCAGCCAGCCACCGACAACCAAGGCCGTAATGATCAACAAAACCAGCCAGGCGGGCATCAAAGACATGCGCGCAACGCTTTGCACCTCATAGGCCTCGCGCGGCACGAGCCCGATCCAGTTTCGACCACTCGCCGGACGACCCAGACGCACATTGCGAATACCCGGGACGCCGTCTTCCAACCGATGCACGCCACCGCGTAGCTGATCCACAGCGGGTTGCACAATGGCAGAGGTCGCGATCACCTGAGCAAACTCGCGGGGGGCCGCAGGTCCAAGCCCGATGACAGCCTCCTGATCTCCGTTGCGCAAGCGATAGAGGCCGATTTCAGAGCCTTCAAAACGCGCTTCAAACCGTCCGGGTTCTTGTTCCGTCAGCGCCAACAACTTTGTTTCGCCCGAGGGGGTGATCACCTCGACCTCGCCGACAGTGTCCTGCAGCGACCGCCTTATAATACGCATGCTCTGGCCATTGGCCTGCGCAGACAGGGATTCCTCTTCAAGCTCGGGCTCGCCCATCATCCAATGCGCCAAGCGCCGCAAAAGTTCGAGCTGAGGCCCGCCGCCGTCATACCCACGCGCCCAGAGCCACGCCTGATCCGACGCCAAAAGCGCGATACGCCCCTCTCCCTTGCGGTCCAAAACCAACAGGGGGCGGTCTCCGGCGCCTGTCATCACGACATGCCCGCTTTCTGGTGCAACATCGACGAGGCGCAACCATTCACCCCAGCCGCCCGCATTGGGCAATCCCGCCGTCACCGGATGGCGCGCGCCAACGTCGCTGATAAGCGGCACATAGGGCTCTTCGACCACCAGCGCTGTCGGTCCTGCGGGTAAAATCCGCGCCAAAGGCGAGCGATAAATACTGTCTGCAGAGGCAAAATCCGGCCCCGCTGCCACAAGAACCGCACCGCCCTCTTCCACATAGCGCACGACATTGTCCAAATAGGCCGAGGGCAAGATCCCGCGCCGCTTATAGCGATCAAAGATGATAAGATCGAAATCTTCGATTTTTTGCAGGAACAACTCTCTGGTCGGAAAGGCGATCAGGGACAGTTCGTCCACAGGCACGCCATCCTGTTTTGAAGGAGGTCTCAGGATCGTGAAATGCACCAGATCAACCGAGCTGTCTGATTTCAACAGATTGCGCCAGGTACGCCCGCCGGGATGAGGCTCCCCGCTGACCAACAGAACACGCAGCCGGTCCCGCACGCCGTTCATCTGGATCAATGCGGTATTGTTACGATCCGTCAGTTCATTCTCGGCACTCGGTACCGTGAATTGGATCACATTGCGCCCGCCATGCGCTAGGGTCAAAGGCACGTCGATGTCTTCGCCGATCGGAATGGTGAAATCCAAGGGAGGCGCGCCGTCAACCGAGATCTGCAGTGGCGCAAAGTCTGCAACTGGCGCCGCGCCGCTATCCTCTACGCGCAAGGTCAGAGTGATCGGCTCTCCCAAAATGCCAAAGGCTGGCGCGTTTCGAACAATGATGCGGCGATCCCAGTCCGATGCCTCTCCGGTTTGAAAAACATGTAGGGGCGCTGGCAAGGTCGGTGCGGCGTCCATGTCATGAACAACCCCGTCTGACACTGCGATGATGCCCGCAACGCGGCCGGCGGGCTCTTTTGCAAGCGCCTGAGAGATCGCGCCCATCAGTTCTGTGCCAGCATCACCGTCGCCGTCACCCAGTTTGATCCTTCGAATTTCCGTGTTGCGACGTGCTGCAAGCCGCTGTTCTAACACCGCCAAAGCCTCTGCGGTTTGCCCCCCACGATCTCCTAGCGACTGGCTCGCCGTGGCATCTTCCACGAGTAGAACGACATCAGACAAAGGCGCCCGGTCCTCGCGGTGCAGAACCGGACCGGACAAAGCCACCAATATCACCAATGCGCCCAGCCCACGTAGCAACCAGCCCGAAAGACCCCGCCATGCGGCAAAGCCCGTCGTCAGCGCTAAGATCGCGGCCAAGATATAGAGGATTTGCCAGGAAATCAGCGGCTCAAACAGGACGGAATTGCTCATTGGCCCAACCGATCCAGCAGAGCAGGCACGTGGACCTGATCGGACTTATAGTTACCAGTCAGCACATGCATGATGAGGTTTACTCCGAAGCGGTAGGCAATCTCGCGCTGTCGCTCGCCTTGCAGGCCACGCCCGACGGGGTTGAGAAAGACGCCAAACTCATTTGTCGCCCAGGCCGAGGCCCAATCATTGCCGCCGATCACCACCGGTGTCACACCATCGTTCAAGTTGCGAAACGGCATGCCCTCGACTTGCGCGGCATCTGCCGGGGCCGCTTCGACCCAGACTTCGCGGCTGGCGTAGCGACCCGGAAAATCCTGCAAAAGATAGAAAGTGCGCGTCAGGACATGGTCCTTGGGCACGACCTCTAGCTGAGGAATGTCCAAAGGCTGCGCCAAGGCCTGCAATTTGCGCCCGTTCGGGCTGCCGGATCCAAGCCGCGCGACGTCGGCGTCGCGGGTGTCAAAGAGGATCATGCCGCCGGATCGCAGATACTGGTTCAACTTGGCATAGGCCTCGCCCGATGGCAGGGGCTGATCGGGGCTGATCGGCCAATATAGGAATGGAAAGAAAGCAAGCTCTGATGTTTCCAGATCGACCGCTTCGGGCGGAACAGGCTCGATGGATGTGCGGCTGAACAAGACGTTGCTAAGCCCATAAAGTCCCGCGTATGACATGTCGTCGATGCGCTGATCTCCGGTCACCACATAGCCCAACGCAATCTCATCCGTGAGGCGCGGAGCCTCTTGAGCCCCAAGGTCCGTCGATGTCGCACCAAGAAGCGCCAGCGCAGCGAGCGCCGAGGGGGCCGCGCGCAGGCCGGACAAACGGCCAGACAACATCAGAGACAAGACCGTATCAATCGCCAATAACGCCAAAGCGGCCATCAGGAACCACGAGGTTAGATCGCGGGTCACATCCTGTTCAAGCCCTTCGATTGTGACAGAGGCAGGCCATTCGAATGCCTTAAGGCCGTCACCAGCCGCAAAGACATTGCGTGCAAAGACCTCTTCGCCATTTTGATAAAGACCGGGCAGCACATCCGGCCCAAGGGCCTCTTGCGAAATCACCTCTCCGGCAATCCCTGACAAGGTCTTGGCGTCAGACAGACGCCCAAGCCCATCCATCACCTGCAACGGCTGCCAGATCGTGCCGTCCATCACATCCGCCGCACTGCCGCTTTTGGCCGACAGGACCGCCAGTCGATCAAGCATCTGCACAAAGAGACCCGACAGTGGCAGCCCCGACCACTCTGCATTGGCCGAGACGTGAAACAGCACCACCTGACCTTGCCCAACCGCTTTGCGCGTCACCAAAGGTGTACCGTCCGAGAGTTCTGCCAATACGCGATCCGCAAGGCTGGGATCGGGTTGCGCAACCACTTGCGCTGTGACGCGTACATCCTCTGGCAAAGGCAGGCCAAAGAACGGGCTGTCTTCGGTAAAGGGCGCGAGGGTTTTTGGCTCGCCCCAGCTCATGGCGCCACCAACACTGCGTCCGCCTGCACGCAAGCGCACGGGCATCAGCGGGTGCTCCTCAGACCGGCTCAGATCGCTGGCCGCCATCTGAGGCCCTGCAAACCGCAGCAGCAAGCCGCCCTCTTGCGTCCATTCGATCAGAGCCTCTTCCTCGGCAGGCGCAAGCGTCGCAATATCGGCCAGAATTATGACGTCTGGATTGGCGGGGATAACAACAGGAATTGCGGCCTCAATCAGCTCGGTTGTCTCGACCAAGGCCTGCCGCAGATAGTGGCTGGGCGAGAGCAATTCCAAACCCTCACGGTCGTCGCGGGTCGAGATGATCGCAACCTCGCGCCGCTTTAGCGCATCATCCGTCAAGTAAACCGCACCTGCAGACCGCAGCCCTTCGATTGCAAATTGCGTGATCCGTCCGCGCAATTCCGACGGCAGGGAAAAACTTACATCCGTCTGTAGATCCGCGCCATCAAATCGCAGAGCCGCGCGAGCCAGAGTACGGTCGACTCCGTTGGGATCCAGACCTTTCACCTCTATCTGACGCTCAACAGAGGCCACAGGCGCAGACCGGCGCACGGTTGCCGTCAGAATGCCGTCATCAAAGCCAACCGACTGAATCGCCAAGACAGGTTCAGAGCTTTGGACTACTCGCAACTGCCCTGCCGCCTGCAAGGCCGTGCGCAGCCGGTCACGGCCCTCAAACTCCAGCCCATCCGAGAACCAAACACTATCAAAGGCACGGCCTTCAATCTCTGCCAAGACGGCCTGAACGTCTGCGTCATCGGGCAGCCAAGCGAGGGGCGCGGCGTCAGGAATGCGCCGCACCAAGGCTCCGGCTGGCAAAAATCCCACAGCTTGGGGATCTGTGAGGCGCAGCAAAGCGGCGTCTCGTCCAGATCGGTCAGCCTCCCTGAGCGTGCTTTCCAAAAGCTCACTCTGCTCTGCCCAAGCGGGGCCAGAGGCCCAGCCGCCGTCCAGCACAACCAACAAGGGCGCATCGCTGTCTGACCGCTCTTCGGGGTTCAAAACAGGGCCCGCCAAACCAAGGATCAGCGCCGCAATCAAAAGCATGCGCAGCAGCAAGAGCCACCACGGCGTGCGATCCATAACGCTTTCGTCGTCTTGTAGTCCCAACAGCAAGGCCACGCCTGGAAACCGCCGCCGGATCGGTGCCGGGGGCACGGCCCGCAACAAAATCCACAGAACCGGCAGCGCGACAAAGGCGGACAAAAGCCAGGGCGTGGTGAAGGCGAGCGGCAGACCGAACATCAGCGTTCCCCTTCCATGGCGCGATAGAGCCACAACAGCGCTTGCTGCACGGGGGCGTCGGTCAGATGCGTCGCGAATTGCCAACCCGTGACTTTGGCGAGGTGTTCGAGAGTTTCACGCCGTTCGGAAAGGCGCTCAAGATACCGGTCGCGCAGGTCGTTCGCCTTTCTCGTTTCGTGTTCCAACGTCGCGCCCATGCTTTCAAAGATGGCGCGCCCTTGAAAAGGAAATGCTTCTTCGGTCGGGTCCAGAATTTGCAGCAAAACGCCCCGCACACCGCGATCTGCGGCTTTGGCGAGCGCTTGCTGCACAGCCGCGATGTCCCCCATGAAATCCGACACAAACAAAGCGCGCGTCCGTGGGATCATCGCGCGCGCTTCGGGCGTGCCATAGTCGCCCTCGCCCTGCGCCAAAAGCGCCTCACAGAGGCGCCAGATCTGACCATCCCCTCGACGGGGTGGCAGATCTGTTCCCGCCAGCCCCACACGTTCTCCGGCACGGATCAGCAGGATCGACAGGGCCAGAGCCAAGACCTGAGCCCGGTCCGATTTCGGCGCAAGATCTTTGCTTGATGTATAGGACATAGAGGCCGACCCATCGACCCACAGGCTCACCGATTGGGCAATCTGCCATTCCTTTTGCCGCACAAACTGCGCATCAGATTTGGCCGAGCGCCGCCAGTCGATCATGCGAAAACTGTCGCCGTCCTGCAGTGGGCGATACTGCCAGAAATCATCTCCTGATCCAGAACGCCGCCGCCCATGGTCCCCCAGCAAAACGGTATTCGCCAGATGCTCTGCCCGCGCCAAGAGCGGCGGCAGTTTGGCAGCCGCAGCTTCGGCGCGCCGTCTGAGCTGGGGCTGTGAACTCACGCAGCCGCCTCTTTCCGGTCTGCGGTTTCAACCACGCTTTGGATCACATTGGTGATGTCTTCACCGCGCGCGCGGGCCGCGAAGGTTAGCGCCATGCGGTGTTTCAGAACCGGCCCTGCGAGGGCCATCACGTCCTCTGCCGACGGCGCAAGGCGACCATCCAACAAGGCCCAGGCCCGTGCCATCATCATAAAGGCCTGCGCCGCCCGAGGCCCCGGCCCCCAGGCCACAACATCGCGGATATGGGCGCTGCTGCTGTCATCGTCCGGACGGCAGGCGCGCACCACATCAAGGATCAACTCCATCACGCTTTCACCCACCGGCATCTGCCGCAAGAGGGTCTGTGCGGCGATCAATTCTTCACCCGAAAATACCGCCTCGGCCTCAGCCTCTTCGGCCCCTGTGGTCGCCAAAAGGATATCGCGTTCGGTGTCTCGGTCGGGATAAGGCACGTCGATCTGTACGAGGAAGCGGTCAAGCTGTGCTTCTGGCAGCGGATAGGTGCCCTCTTGTTCAATCGGGTTTTGCGTCGCGAGCACGTGGAAGGGCGCGTCCAGGGCGCGATCTTCGCCCGCGACCGTCACTTTGCGCTCCTGCATCGCCTGCAACAACGCCGATTGCGTCCTGGGACTTGCGCGGTTGATCTCATCCGCCATCAAAAGCTGGCAAAAGATCGGACCCGGCACGAATTTAAACGCTTTGGAGCCGTCCTTGCCGGTCTCAAGCACTTCGGACCCCAGAATATCCGCGGGCATCAAATCCGGCGTGAACTGCACGCGATTGCCATTCAGCCCCATCACGGTGGACAGCGTGTCCACCAATCGTGTTTTACCCAAGCCCGGCAAGCCGATCAGCAAGGCATGGCCGCCACAAAGCAAAGAGGCCAGGGCGAGATCAACGACCTTCTCTTGTCCGATGAAACGCCGCGAGATGATGGATTTCGCCTGCCCGAGCCTTTCGCCCAGCGCCTCGATGTCGCGCAGCATTTCCTTGGGGTCGGACATGACAAGTCTCCTGAAAAACAGTTATCTACCTGAAAGTGTATCGCGCGCAGCGCAAATGGCAAAAAGAATGACGTCACAAATGAGTGTAAATCTGTCTAAAGGCGGGCTGGAGCAGGCGCAAAAGGCTGCAAACGGCAAAGACTTGCCACCGGTGCATCTGTGGAACCCGCCGTTTTGCGGCGATCTTGATATGCAGATCAAACGGGACGGAACTTGGATCCACGAAGGCCGTCCGATCAATCGGCCGGAAATGGTCCGGATGTTCTCTTCGATTCTGAAGAAGGAGGGCGCGGATTACTTTCTGGTGACCCCTGTTGAGAAAGTCGGGATCACCGTTGAGGATGCCCCGTTTGTCGCCCTAGACATCGATGCGTCCGAGGACGGCAGAACGCAGTCTCTGCGTTTCACAACCCATGTCGGAGACGTGGTATTAGCGGACGAAGGCCATCCGATCCGCTTCACTAGCGATCCGGTAACGCAGGAGCCATCCGTCTATGTCATGGTGCGCGCAGGTCTTGAAGCGCGCCTGGACCGCAAGACATTCTACCGTTTGATAGACTTGGGCCACGAACAGAAGGTCGACGCGACGGTGATGTTTGGGATCACGTCAATGGGCGCCTTTTTTCCCATGATGCCTGCAGAGCACCTTAGTCAGGACTGAACCACGCGCCCGCGGCGGCGCAATTGGGCCACGACCACACCAAGGATCACAATCGAGGCTCCGATTGCGGCTGGCCAATCCCAGGAGGCCCCGAGAAACAGCATCAGGATCATGACATAGAACGGTGTCGCATTGATATGGAACGAGGCAAGCGCGACGCCGATCTGGCCGACAGCCGCCACCCACAACAGCTGTGAAATCGCGAGGCCTGCGAGGGCGTAAATCACAAGCCAGACGATCTCGGTCGAGCCGATCTGATGTCGTGGGATCACATCGAGACCATAGGCAATCATGCCAATATAAATCGCAGCCGTCACAATCAGCCCGCCCACTAGGGGCAAGACTGCATGGCCAAGCGGCGTAACTTCGGGGAAATTGCGAACCGCCAGATAACTCCCAACCGCAAAAAGGACCACAGATCCCAGCATTGCCAATGCGCCCCACCCCAGCGAGACCGCTTCAATCTGCCCGGTGGCCACGATCGCACCAACAACAGAAAGCGCCAGGCCCAGAACGAAAGTGATGCGCAACTTGCGTTCTCCGGTAATCACTTCGAGCAATGTGCTTACAATCGGCAGGGTCGAGGCCAGAATGGCCGCCGTAATCGCAGAGGTCAGATCTTGGGACACCAGCAGCAGATATGGCGCGATGCCAAAGGTCGGGCCTCCGATCAGAATGCCGCGCAGCCACGGGGCGCTACGCACCTTTTGCCAGCCCTCGATCATGATCCAAATCGGGATCAGAAAAAGGACCGAAAGCACGAAACGAAACAGGGTCAGCGCCATTGGGTCCCAGGATTTGAGTAGGAGGTCAGCGGCCGGAAATGCCATCGACCAGATCAGCATCGAGGACAGCCCCAAGGCGTTCCCGCGCAGCATCAGTGCGGGGCTCAATTCATAGTGATGATGTGCAACGGCCATGCGAATCTCCCAAATCGCAACGCGCCGAGTGTCGTTCTAATTCGCGAGGCCGTCTGTTCCATTTTCGACCAGGAGTCGTTTTCAGGCCGCGGATCCTTTGAAAGGATCCGACGTCGATTTCTTTTAAAGAAATCGGGATGTTCTAATGTGCTTCGGCCCAGTTGTCGCCGATGCCGGCGTCTACGACCAACGGCACATCGAGTTTGATCGCTGGTTCTGCTGCGCCCTGCATGATGTCACGCGCGACCTTGATCGTCTCATCCACCGCGTCCTCGGACACCTCAAAAATCAATTCATCGTGGACCTGTAAAAGCATCTTGGCCGGCAAATCTTTGATCGCCTCAGGCATGCGCACCATGGCGCGGCGAATGATATCCGCCGCCGTCCCTTGGATCGGCGCGTTGATGGCCGCGCGTTGTGCAAATCCGGCATGCGGACCCTTGGCATTGATCTGCGGCATATGGATTTTGCGCCCAAAGAGCGTTTGCACATAGAGGTTCTCTTTCGCGAAGGCCTTGGTGTCGTCCATATAGGTGCGGATGCCCGGGAAGCGTTCGAAATAACGGTTGATAAAGTCCTGTGCCTCACCCCGCGGGATCCGCAGATTGCGCGCCAGACCAAAGGCCGAGATCCCGTAGATGACGCCAAAGTTGATCGCCTTGGCCTGACGGCGCACGTCAGGGGTCATCTGATCCAGCGGCACGTCAAACATCTCGGAGGCGGTCATTGCGTGGATGTCATGACCATCGCGGAAGGCCTGTTTCAGGGTATCGATACCCGCAATATGCGCGAGGATGCGCAGTTCGATCTGGCTGTAGTCTAGGCTGATCAGCTTATTGCCCTCTGCGGCCACGAACGCTTCGCGGATGCGGCGGCCTTCCTCGGTGCGCACGGGGATGTTTTGCAGGTTCGGATCGTTGGACGAGAAGCGGCCCGTGTTCGCGCCGATCTGAGAGTAAGACGTGTGCACGCGGCCCGTATCCGGGTCGATATGATCCTGCAACGCGTCCGTGTAGGTGGATTTCAGCTTTTGTAGCTGGCGATAGTCCAAAACACGCGCGGGGAAATCATGCGTGGCCGCGAGGTCTTCGAGCACATCGGCTGGGGTGGACCATTGACCGGTTTTGGTTTTCTTGCCGCCCTCAAGCGCCATGTCTTCAAAGAGGATCTGCCCGACTTGCGCGGGGCTTTGTACGTTGAACGGTTTGCCCGCCATCTCATGCAGCTCGGCCTCAAATCCCGCCATTTTTTGAGCGAAGGAATTGGACATGCGGCTGAGGGTATCCCGGTCGACAAGCACGCCGTGCATCTCCATTTCAGACAGCACCGAAACCAATGGGCGTTCGAGGGTTTCGTAAACCGTCGTGACTTGTTTTTGATGCAGTTGCGGCTTGAATTTCTGCCAAAGGCGCAGAGTGATGTCGGCGTCCTCTGCCGCATATTTCACAGCGTCCTCAAGCGGCACCTTGTCAAAGGTGATCGCGGATTTCCCTGTGCCCAAAAGCGTCTTGATCGAAATCGGATTGTGGCTGAGGTAGCGTTCGCTCAGCACATCCATCCCGTGGTTATGCTCGCCTGCATTCATCGCGTAAGACATCAGCATCGTGTCATCGACCGGTGCAACCGAGACGCCATAGCGTTTGAAGATCTTGCAATCGTATTTGGCGTTCTGGAAGATCTTGATGATCGCCGGGTCCTCTAACATCGGCTTCAGGATATCGAGCGCCTCGTTCAGACCCATCTGCCCCTCGGCCAGATCATCGCTGCCAAAGAGATCATCGCTCGCGCCTTTTTTGTGGGTGAGCGGGATGTAGCAGGCCTCACCCACCTCGACACAGAGCGAGATCCCAACCAGATCCACCTGCATTTCGTTAAGGCCAGTGGTTTCGGTATCCACCGCGATCCAGCCCCGCTTGTGGGCTTTGGCGACCCATTCGTTCAAGGCGGCAGCATCGGACACGCAGGTATAGCTCTCGACATCAAACGGCAGCTCATCCGGCGCTGCCGCTTCCGTTTTCGCAGGCGCGGCTTCGGCGATGACTGGAGCCTCGACGCCCAGCTGTTCGGCAATGCGCTTGGTTAGGGTGCGGAACTCCATGTCAGCGAGGAAATGCATCAGAGTTTCTGGGTCTGGATCCTGTACTTCAAGGCTTTCCAGACTGAAATCCAGCTCCATCTCGCAATCAAGTTGCACGAGCTGGCGCGACAGTTCGATCTGGGCCCGATTGTCGATCAGGGTCTGACGACGTTTGGGCTGTTTGATTTCTTCGGCACGATCCAAGAGGCTGGTGAGATCGCCGTATTCATTGATCAGAAGGGCTGCGGTTTTCACGCCAATTCCGGGCGCGCCGGGCACGTTGTCGACGCTGTCACCGGCCAGGGCCTGTACATCCACGACACGGTCCGGGCCAACTCCGAATTTCTCGACCACGCCGTCGCTGTCGATGCGTTTGTTCTTCATCGCGTCGAGCATTTCGACCCCATCGCCGACAAGCTGCATGAGGTCTTTGTCGCTGCTGATGATGGTACAGCGCCCGCCCGCATCGCGTGCCTGACAGGCGAGAGTCGCGATGATGTCGTCGGCCTCAAAGCCTTCGATCTCTTTGCAGGCGATGTTGAAGGCACGCGTGGCGTCGCGGGTCAGCGGGAACTGAGGACGCAGATCCTCAGGCGCGGGCGGACGGTTGGCTTTATATTGATCATAGAGGTCATTGCGGAAGCTCTTGCCGGAGTGGTCAAAGATCACGGCCACATGGGTTGGGGCATCCGGCCCAGTGTTGCCCTCAACATAGCGATGCAGCATGTTGCAGAAGCCGGCCACTGCGCCAATCGGCAGGCCATCTGATTTCCGCGTCAAAGGCGGAAGCGCGTGATAGGCGCGAAAGATAAAGGCCGAGCCGTCGATCAGATGCAGATGACATCCTTTGCCGAATTTCGCCTGTTCACCCATGTCGCGTCTCCTTGCCGTCCTCATGTCTTTTGCCACGGGGCCGCCCCCTTAGAAAGAGCCGAAATTGCGGCTCCTGCCGAAACCGGGTGTTTGAGTATTTTTGGCAAGATGAAGACGGCGGCTCTGTACAGTAGCGACCTTGGAGTTAGAGTGCGATCTGGGCATTGCGAATAGGAGAGTCTGTCATGGCGCATATCTGGCTGAGGGCAGAGCAACGGGACAACGAAAAAAGGGTCGGGCTTACCCCTGAGGGTGCGAAATCCCTGATCGCACGCGGCATGCACGTCACCGTCGAAGAGAGCCCGACGCGGGTCATTCCATTGGAGCCCTATATGCAAGCAGGCTGTGACGTGGCCGATTTTGCCTCTTGGCCGTCGGCCCCATCTGATGCTGTGATCTTTGGCCTCAAGGAGTTGCCTGAGGACGGTACACCCTTGACCCATAAACATATTCTTTTTGGCCATGCCTATAAGGGTCAGGCCTCGGGTCGCATTCTACTGGAGCGGTTTAGGGCAGGCGGTGGCACACTCTTCGATCTGGAAAGCCTTGTAGATGAGACAGGGCGGCGCGTGGCAGCCTTTGGCTATTGGGCTGGCTATGCTGGCGCAGCTGTCAGCGTGATGGCATGGATAAGCCAACAGACCGGCGATATTTGCGGGCCAGTTTCGGCCTATGAAAACAAAGATACCTTGCTGGCAGACCTGAACGCGCGATTGGCAGATATCGGTGATACGCGGCCCAACTCAATCGTGATTGGTGCCAAAGGGCGTGTTGGCAGTGGGGCCAGTGATCTGCTTGCGGCGCTCGGGTGTAATGTCACGCCCTGGGACATTGAAGAGACCGCCCACGGCGGCCCATTCCCCGAAATTCTGGCGCATGATATTTTTGTAAATTCGATCTTCGCCCGAGAGGGGACGCCGGTTTTCGTACCGCATGATGCTTTGACAGCCCAGAGGCAACTGAGCGTCATTGGAGATGTGGCCTGCGATCCTGACAGTGCTTTCAATCCAATACCGATCTACGACCGAGCCACCTCTTGGAGCGCACCGGTTTTGCGCGTCGCGCAAGCACCTGTCCTGGACGTTATGGCCATCGACAATCTGCCATCGCTTTTGCCTCTTGAAAGTTCTGAGGACTATGCCGCACAGCTACTGCCAACCTTGCAAACTGTGGGTGATTTGAGCGGGCCTGTCTGGACCCGCGCCTTGGCGGAATTTCAAAAGCACATCACGATGCTTTAGGGTTTCCCAAAGGTCTAGCTCGTTCCAATTCCAGCCAAGAGAGCAATAGAGTGATCCAAACCGCCCCACTTCCTTCTGCACAGCTTCGGCACATTGTGTCGGAAGTTGAGCCTTGGACTGTGGATGGACATTGGTCGGTGCTGTTCGGAGGTCGAACCAACACGACATGGCAAGTGGCTGGTGAAGATCAGTGTCTGGTTCTGAAGCTCTATCGCGCGGCAAGCGGCAATCCGCTTTTTCCCAACGATGCCCAGGCCGAAAGTTTGATGCTGCGGCATCTCGCAGGTCTTGGGATCGCACCGGAATTGGTCACCGAGTTCGATGCACCCGAGGGATATTGTACGCTTTATCACGCAATTCCGGGGGATCCTTGGCGTGAGAACGTCGCTGAAGTCGCCGACATGATGCGGAAACTTCATGCGCAGCCCGTGCCTTCTGGGCTCAGGCGGATCCCAAACGGGAGTGCCGAGATCCTGGAGCATGCGGATCACATCCTCAGCCGGTGTCACCAACACATCGAGCTCTCTGAATTACGGCCCCTTTTGGATGTGCCCCCGACAGATGAAACCGTTTTGCTTCATTGCGACATGGTGCCCGGGAATTTGATCACGAATGAAGCAGGCCTGCATTTGATCGACTGGCAATGCCCCGGCGTTGGAGACCCTTGCGAGGACATGGCGATCTTTGTGTCTCCGGCGATGCAGGGGCTCTATCGTGGCTCGGCCTTGAGCGCAGAGGAACTGGATGGGTTTCTCGCCTGTATACCGCAGCATGAAGCGCGCTATCGATCACTCGCGCCCGCCTATCACTACCGAATGGCTGCCTATTGCGCCTGGAAAGTCGAACAAGGCACGCCGGACTATGCAGCGGGCTACGAGGCCGAAGTCGCTGCGTTGAAGGGATGAGCGCGGGTGAAACCTTAGCGCATGCCCTTCAACAGATTGAACGACGCATAGCCGTCTGGCACAAATCCCCGCCCGAGCTGATAGGACCGCACCGCGTCAATCGTAATGGGACCGATCAGGCCATCGACTTTCAGGTCTCCGTGTCCGCGTTGATTTAACCGACGTTGCAGCTCTTTGCGCTCATCAAAGGTCAGGGCTCGGTCGCCATAAGGCCAGCCAGATTTAAACGCCCCCCCGCCAGTGATGCGATCGCTGAGGTGACCGACGCCAATCACATAGGCATCCGCGGTGTTGTATTTCTCAATGGCTGCGAAATTGTCAAAGACCAAAAGAGCCACGCCTTGATGTCCTCCGGGTAGAAGAACAGCGGCCTCTCCGAAATTGCGCACGGGCTTTCCGTCCAGCCCGACAACCCCCAAACGCGCCCATTCGCTTGGCGCTTTGGTGATTTTGCGATTGGCAAGCTTGTAGTCAAACGACGTCGGCAGCTTGACCTCTACACCCCAAGGCTGGCCTTTGGTCCAGCCCGAGCGTCTCAAATAGGCTGCCGTCGACGCCAAAGCATCAGAAGGGTCATCTGACCAGATATCGCGGCGACCGTCTCCGGTAAAATCAACGGCAAAGGACTGAAAGGACGTCGGGATAAACTGGGTATGCCCCATCGCGCCGGCCCAGCTGCCTTTCATGTTGGCGGGGCTGGTGTGGCCATCCTGAAGGATCTCCAAAGCGGCCAAAAGCTGCGCTTCAAAAAATTTACCTCGGCGGCCATCAAAGGCCAGAGTCGCAAGCGCTTCGATCACGGGGATATCACCTTTGAATGTCCCGTAGGCGCTTTCAAGGCCCCAAACCGCGACAACGACTTCTTTCTCGACGCCATATTTGCGTTCAATCGCATCCAGCTTTTGGCGATGATCCCGCAGAGCCGCTTTGCCGTTCTTGATCCGCGTTTCAGAGGCGGCGCTGTCCAGATATTCCCAAACGGTCTTGGTGAACTCGTTCTGATTGCGGTCCTTATCGATGACATAGGCGTTATACGTCACGCCTTTGAAGGCACGATCCAAAGTCGCTTGCGAAATCCCGTTCCGCTTGGCACGATTCTTGAAACGTTTGATCCACCCCTGAAACCGCACTTCGCTGATCTGTTTTGTGTCACCAGCCGAAATGCGTTGGAGGCCTGGACGAACCACGGGTCGTTTGGAGCTTGGCAAGAATGAGGCCGAAGCGAGTTTGACTTCTGAGATGTCCACACGCGCCACGGGGCGCAGTGAGCTGGTGGGTGCCTCGGCCAAAGCCGGATTCCCCATAAACGCGGCCAATCCCGCCAAACCAAAAAACAACTTACGCATTGCTCGCCTCATTCAGTTTCACCTGAGACTTATTGCAGCCAGACTACCCCGAATATGCGAAAGTAGAAAGAATTCTATCGGTTGGACCTAATGCTCGGCATCCTGTTGCCGCAGAATTTCCATGTATTCCCGCAACATACGTACCCGGTTTGGACGGAAAGATGCGTCCAAGACTTCGAGATCCTGCATGCGATCCAGGCGAAACACCCTGTAATCTTTGCGCAAATGGCACCATGCAAAAAGGCAAGAACTCATTTGCATGTAGACGATACTCAGCGGATCCACCTCTCGGCGAGTTTTTGCGCCTTCGGCATCGCTATAAGAGAAATGAATGCGCCGTTCATCCCAAACAGCCTTGCGAAGAACGCTGGCGTCGATTCCCGGCTCAGGTGGGCGTTCCCAACGCTGCGCCGTCAAAACCGCATGCTGCAGGCGATTGGCCTGAGCCGATGGCAGGCGTGCTTTCAACTTTGCCAAAGCGGCATTTGCGGCTTGAGCCAGCGCCGGGTCTCCGACAACCATGACCTCTCTCAATCCCAGAACCAAGGCTTCCAGCTCTTCGGGTTCAAACCCTAGCGGCGGCAACGCTGCGTCTTCTATTAGCGTATAGCCAAAACCCGCCTCGCCGTCGATCACGGCGCCAAGCCCGCGCAGACTGTCGATATCGCGATAGATGGTCCGGATCGAGACACCCATCTCATCCGCCAACCCCTGTGCGGTGGCGGGGCTGGGCAGGCTACGCAAGGCTTGCATCAATTGAAAGAGGCGCGTGGTACGGGACATAGGGCGTTGATACTGCGCCACCCTGACAGTTTTTGGCAAGAGCCTCGCGCGGTGCGCTTAATCCAAACCTTTGGATTGAGTATTTTTAGCAAGATGAAAGGGCGTGGTTTCATCTTGCCCAAATACTCTGGGGGAATTGGCCAAAGGCCAAGGGGGCAAAGCCCCTAGCTGCGGCGCTTCCGAGACACCTTACGTGCTGTCTTGGCGGCTCGTTTCTTGTGAGACGAGGCTTTGCGCTTCACAGGTCGCCCTCGCCCGCGCTTGGAACCTTGGCTTGGTTTCTTGCCGTCGATTTCCAACAAGTCGAGCACCACACCACCGGTCACAGGGGCAGCCTCCGCCAGTCGCACCACGACTCGCTGGCCAAGGTGAATGACCTGCCCAGTGTCCGAGCCCACCAGCGTATTGCTGCCTTTGTCGAAATTGAAATATTCGCGGCCAAGTTCTCGCATCGGGACAAGGCCATCAGCGCCAGTTTCATCCAGCCGAACAAAGACCCCAAACTTGGCAATACCCGCAATCTTGCCGGTGAATTCATTGCCCAACCGCTCGCTCAGATAGGCTGCGAGGTAACGATCCGTCGTATCGCGCTCCGCCAGCATCGAGCGGCGTTCGGTCTCAGAAATATGACTCGCGGTCTTTTCCAGATTTTCAATGTCTTGTGGCGACAAACCATCCTCGCCCCATCCATGCGACCCAACCAGAGCACGGTGCACAATCAGGTCGGCATAGCGGCGAATGGGCGAAGTGAAATGTGCATAGGACTGCAGCGACAGGCCAAAATGCCCGAAGTTCTGTGGCGAATAATAAGCCTGCGTCATGGAGCGCAGCGTCGACATATTGATGAGTTCGGCCTCATCAGAGCCAGCAGCCTCGTTCAATAGCCGATTAAGGTGCGCCGTCTTCAGCACCTGTCCTTTGGCCAAGTTGAACCCAGAGGCCCGCGCCACCTCGCGCAGACTGTCGAGTTTCTCAGGCGCAGGCTCTTCGTGAACACGGAACAGCTGCGGTGCGCCTTTCGCGATCAGGGTCTCGGCGGCCGCAACATTGGCGAGGATCATGAATTCCTCGATCAGGCGGTGGGCATCTAGTCGATCTCGGAAATTGATCGACGCGACCTCGCCGTCGTCCGTTAGTACGACCTTGCGCTCCGGCAGATCCAACTCGAGAGGTTGACGTTCAGCACGCGCGATTTTGGTCGCTTCATAGGCCGCATAGAGCGGCGTAATCACGTCACCCATCAAGGCGGCACAGCGTTCGTTCGGATTGCCCTCTTGCGCGGCCTGCACCTCTTCGTAATTCAGCGAGGCCACGGATTTCATCATGGCTCGCATGAACCGATGCGAGATCTTGTGGCCCTTGGCGTCGAGTTTCATCCGCACCGCCATACAGGCACGTGGCACGCCTTCGTGCAGCGAGCAGAGATCCCCCGACAGACGATCCGGCAACATGGGCACAACGCGATCCGGAAAATAGCTGGAGTTGCCGCGCTTCTTGGCCTCTCGGTCCAGTGCTGATCCGGGCGTCACATAATGCGCCACATCGGCAATCGCGACCCAGACGATGTGACCGCCCGGGTTTTTGGGATCATCATCGGCTTCAGCCCAGCAGGCATCGTCGTGATCGCGCGCATCTGCGGGGTCGATGGTGACCAGAGGCATCTCGCGCAAGTCCGTGCGATCTCCGAGGCCTGCGGGCTTAGCCGCATCCGCCTCGGCAATGACCTCATCCGGGAAGTCATCGGGAATGCCATGTTGATGGATCGCAATCAGCGACACCGCTTTGGGTGCAGTGGGATCTCCGAGCCGGTTCACGATCCGCGCGCGGGGCAAGCCCATACGGGATTTGGGTCCGGCTTGTTCGGCCTCAACCAATTCACCATCTTTGGCGCCATTCACAGCGCCCTCGGGCACTTGCCACTGTTTGTCGTCGCCCTTGTCGATAGGCAGGATCCGTCCGCCTTCTGACGTTTTGCGGAAGACGCCCAAAACCCGCCTCGGGTTCGTACCGATGCGCCGAATGAGGCGGCCTTCATAGGCGTGATCTTCGCCCGAAACCTCAGTTAGCCGCGCCAGCAGGCGATCCCCCGGCCCCAACGCTGGATCGCTGGGTTTCAGCATCATCAGAATGCGCGGCTCTGCCCCCTCGCCCTGCCATTCCATCGGGCGGGCAAAGAGATCACCGTCGCTGTCGACTTCGGAAACCTGCAGCACGCTCACAGGCGGCAGTTTGTCGGGATCGCGATAGGTTTTATTGCGCTTTTGCAGATGGCCCTCGGCCTCAAGCTCTCGCAACAGACGTTTCAGGTCGATCCGCGCAGCGCCTTTGATGCCAAAGGCTTTGGCGATGTCACGTTTGCTGGTGAGGGTCGGATTGTCAGAGATCCACTCAAGGACCTCTTCTTTTGTCGGCATCTGCATATCTGCCGCCTATCACGGCAGGATTGGGGCGTCACCGAGAAAGTGACTTGAGATCGGCCAAGGTGTCCACGTCCCGCAGCGTTGCCACATGAGCAATCGACAGGCCTTTCATGGTGGTGGCACTGTCCGCCAAGGCCGTGTCCGTCGACCAGCGCACGCCTTCAAATAGACACGGTGGTACAGGACGCTGGCGTTTCATGCCGACGAGCCAATAACCACCGTCAGGAGCAGGTCCAAAAACCGCATCATGATTGCCCAGCGCCTTAAAGGCCTCGCCCACCCGCGCGCGTGTGATGCCCGGAATATCCGCGCCGATGATGCAAACAGGCCCATTCGGCATGGTGCGAAATACGCGTGCCATGCGATCGCCCAGATTGCCAGATCCTTGCGGTACCCGCGGTAAATGTTCGGGCCAGACACGGCTTTTCAACCCTTCCACATCGGGCGCAACCGCCAGGACGGTTTGCCAACGCGGATCCTCGATCCGTCGCAACAAACCCGCGACCTGATGGCGGAACCACCAGGCAGAGGATGTCAGCCCAATATCGCGACCCAAACGGGTTTTGACGCGTCCGGGATGCGGTTCTTTGACCATGACAACGAGTGTCGGCGTCATATCAGTCTCTCCATATCGCGATGTGGAATGCCTGCGTCCATATAGGTTGGCCCAAAGGCGACAAAGCCCAGACGTTCATAAAATCCAATGGCATGCTCTTGAGACCCAAGCATGGCGCACGTGACATCCGGCACAGTACTCAGATAGGCCAAAGCCGAGCGCACGAGACTTGCGCCACAGCCCGTACCCCGTGCAGATTGCACCACACAGATACGCCCGATTTTACCCGTATCGCCTTTGATCAAAATCCGAAGGGTGCCAACGGGCGCTCCATCAATGCTGGCTAGAAAATGCACGGCCTCGGGGTCGAGCCCGTCTTGCTCTTCTTCCAAGGACACATTCTGCTCGATCACAAAGACCTCGTGGCGCAAGGCCAAGCAGGTCTTTAGATCCGTGCTGCGCTCGATCAGCAAACTCACGCAAAATAATCCTTGAGGATCCGGCTATAGATGGATTTGAGCTGATGAATTTGCGCAACGGGCACGTTTTCGTCGACCTGGTGCATTGTTTTGCCCACCAGGCCAAACTCGACCACGGGGCAATGCGCCTTGATAAAACGCGCATCCGACGTGCCGCCTGTTGTCGAAAGCTCGGGCACAATGCCCGTTTCAGCTTCGACAGCTTTGCTGACCAGCTCCGATAATTCGCCCGGAGGGGTAATAAAGCTCTCACCAGAAACCTTGACCGCCATTTCGATCAGAATACCGGTTTCATCGGTCACCTGCTGCACAAGCTCTTGCATCCAATTGGTCAGGCTTTCCCCAGTGTGCGCGTCGTTAAAGCGAATGTTGACGGCCGACGAACATTCCGCCGGTATCACATTGGTAGCCTCATTGCCGGTGTCCATGGTCACGACGGTCACTGTGGAGGCGTCAAAATGCTCGGTCCCTTCATCCAGTTGGTGCGAGGCCATCAGATCCATCAATTTTGCCATCGCGGGCAGCGGATTGCGCGCGCGATGCGGATAGGCGGAATGCCCCTGCTTGCCATGGAAAGTGAACCATGCCGTCATCGAGCCGCGACGGCCGATTTTGATCATATCGCCCATGGTCTCAGGGCAGGTTGGCTCCCCGACAAGACAGACGGACATCTTCTCGCCCGCCTCAGCCATATGATCCAGAATAGCTGTTGTCCCATGCAAGGCAGGGCCTTCTTCGTCGCCTGTCACTGTGATGAGAATCGCACCATCCGGCGGCGTGTCTTGCACCAGATCAATTGCAGCCGCCACAAAGGCCGCGACACCGGACTTCATATCCGTCGCGCCACGCCCGTACATGATGCCGTCTTTGATTTCGGCGCCAAAAGGATCGACCGTCCAAGCGGCCTCATCCCCCACAGGCACCACATCTGTATGGCCGTTGAACCCAAAGGTCTTTGCGTGCCCTTTGGCACCCCAACGCGCCACCAGATTGCTCACCTCACCACGGTCGGCACGCGATACATCGAAACCCGCCTGGGTCAGCATATCTCCGAGCAAAACCAAGGCCCCGCCCTCTTCGGGTGTCACTGACGGGCAGCGGATAAGATCTGCTGTAAGCTGGGCTGGATCAATCTGTGTCATGCGAGACCTCATGTGCTTTGGCCATTGGGTAACGCGCTTTGACCAAAAGGGCAAACAGACCGTTCGCACTTTCTCTTGCCAAAAATATCCCGGGGTGAGGGGGAAGGATTGTCAGATCCTGCACCCGAGGGGCAGCGCCCCTAGTGCTCGACCTCGTCCGAAGTGCTTTCTTCGCCATTAAAGAACGGCGTCATCTGGGCCACCACCACAGAATTTTCATCCAAAGCGCGCTGCATCAACGCACGCTCGTCATCGTGGATCTCATGCCCCTGCGCCTCGCGCTCGGCCAATGTGCCATAGCCGGTCACATCCAAAGGAGCCAGATCGGCTTGCTTGAGGATCGCAACGGTTTCACGCACCGCCTCAGCCTCATCCACGCCGGAGGCATAGATCATCAAGGCGCCTCCAGTCGCTCCCTCCGGCAGCCCGTCGCCATCCTTGCGACCGACCTGAACCAAAAGCGTGAACGCCTGCTGACGAGAGGGTTTTTTACGTGGCTTATCCATGGGTCTGCTTTGTGCGCGGTGCGCGCAAATGTCAAGCGACCCGGAAACGGGCTTGCGCTTGTATGTTATGACATTACATATACCACTCTCCGTAGAACGACAGAGTTTGATGACCAAGAACCTCCGCACCAGCCTTCGAAAAAACCGGCGCTCTGCCCAGCCTATGGCAGAGTTTGACCGTTTGCCTTGCGAGTTGCGCAAATGGCTGGCGAGCGCTGATCTGCCGTGGTCTGCGAAATCGACCCTCAGGCTCTGGCACAAGGCTCTCAGCAAACACAATGGCAATCGAGACGCGGCGCTCAGCTACCTTACCCACTGCGAGGTCTCGAAAATGAAAAAAGACGCGCCCGAGGTCTGGGGCGCGTCCTATCCGATTGACGATTTGCGCAGCGCTTAGTCGCGCAGAAGCTCGTTGATGCCAGTCTTGGACCGAGTCTTTTCGTCCACGCGCTTCACGATCACCGCGCAGTATAGGTTGATGCCATTCTTGGATGGCATGGAACCCGCAACGACCACCGAATAAGGCGGCACTTCGCCATACATGACTTCGCCGGTTTCACGATCCACGATCTTGGTGGACTGACCGATAAAGACGCCCATGCCCAGAACAGAACCTTCGCGGACGATACAACCTTCGACCACCTCAGAGCGCGCGCCGATAAAGCAGTTGTCTTCAATGATGGTTGGACCGGCCTGCATGGGCTCCAGAACACCACCGATGCCAACGCCGCCAGAGAGGTGCACGTTCTTCCCGATCTGCGCGCAAGAACCAACGGTGGCCCAAGTGTCGACCATGGTGCCCTCATCCACATAAGCACCCAGGTTCACGAAAGACGGCATCAGAACCACGCCAGGCGCGATAAAGGCAGATTTGCGTACAACAGCGTTCGGCACCGCGCGGAAGCCCGCTGCAGACCATTGGTTCTCGCCCCAGCCTTTGAACTTGCTGTCGACCTTGTCCCACCAGCCAGAGCCTTGAGGGCCGCCAGATTGCTCTTCCATGTCTTTGATGCGGAAGCCCAGAAGAACTGCTTTCTTGGCCCATTGGTTCACGTGCCAGCTGCCATCATCCAGCTTTTCTGCGACGCGCAGCTGACCACCGTCCAGCGCGTTCAGGGTGTCTTCGATGGCTTCACGGGTCTCGCCTGTGGTTGCGGGCGTGATGGTGTCGCGCGCCTCCCAGGCGGCTTCGATGGCAGTTTCGAGCTGTGCATTGGACATGAGAGTCGCTCCGATCAAATAAAGTTGCGCCTTGATAGCGAAAGCCAAAGGCGGCGTCACCCGCAGAATCGGGCGTTTATCGCAGGAATTGCGACATCGCGCGGTTGTGGCTGGTCACAGATGCGGCCAACGGCTAGCTTGACCACAAAGAAGAGTATTTTGTTGCAGGACCCTTTCATGACCACAGATCCCCGCACCCCGTTTCGTGATGCCCATACGGACCGCAGCTCGGCCAAACACGTGCCCGATACGCCCCAGACGCGGCATCCAGCCTATCGTCTGGCCTTCGCGGATGACGATTTCCTGTGTCAGGACGCGCTAAGGCCGGTTCGATTGCAGCTGGAACTGTTGAAACCTGAAATGCTTCAGGACGAACAGGGGATCGAAAGCACGATTGTTCTGTTTGGCGGCGCGCGCATTCCTGAGCCCTCCAAGAAAGATCAGGCGCGCACGCAGACTTTGGCGGATCTGTCAGAGTTCTATGACGAGGCGCGTGAATTCGCGCGGCTGATGACCTTGAAGTCCATGGAAACCGGCGGGCATGAGAACGTGATTGTCACCGGCGGCGGGCCTGGCGTGATGGAAGCAGGCAACCGCGGTGCGGTGGATGCGGGTGGCAAGTCGATTGGCTTGAACATCGTGCTGCCGCATGAGCAAGCGCCGAATGAGTATGTGACGCCCGAGCTCTGTTTCAACTTCCACTACTTCGCGATCCGCAAGATGCATTTCCTGATGCGCGCGCGGGCGATCACGGTGTTTCCGGGCGGGTTTGGCACGATGGACGAGCTGTTTGAGGCTCTGACCCTTATTCAGACAGGCCGCATGGAACGCGTGCCGTTCTTGCTCTTTGGCCGCGCCTTCTGGGAAAAGATCATCAATTGGGAGGCCCTGTCGGATGCGGGTACGATCTCGGCGGATGATCTGGAGCTCTTCCAATTTGTCGAAACCGCGCAAGAGGCCGTTGAGGCGATTGAAAACTGGGGCGCGACTGGCAAGCGTGACGCTATCCCGGGACGATAATCTCGGGGTACTCCTCGCCAAAGCGGCGAGCGAGCATATGGGCCGAGGTGCCGAAATGCGAGGCTTTGGCCATGCGTTTCTGCGTTGTGGGATCAAAGACAGCGAGCCCGCCGCCTGAGGCCCGCAAAGCATAGCCTTTTTCGTGGATGCGATCCTGCAGGTCCTGCCAGCCAGAGGCCATTGCAAAGTCCCGCGACAACAGGCGCTGCATAGCTGCGACCACATTGGGGTCATAGGTCGGCGCGGACTTGCCCTTGGTTCGTCGGCGCAGGTCACGCCGGATTGCGTCGCGCAAGATGTCGGCGATGGTCGAGCGATCCGAACGCGCCTCTGCCTCAAGCGCGTCCAGCACCGTTTGATCCAATTTGAACATGACAGAGACTTTTCCCATAGCCACAGCAAAGCGACTCTTGGTTAAGTTTCCGTGAACCCGCATCGGGCGCTGACGCGTTCTCTTTGGTGCAAAGAGCGCTTGGAACAGAGCGATGCGCTACTTAAGGCCTGCTTCCGCCTCGATCTGCTTACGAGATTTACGCGCGCGTTCGGTCGCTGATTTCAACTGACCACAGGCCGCCATGATGTCATCACCGCGCGTCTTGCGGATCGGGCTCGCGTAGCCAGCTTGATAGACGATATTTGCAAAAGCTCGGATCCGGTTATTCGACGACCGCTTATAGGGCGCGCCGGGCCATTCGTTGAACGGGATCAGATTGATCTTGGCCGGAATATTGTGGCGTTTGATATGATCGATAAGACGATGCGCGTCCTCATCCGTGTCATTCACCCCATCGAGCATCACATATTCAAAGGTGATCCGCTCGGAATTTGACACCTTAGGATAGGCCGCCAGCGCGCCCAGCAGCTCTTCGATATTCCAACGCTTGTTGATCGGCACTAAGACATCGCGCACGTCATCGGTGGTTGCGTGGAAAGAAATCGCCAAGAGACAACCGATCTCTTCAGCAGTCCGCGCGATCTCGGGCACCACTCCAGAGGTCGAGAGCGTAATACGACGGCGGCTGAGGGAAATCCCTTCTGGGTCCATCGCAATCTTCATCGCGTCGCGCACGTTCTCGAAATTATAGAGCGGCTCGCCCATACCCATCAGCACGATATTGGACAGCAAGCGCGTTTCGTCCTTAGGTGCGCCCGGCACAGGCCATTCCTCTAGATCATCGCGCGCCATCATGACCTGGCCGACGATCTCTCCCGCCGTCAGGTTGCGCACGAGTTTCTGCGTGCCCGTGTGACAGAAGGAGCAGGTCAGCGTGCAGCCAACCTGAGACGAAATACACAAAGTGCCGCGATCATCCTCAGGGATATAGACCACCTCGACCTCATGGCCGCCCGCGATCCGCACCAGATATTTCCGTGTCCCATCGGTTGAGACCTGTTTGCTCACGACCTCTGGGATCTCGATCACGAATTTCGCATCCAGCTCGGCCCGATAGGATTTCGCCAGATTGGTCATTTCGTGGAAATCCCGCACGCCCCACTGGTAGATCCATTGCCAGATCTGCCCCACGCGCATTTTGGCCTGCTTTTCCTTTGTGCCGTGCTCAATCAACACCGCGCGCAGCTGATCCCGCGTCAACCCGACGAGGTTGATCTTGCCCCCTTCGGGGGTCTTGCGAGGAATGGTCATAACATCCTGCGTGATCGGTGCGCTGGCGGACATGGCTTGGTCTCCGGGAAATCAGAGGCGTCAGATACACGAACTATAGCGAAATGCAACGCTTTGCGCAGCTGTCATTGGTTGACGGGACGCTATGAGAGGCTCAGGACTGCAACATACACAGGAGAGCCCCATGCCCGTTCTTGAAACCGTCCGCTATCGCACGAAACCCGGTGTCACTGTCGAAGCCGCCGTCGCGGCGTGGCACGACAGCCAGTCCTTCGCCACAGCCCAACCCGGCTTTCTGTCGCGCAAGATTGCTGTGACTGAGGACGGAGAGTTCCTCGATCTGGTGGAATGGCAAAGCATGGCGCATGCCAAAAAGGCCGCTGAAAATTTCAACCCGGCCAAATTTCCAGAACTTATGGGATTGGTTGAGGTGCTCGACGAAAGCACCATGGTCATGACCCACTATGAAGTACAGGCCACGACCTGAGCTTTAGCTACAACGCTTGCCCGCGTCGTCTACAGCCGCGGTGAAGCCCAACAAAGAGAATGTGTCTTGGGTGCGCGTCCCGCGACCCGAGACACCGACCAGAACCGCCTGTTTGCCACGCTTCATGGCGGCCACGATCTTGGCGTCTTCGTCGGCAGTAGAGGGCCATGCCCATTCGCCTTCGGTGAAAAGATCAAAGCTGTCGTTGTCGATTTTCAGATTAACCGTCGAGCCAGATTTAAACGGATAGCCGCCGGTAAAGCCCACCTGCCCGCGCACGCCCGCCTCTGGACGGTAGAATACCATCAACAGGGTTTGCGTGCGGCGCACAGCAACCACCGCGCCGTCGCGGGTGTTCACGCTTTCTTTAAAGGTAGAAACAGCCCAGCATTCCTTTGGGTTCACATCCTCAAACACGCTCCAGTCGGTCTTGGCTGCCACTTGGTTCGTACTTTCCTGAGCCGCCGCCTGCATGCCAAACACACATGCTGCGCCCAAAAACGCCCCACCAATCACTCCGCGCATCTTTGCAAATCCCATATCGCCAGCCTCCAAGCCTTGGCTTATCCTCAACCGCGCCCACCGCCACTTGTTTCTTTTATCAGCGCAGGCATTTTCTTCTCGATGCAGCTACACTACTCTGATTGTACCGTCTGGATAAAGCCCCGTTGGCGGTAATTTGCCATAAATTGAAGGTTACCATGACCCAATTCGTGCCTTTGGTCGACATCACACGCGGCCCAATTCTAGAGAGCATCCATTACGGGGATGCGGTTGTCTGCAATGCACAGGGCGAAATCGTTCATGCCTGGGGAGATCCCCATAAGATCGTACTGCCGCGCAGCTCTGCAAAAATGCTGCAGGCTTTGCCATTGGTGGAAAGCGGTGCGGCGGATGCATTTGGACTGACCGAGGCGCAAATCGCGCTGTCCTGCGCGTCGCATGGGGCGCAACCGATCCACACAGAAAGCGTGGCGTCCTGGCTGTCTGACCTTGGCCTGAGCGAAGCCGACCTGCGGTGTGGCAGCCATGAACCCAGCCACAAGGAAAGCCGTCGCGCGATGTTGCTCGCGGGTGAGACACCTTGCCAGCTTCACAACAACTGCTCGGGCAAACACGCAGGCTTTCTGACGTTGAACAAACACCTTGGCGGGCATTCGGAATATATCGAGATCGAACACCCTGTGCAGCAAGCCTGCCTGAGTGCGTTTGAGGAGGTCACGGGCGAGACCAGCCCCGGCTTTGGTATCGACGGCTGCTCCGCGCCCAACCACGCGGTGAGCCTTGTGGGGATGGCAAGGGCTATGGGCTTCTTTGCTGGGGCCAATCCCGAAGGGGACGCGCGCAACCGCGCTGCCTATCGCATTCACCGCGCGATGGCGAAATACCCGGTTCTGATTTCCGCTGAGGGGCGCGCCTGTGAACGGCTGATCAATGCTGCAGGCAACAAGATCGCGGTCAAAACCGGGGCCGAGGCCTTTTTCATCGCAATCCTGCCAGAACAAAAACTGGGTGTCGCGCTCAAGATCACCGATGGCTCCACCCGCGCCGCAGAATGCGCCATCGCGGCGATCCTCGTGAAACTTGGTGCGCTTGATCCGGCGCATCCGCATGCCCAGCGCTATATCAATTGGGACATCAAGAACGCCAACGGCTGGTCGACCGGCCACATGCGGCCCGCAGCTGTTTTGAATTAACCATTTGGAATTGCAAAAGCTCACGTTAGGGTAATCCCAACAGTCAAACCAACTCGGCAGCGTCCTGTTCAGGGGCGCCACCCAAAAAGAACGACATGACGGCAGGGACAAAAACACCTCGTTTCACTTTCATTTTGATGCCCGGATATTCCGCGCTGTCCTTTACGCATGCATTAGTGGTGCTGCAGCTTGCTAATAAGCACGGCGAAGGCGCGCCTTTCGAGATCCGTGTGCTCAGCGAAGACGGCACGCCCGTGACGGATGCGCTGGGCGGCAGTTTTCCCATCGATGGCCCCTTGGATGAACCGCAACGCGAAGACTTTGTCGTGCTTGTGACCGGAGACGATGTAGAGCGTCAGAACCTTTCCGCGGTCTCGGGATTTCTGCGCAAAGCGGAAAGGATCGGCGCAACGCTTTGCGCGCTTTATACCGGCGCATATGTACTGGCCAAGGCGGGCCTTTTGGACGGCAAGCGCGCGACCATTCATTGGGAAAAGCGCCAAGCCTTCATGGAAGAATTCCCCGAGGTCGATTTGACCGAGTACACCTTCACCTCAAGCGCGTCGCCCTATTGTTCATCGGGCGGCACCTCGGCGATTGATCTGATGCTGTTCCATATCTCGCAACTGAGATCTGAAAAGCTGGCTAATCTGGTCGCTGGGTTTTTGAATTACACCAGCATTCGCGTCATCCAACATTCCGCCCGTATTCAGGCCGCAGACCGCGTGGGCTTCCGCCATCCGAAGCTCTCTGAAATTCTGGCGTTGATGGAAACCAATCTTGAAGAGCCTTTACGCCCGTCGGATCTGGCCAAGACTGTGAATATCTCGACACGCCAGCTGGAACGCCTGTTCCGCCGGTATCTGAGTGCGACACCCAAGAAATACTACACCGACCTGCGGCTGCAGCGGGCGCAGCAGCTATTGTTGCAGACCAATATGACCGTGACGGCTGTGGGCGTCGCCTGCGGGTTCAATACCGCCAGCCATTTCTCGCGCTTGTTCCGCGCGCGGTTTGGCACCTCGCCCCATCGCCTGCGCGGTGATCCTGAGAAAGATTAGACCAGAACTTCGCTGCGTTCCTGCACGCCGACGCCAAACACGCGCTTGTAGCGTTCGACCTGATCCGCCGGGCCCATTGCTTTGTTCGGGTTGTCCGAAAGTTTCACCGTCGGGCGACCATTGGCGGCAACCGCTTTGCAGACCAAGGAAAACGGTGCGAGCTGATCGCCCGGCGTCAGCCCGCGGAAATCATTGGTCAGCAATGTGCCCCAGCCAAAGGACACGCGCACGCGGTCTTGGAACTGCGTCTGCAGCTCTGCGATTTTTTCCACGTCCAAACCGTCCGAGAAAATCACCAGCTTTTGAGACGGATCCTCACCGCGGTCCTTCCACCATTTGATGGCGATCTCAGCGGCGCCTGCGGGGTCTCCGCTGTCAATGCGAATACCTGTCCAGCCTGCAAGCCAATCCGGAGCTTTGGCCAAGAAGCCCTCGGTGCCGTAGGTGTCAGGCAGGATGATCCGCAAGTTCCCGTCATGCTCTTCGTGCCAATCAGCCAGAACCTGATAGGGCGCCTGCGCGAGTTCCGCATCGTCTTCGGCCAAAGCCGCATAGACCATCGGCAATTCATGCGCATTGGTGCCGATGGCCTCAAGATCATGGCGCTTGGCGATCAGGCAGTTTGACGTGCCGACGAACTTTTCCCCCAATCCCTCGCACATGGCTTGCACCGCCCAATCCTGCCAGAGGTGGCTGTGACGCCGCCGGGTGCCAAAATCCGCGATCCGCAGGTTGTCGACCTTCTGCAGCACCTCGATCTTTTCCCAGAGTTTGGTCATGGCGCGGGCATAAAGCACCTGAATCTCAAACTTCTTCATCGAGTGCAGCAGCGCCCTGCCCCGCAACTCCATCAGGATCGACAGCGCGGGGATCTCCCAGAGCATCACCTCGGGCCACGTGCCTTCAAAGGTCAGCTCATATTGATCCCCGACCCGCTCCAGATGATAGGCCGGCAGGCGCAGGTTTTCGAACCACTCCATAAAGTCAGGTCGGAACATCTGGCGTTTGCCGTAAAACGTATTGCCCCTTAGCCAGGTGCTTTCACCGCGACTAAGCGACAGAGAGCGCACGTGATCGAGTTGCTCGCGCAGCTCGCCTTCGTCGATGAGATCTGCCAAGGGCACCGAGGTCGTTCGGTTGATCAGAGAAAACTGCACCTGCGTGTCAGGCCGATTGCGAAACACGCTCTGGCACATCAAGAGCTTGTAAAAATCCGTGTCGATCAGGGACCTCACAATCGGGTCAATCTTCCACTTATGGGTCCAGACGCGGGTGGCTATGTCGACCATAGGGGTCTCCGGGAAATGCTTTGGGAGGAGTTTGCAGCGCGCGGCCGCCTCTGGCAAGCGGGGTTAGATCAGCGTAACGCCTGTGTCTTTCATCGCAGCGGTTGCGGCCGCGAGCGATCCATCCAGATCAATCGCCCGGCAGAGGTCCATACGCACGGAAACCTTAAGCCCAAGTTTCGCGGCATCAAGTGCCGAGAAATTCACACAGAAATCCGTCGCCAGCCCCACCATCGTCACATCCGAAATCCCGCGCGTCTTGAGATATCCTTCAAGCCCCGTGGGCGTGGTCTGGTCATTTTCGAAAAACGCGGAATAGCTGTCGATGGCTGGGTTATAGCCCTTACGGATGATCATATCCGCTCGGGTTGTATCGAGGTCTTTATGAAAGTCCGCCCCGCCGGACCCTTGCACGCAATGATCAGGCCAAAGCACCTGCGTGCCATAAGGCATCTCTACTGTCTCATAAGGGCCCTTCCCTGCGTGACTGCTGGCAAAAGAGCTATGCCCCGATGGGTGCCAGTCTTGCGTCAGTATCACCGCATCAAACTCTGGCATCAACGCATTAATTCCCGCGACGATCTGATCGCCCTCTGGCACAGCCAAAGCCCCACCCGGGCAGAAATCATTTTGAACATCAATCACGATCAGTGCGTTACGCATCCCACCCTCCGGTTGGTCTTTGTGCGACAACCTAGTCCTTGAAGTTACAGGCCTCAAGGCGTATGCCGCGGCGCATGTATACCGTATGCGCGCTCTATCACTTTACCTCTTTTGAGGATCACCAGGCTTTGCGTCAGCCTTTGCTGGACCTGTGTCTCGCAAATGAGATCACGGGCACGCTGCTCTTGGCACATGAAGGCATCAACGGCACGATTGCCGGACCGCGCAAAGGCATCGACGCGGTGATCGCGCATATTCAGTCCCTGCCGGGTTGCGCGAACTTCGAATGGAAAGAAAGCACTGCCAGCGAAAAGCCTTTTCCACGTATGAAGGTGAAGCTGAAGAAAGAGATCGTGACGCTGGGCCAGCCCAATGTCGATCCGACGGCCCATGTGGGAAACTACGTGGACCCTCAGGATTGGAACGAGCTGATCAAGTCGCCTGATGTGGTCACCATTGATACGCGCAATGACTATGAGGTCGCCATCGGGACCTTCGAGGGTGCGGTGGATCCTGAGACTGCGACATTCCGCGAGTTTCCCGCCTGGTGGGAAGAGAACAAAGACCGGTTTCACAACAAGCGCATCGCCATGTTCTGCACCGGCGGCATTCGTTGCGAGAAATCGACGAACTATCTGTTGGGTCAAGGTGTCGAGGACGTCTATCACCTCAAGGGCGGCATCCTGAAATACCTCGAAGAAGTGCCCCAAGAGGAAAGCACCTGGGAAGGCGAGTGTTTCGTCTTTGACGGACGCGTCTCGGTCGGCCACGGGCTGAAAGAAGGCCCGCATTTGCTGTGCCACGCCTGCCGCCGCCCGATCCTGCCAGAAGATGTCACGAACCCGGCCTATGAACAGGGCGTCAGCTGTCATCACTGTATTGATGAAACCAGTGAACGCGACAAAGAGCGCTTTCGCGAACGTCAGAAACAGATGGTTCTGGCGCGCAAGCGTGGCGAGCAGCACATCATCGGGCTGGACTGAGTTTAGAGCCTCATGTTTGATGCCCAGACAGGAGGCATCATGCAGGCAGCTTCACGGATAACTAACAAACAAGCGCGTTGGCTTTGGCTGGCCTCTCAGGGGTTGTCAGACACGCCTACGGGCCCGCTCGATGTCTATCGAATGATCGAGCAACTCGGCTTCGTGCAGTTGGACACCATCCAAACCGTCAGCCGCGCGCATCATCATATCCTGTGGTCTCGAAACCAGAACTACCGCGAGAAAATGCTTAATCCGTTGTTGGCCAAGGACCGGCTGATCTTTGAGCATTTCACTCATGACGCCTCAGTTATTCCAATGAAGGCCCTACCCGCTTGGCGACGCCAATTCCGGCGGATGGAGAAGAAAGCTAACCATTGGTACACCGAAGTCGCGGGCACCGATCTGATGCGCGACATCAAAGCCCGCATCACGGAAGAAGGCGCCCTATCTACCCACGCCTTTGACACTAAGAACGACCGCCCCAAGGAAATGTGGGCACGCCCCCCGCACAAACGCGCGTTGGATTACATGTGGCTCACCGGAGAGCTCGCGACCTGTTTCCGCAAGGATTTCACCAAGTTCTACAACCTGCCGGAACGGGTCTTTCCCGAAGAGCTGCGCACGCGCGAGATGTCCGAGGACGCGGAGCTCGACTGGCTCTTGAACGAAGCGATTGACCATATCGCCGTCGGCACTGCCGGAGAGATCCAGCGTTTCTGGGATGCCAGCACCTCGGTTGAAACCAAAGACTGGCTATGTAAAGCCAATCTCATCCCCGTCGAAATCGAGAACGCGGACAAGACGATCACCCAGGCCTATGGCGCCCCAGACATCGAGGCCCGCCTCGCGAATCTTACCGCGCCATCATCACGCCTTCGGATCGTGAACCCCTTTGATCCGGTGACCCGAGACCGTGCGCGCCTGGATCGCCTCTTTGGCTTTGACTACCGCATCGAAATGTTTGTTCCCGCCGCGAAACGCAAATGGGGTTATTACGTCTATCCAATCCTCGAAGGTGACCGCTTTGTCGGGCGCATCGAGGTCAAAGCCACCCGCGCGAAATCAGAACTGACCGTCTTCAACTTCTGGCCAGAGCCAGGCGTCAAATGGCCTACGGCGCGCCAAAACAAACTCCACGCCGAACTGGACCGATTGGGCCGCTTTGTAGGCTGCAAGCAGGTCACTTGGGAAACCCCATTTTCTCTTGCCTGAAGTACCCCGGGGTGAGGCCCGTCTTGCCAAAGCTTGAGAAGCTTTTGAGGGCCGAACGGGCAGAGCCCCAAGACACATCCCCAAAACAAAAAGCCCCGCCAGAAGCGGGGCCTTTCAAATTCGTCTCACCTGAACCTTAGGCAGAAGTCTTTTTGCCCTTGTGCGGCGCCCAGATCTTCTTGTTGGTCAGGTAAAGCAGAACAGACAGAATCGCGAGGATGAACACCCCGATAAAGCCTGCTTCTTTACGTGCCATCATCTTAGGCTCTGCGGTCCACATCAGGAAGGCAGAGACATCTTCTGCCATGTGGTGCAGCGAATTGTCGTGACCGTCGTCAAAGTCGACCAGACCGTCTTCCAGTGGAGGCGCCATGGCGATCCAGCCACCTGGGAAGGCGGTGTTTTCGTAGAAGGTGGTGCCAGCCTGAGTTTTCTCTTTGCCGGTGTAGCCATCCAGAATGGAGTAGATGTACTCACCGCCGCCCATGCCTTTGAAGAACTGGTTGATACCAGAGCCGTAAGGGCCGTGGAAACCAGCACGTGCCTTTGCCATGAGGCTCAGGTCAGGTGCGTTCTCAAGGTTGGATCCTGGGAAGAAGTCCGCAGGCTTGGCCGCGCGGAAGTCATCCAGCTCGGCGTCAAAGACTTCGAAGTTATCTGCTGCATACTGACGTACCTCAGCTTCAGAGAAGTGAGGACCACCCTCGTCTGCCAATGTACGCAGAGGCACATACTGCAGGCCGTGGCAGGCAGCGCACACTTCGGTGTAGACTTTCAGACCACGTTGAAGCTGGTTCTGATCGAAGGTCCCGAAAGGACCTTCGTAAGAGAAGTCAACGTCGTGCACGTGACCAGCGCCACCGGCGGCCATAGCAGCACCCGAAGTCAAGGTCAGGGCGGCAACTGCGGAGATCGCGAGTTTCTTAAACATTATCCCGTTTCCTCTTATTCAGCAGGTTCTGCTGGTTTGCCGTAATGGGCATTGAAGTCGTCTTCGATGGTCTCTGGCTGAGGCAGAGGCTTCTCGATCACACCCAGCAAAGGCAGGATGACCAGGAAGTATGCGAACCAGTAGGTCGCGCCGATCAGCGAGATGGTGGAGTATGGAGGCTCTGCTGGCATCGCGCCGGCCCACATCAGGACAACGAAGTCCAGAAGCAGAAGGCGATACCACCATTTGAACATCGGGCGATACTGACCAGAGCGCACACGGGATGTGTCCAGCCAAGGTGCCAGCGCCATGATCGCGATCGCACCAAACATCGCCAGAACACCAAAGAACTTAGCATCGATGATGCCGCCGGTGATCCAGCTTGCGAACATCACAACCCAGACGTCGCCAGTGAAGGCCCGCAGGATCGCGTAGAACGGCAGGAAGTACCATTCAGGAACGATGTGAGCTGGTGTCGCCAGAGGGTTGGCTTCGATGTAGTTGTCTGGGTGGCCGAGGTAGTTCGGCATAAAGCCAACAACCGCGAAGAAGATCACCAGAACAACTGCCAGACCAAAGAGATCTTTGATCACGAAGTATGGCCAGAATGGCAGCGTGTCTTTCGCCGCTTCTTCTTTGGAACCGCGACGCACTTCAACACCGGTTGGGTTGTTGTTGCCGGTGGTGTGGAAGGCCCAGATGTGCACGATCACGAGGCCTGCAATCACAAACGGCAGCAGATAGTGCAGCGAGAAGAAACGGTTCAGGGTCGCGTTATCAACGGCAGGGCCGCCCAGAAGGAAGGTCTGCAGCGCATCGCCAACGAAAGGAACCGCACCGAACAGGCCGGTGATCACGGTCGCGCCCCAGAAGGACATCTGACCCCAAGGCAGAACGTAGCCCATGAAACCAGTCGCCATCATCAGAAGATAGATGATCATGCCGATGATCCAGGTGACTTCGCGAGGCGCCTTATAGGAACCATAGAAGAGACCGCGGAACATATGGATATAGACAGCAAGGAAGAACAGCGACGCGCCGTTCATGTGCATGTAACGGATCATATGGCCGCCATTCACGTTGCGCATGATGTGCTCTACGGAAGCAAACGCCAGATCTACATGCGGGGTGTAGTGCATCACCAGAACAATACCGGTGACGATTTGCAGCGCCAGGCAGAACGCCAGAACGATGCCCCAGATCCACCACCAGTTCAGGTTCTTTGGGGTTGGGATCATCAGGGTGTCATAGAGCAGACCAACAACTGGCAGGCGGCTGTGCAGCCACTTTTCGCCGTTAGACTTTGGCTCGTAATGATCGTGAGGAATACCAGACATTCTTCGCGCTCCTTAGCCGAGGACCAGTTCGCTGCCCTCGAAACGGGCAACAGGAACAGGAAGGTTTTCGGGGGCCGGACCTTTGCGGATACGGCCGGATGTGTCGTAGTGAGAGCCGTGGCATGGGCAGAACCAGCCACCAAAGTCACCTGCGCCATCGCCCAGAGGCACACAGCCAAGGTGTGTACAAACACCCATCATGACCAACCATTCACCGTTTTCATCCATCGCACGGTTCTCATCCGCAGCGTCGGTGCCTGGTTTGTTGTCGTTGCGGGACTCGGCATCGATGCTCAGGTCCGCCAAAGGCACAGCGCGCGCCTCATCGATCTCTTCTTGCGTACGACGACGAATAAAGACCGGCTTACCAAGCCATTTCACAGTCAACTGCGTGCCCGGCTCGATGCCAGAGGTGTCTACGCGAATCGAGGCCAGAGCCTTGACGTCTGCGGAGGGGTTCATCTGATTGACGAGGGGCCAAACGGCCGCGCCTGCGGTCACTGCACCTGCGCCTGCGGTCGCATAATAGAGGAAATCCCTCCGGGTGCCTTCGTGATCATCTACGTGGGACACGTGGTTTACTCCAATTTTCGCGGCCGAATTCGGCCAATATGGGACTCAGCCGCAGTCTCCTGCAGCTTCTCCTTCGGTGCTTATTAGCGAAGCGTTTGTGGTGCGTCCAGCGCACATTCGCCATAAGTGGGCTAGAGCGTTGATCTGTCGCGCTTGAGGGCGCTAGAATTTGTTCCTATGTAGTCAAGAAAATCTTCATTTTGGGCATTGAGGGCAGTCACATGAAAAAATTGCGCAACGTTTTGGCGGCCGTGGCCGTGATTCTCGCAGGCCCCGCCTCCGCGGATATCGAACTCAGCTTTTACCTTGGAGCGCAGACCTCCCCGCATAGCCGGCTAACAGGCTCGTTCAACAACGGTGGTGGCACCACGAATGTGAATCGCCTGATCACCTGGGAAGGCAAAAGCTTTGAAACGCCGCCATACTATGGTGTCAAAGCTATGTACTGGCGCGATAGCGGTTGGGGTTTTGGTGTCGAAATGACCCATGCCAAGGCCTATATGTCTGATGCAGATCTCACCGCGCTTGGTCTGAACCGTCTGGAATTTACCGACGGCCACAATATCCTGACAGCAAACATCAGCCGCCGTTGGGATGGTCGCTGGTGGGATGGGCGATTGTCTCCATTTGTGACTGGAGGTCTCGGTTTGGCGATTCCGCATGTGGATGCACAGCCAACAGGTCTGGCGCGCACATATGGCTATCAAGTAACCGGGCCGGCGGCGCGGATTGGAGCCGGTGTGTCTATGGAATTGAATGAACGCTGGGATGCCTATGCGGAGTACCAGTTTACCTATTCCAGCAATTCCTTTGATCTGGACACGGGCGGCACCTTGGAAACCAACCTGATAACCAATGCGCTGAACATCGGTATCACTTACCGGTATTAATGGTCCGGACCCTTGGTCTGAAACTGCGAAAGGCGGCGTGCTGTGCACACCGCCTTTTTTATGGGCTGCGTCCAGAGTATTTTTGGCAAGATAAAATCAGGAAGGCGTGGTTGTCTGAAAAGACTCGCGCTGGCTAAAGGTGGCGAACCAATCCGCCAAGGTCTCGCGCCCGTCGCGCCACTGGCGCGCATCGTGGCGGAAGTCGATATAGCCCAGCGCACAAGCGATCCCGATCTGTGTGATATTGAGCGGGCCACTAAGGTGGCTCATCCAGCGCGCCTGCACCGCATCCAAAGCGCGTGTGGCTTTGCCCCATTGGGCCTCGACCCATGCTTCGCTGCGTTCGCCGTCTTGGCGGACACGAGCTTCATAGGCCATCAGAACCGCAGCCTCCATAATCGCATCGGCAGTCGCTTCGAGCGTGAGGAGTTCCCATTTCGCAGTTTCGGGATAAAGGTCGCCCTCGGCATGCGCGTTGAGGAATTGCGTGATGACGCGACTGTCATAGATCGCCGGGCCTTCATCACTGATGAGCGCTGGGATTTTGCCTAAGGGATTGGCCGCAAGGACTTCGGGTGCTGAAGCGAGCGGTGTTGTTGCAACTGAAAGAACCTCGATTTGCTCATCAAGGCCAAGCTCTTTCAAAGCAACCAAACATTTGCGCACAAAAGGAGAGGTCGGCGAGCCAATAAGTTTCATTCTGAGGTCCTTGTTAAATCAATCTGTGGTCAGGTTGCGACGCGGATTCTCTATTTGCAACAAGATGTCGCGCGAAGGGAATATAGTCGGCGCATCCTGAGGCGACCAGACGGGGTATTTCGGCATAATATGCGTGAAGAGATCTGAAACCAAAAAGCTTTCCAGCCAGCGTTTCAGGTTGCCCAAGGGCTCTGCGTCAAACCTGGCTTTGTCCACAAAGGCGAACTGGCGCACGAAAGGCAGGATCGCCATATCCGCAAGGCTTGGGGTATCTTTGAACAGAAACGCTTTGGCGCCGATTTGGGTGTCGAGTTTCTTCAAAAACACACTCGCTTTGGCGCGTTCTTCTTCGGGGTCAGAACCATAGCGCGTGTGGTATTTGGTGCGATCAAGTGCTGCCTTAAATGGGCCATCTGCCTCGGCAATGAGATCACGACCTTCAGGTGGCATTTCAAGCCATCCCTCTGGATCAGACTGCTCAAGCGCCCAGAGCATGACGTCGAGCGATTCATCCAGAACCTGATCCTCAGTCTTCAGGCACGGCACCGTTGCTGAGGGGCTGGCTTCCAAAAACGCCTGCGCTTTGTCGCGCAGAAGGATTTCGCGCAGTTCAACGGGCGTTTTCGACGACGCAATCGCCAGCCGCGCGCGCATGGCATAGGGGCAGCGGCGGAAACTATAGAGGATGGGCAGGTCAGTTTGCGTTGTCATAGCGATCCAGATAGGCTGCGTTGGAACTGAGACTATAGTGCTCTCCCAAATTTAAGGCACTCTCTTTATGCAGGGTATTCTTCTGCGATTGGCCGCTATTGCGCTCATCACCGCCATGTCAGCGATCATTCACCAACTGGCAAAGACCTTGCCGGTCGGGCAAATCATGGCCTGGCGCTCGGGCGTTGCGACCATTGTGATTGTGACCTTTGCCCTGCGGTTTGGAGGCGCGCAGAGTCTGGCGCCTAAACACCTCGGCAACCATGCGATCCGTGGCCTGCTCGGAGGTCTCGCTATGGCCTTCTCCTTTACGTCTCTGGCTTATTTGCCGGTCGCGAATGCATCGGCGCTCGGATATCTCGCCCCGCTGATATCTTTGCCATTGGCCGCATGGTTGTTAGGCGAGCGCATGACCCGCTGGCTCGTGGTTGCCGCCATGTTGGGTCTGCTTGGTATTGGGCTGATGCTTTGGGCCGAGTTGGAACGTCCCGACTTTTCGCGCGGCAGCCTGATTGGCATGGGCGCGGGATTGGGATTTGCGCTGACATGGGCGATGGTGCGCATTCACGTTAAGCGTATGTCCTCTCATGAGAGCGCAGCGTCGATTTCCCTGAGTTTTGCCCTTGCGTCTATGGCAATGGGCCTTGTCACATGGCCATTTGGGTGGAACGGCCTGACCTCGACGTCGTTATTTCTGTTGGTCTGCGCAGGGCTTTTGGGAGCATTTGGCCATATTCTATCGGTCGAAGCGGTGAAACGGACCAAAGTCTCGACACTTGCGCCGTTTGATTATTTTGGCCTGATCTTTGCGCTCGGCATAGATGCGGTGGTCTTTGCTGTTGTGCCCGGAACGCTGGCGTTCCTTGGCATGGTAGTGATCGTTGTGGCAGGCCTCATTGCAGTCTTGCAAGAGGCGCGCGCGCCGCGTCACACAGTCAGCTGATTTGCCGCCTGACCGGTGATGGTGGCTTTGACGATGCTGCCCTCAACTTGGGGCGTTGCGAAGTGCACTTCAGTGAATTGCTCGGTGCGCCCCATATGCGGGTTTTCCATGAGGATGCTGTGGGTTTTGCCGATCTGAGCCGCCAGATGTTTCGCGACTTGGGCGTCGCCTGCCGCGCGCAATTGGGCGGCGCGGGCTTTGATCGTTGGGCCAGACACCTGACTAGGGATCTTGGCCGCCGGGGTGCCTTCGCGTTTGGAATAGGGAAAGACGTGAAGCCACGTTAGATCGCAGTCCTCCACAAGCTTCAGAGAGTTCTCGAAATGCGCGTCCGTCTCGGTTGGAAAGCCTGCGATAATATCCGCACCGAAGGTCATATCCGGGCGCAGCTTCTTGGCGTCCTCGCAAAAGCGGATCGCGTCGTCGCGCAGGTGCCGGCGAGCCATGCGTTTGAGGATCAGGTCGTCTCCGTGCTGCAGCGACAGATGCAGATGCGGCATCAGGCGCGGCTCGGTGGCGATGGCGGCCATGAGGTTCTCGTCCACCTCGATTGAGTCGACTGAGGAAATCCTTAGGCGTGGCAGATCGGGGACCAGCTTTAAGATCCGCATGACCAGATCGCCGAGTTTTGGCTGGGCGGGAAGGTCTGCGCCCCATGAGGTGAGATCGACGCCAGTCAGAACGACTTCGTTAAAGCCTTTGTCAACAAGGCGTTTGATCTGATCAACCACAACGCCTGCAGGCACAGAACGGGAATTGCCGCGACCGTAGGGAATGATGCAGAAGGTGCAACGGTGGTCACAGCCGTTTTGAACCTGCACATAGGCGCGGCTACGGGTGCCGAAACCGTCGATCAGATGGCCCGCGGTTTCCGTGATGGACATGATATCGTCGACCTGGACCTTTTCCGTCTCACCCACGAAATCTGCCGCCATGTTTTTCCAGGTCTCGGACTGCATTTTCTCGGTGTTGCCGATGACACGGTCGACCTCGCCCATTTTAGCGAAGGTCTCGGGTTCGGTTTGCGCAGCACAGCCCGTGACGATCAATGTCGCCACAGGGTTTTCACGCCGAAGCTTGCGGATTTCCTGCCGCGCTTTGCGGACGGCCTCGGCGGTCACGGCGCATGTGTTCACGATCACAGCATTGCTGATCCCAGCCTCTTGGCTGAGCTCTTTCATCGCTTCGGTTTCATAGGCGTTGAGCCGGCAGCCGAGCGTCGTGAACTTGGGAGGCGTGCTCACTTGGAGGCCTCTAGGAAATCATCCGTGAAAGCTCCTTGGAAGACGGTCATCGTCGGCCCGGTCATCCAAACGCCATCCTCGCGCCAGTCGATCCAGATGGTGCCGCCGTCAAGGTCTATCTGAACCTGACGCCCTGTCAGTCCGCGACGCGCGGCAGCCACTGCGGTTGCGCAGGACGAGCTGCCCGACGCGAGCGTCACGCCCACGCCTCGCTCCCAGACGCGCATGCGGAGGTGGTTCTCTCCGATCACAGACGCGAATTGAACATTGGTGCGTTCAGGATAGAGCGGGTGGTGCTCGAACCCAGATCCGAGTTTTTCCAGATCAACCGCCTCGGCGTCCTCCACAAAGAAGGTGCAATGCGGATTGCCCATACCCGTGGCCGTCGGGCCTCCGTCAATCGGGAGTTCCAGCGTGTCCATCTCTTGAGCGAGCGGAACCTCATGCCAGTGCAGTTGCGGATGGCCCATGTTGATGGAGGTCAGCCCGTCGCCTGCGTCTTTGGCGTAAAGCGTGCCGCGTTCGGTGGTAAGCGTCAGCGCGTCTCGCCCCGATTCCGTCATCAACTTGCGGGCAATACAGCGAGTCGCGTTGCCGCAGGCCGCCGAGGTCGAGCCGTCCGCGTTATAAAACACCAGATGCGCGTCCTCGGACCCCTTTTCGATCACTGCGAGCTGGTCAAAGCCGACACCCATATGGCGATGCGCGATGGCTTTCACCAAGGCCTCAGACAGCCCATCTGGCCGCTCCCGAGCGTCTATGACAACGAAATCATTGCCCAAACCGTGCATTTTCTCAAACTGGATCATCGTCCCATCCTAGACTCGCGCTGGGGGCATATAAAGCCGCGCGCCAACTAATTCCAGTCACTGTAATTTTTTGTGCGTTTATGGCTTGACCCCCCCCGCCGTTGTTCTTAGAAGCCCCCTCACGCACAGCGAAGTGGGCCGTTAGCTCAGTTGGTAGAGCAACTGACTTTTAATCAGTGGGTCATAGGTTCGAATCCTATACGGCTCACCACTTCCTCTCCAAGACATCGAAATCGTTCGCGGATTTGATCCGTCTTGGGGGCGCGTGTGCGCTTTCTCATTGTTTTGAACCCGTCGGTCAGCCACAAAAAAAACCGCGAGAAACTTGCGTTCCTCGCGGCTTTGATTTCGTCGCTGTGCCCGGCTTAACCGCCAAAGTCATCCAGCATGATGTCTTCGCGATCCACACCCAGCTCCAGCAACATATTAATCACCGACTGGTTCATGATGGGCGGGCCACACATATAATATTCGCAATCTTCTGGTGCTGGATGATCCTTGAGATATTCTTCAAGCAAGATGTTATGAATAAAGCCTGTATAGCCAGACCAATCATCCTCAGGCAGCGCATCAGAAAGCGCAACATGCCATTCAAAATTATCAAACTCTTCGGCCAATTGATCGAAATCTTCAACAAAGAACATTTCTTTTTTCGACCGCGCACCATACCAGAAAGTGATCTTGCGATCGCGGTTTTCAAGACGCTTCAGCTGATCAAAGATGTGACTGCGCATTGGCGCCATACCAGCACCACCACCCACAAAGACCATCTCTTTCGGTGTTTCGCGTGCAAAGAATTCACCAAATGGGCCTGAAATCGTGACTTTATCGCCTGGTTTTAAATTAAAGATGTAAGACGACATCTGCCCAGGAGGTACATCATTTTTGCCAGGCGGTGGTGAAGCCACACGCACGTTCAGCATAATGAGGCCTTTCTCATCGGGATAGTTTGCCATGGAATAAGCACGCTCAATCGGCTCTTCCACGCTTGATTCAAACTGCCAGAGATTAAATTTATCCCAATCTTCGCGATATTCATCACCGATATCAAAATCAGTGTAAGAAAGCTTGTGTGCAGGTGCCTCGATCTGAATATAACCACCGGCACGGAAGTTCACATCTTCACCTTCGGGCAATTCAAGGACAAGGTTCTTAATAAAGGTTGCAACATTGTCATTGGAACGAACGGTACATTCCCATTTCTTCACACCAAAGACTTCTTCGGGCACTTCGACCTGCATGTCTTGCTTAACAGCAACCTGACATGACAAACGATCGCCGCATGCAGCTTCTCGCTTGGTAATGTGGCTTTCCTCAGTGGGAAGGATGGATCCCCCACCCTCATGAATTCGCACCCGGCATTGAGCACATGTGCCACCACCGCCACAAGCAGATGGGACGAATAGTTTCTGTTCTGCCAAAGTCTGCAACAATTTGCCACCAGCAGGGACAGAAATTGTTTTCTCGCCATTTATGGTAATATTCACATTACCAGTTGAAACGAGTTTCGAACGCGCTGCGAGAATGATCGTCACCAGCGCGAGAACGATCAATGTAAAGAGTACAATACCAAGACCAAATGTTGCCATGAGTAATCTCCCTACAATTTAACGCCAGAGAATGACATAAATGCCATTGCCATCAAGCCAGCTGAGATAAAGGTGATGCCAAGCCCCTGCAGACCATCGGGAATGTCGGAATATTTAAGCTTCTCGCGAACACCTGCCATTGCAGTAATCGCCAGCGCCCAACCAAAGCCCGATGAAACACCATACGTGACAGATTCAGAGAAATCGTAACTCCGTTCCACCATGAACAATGAACCACCCAAGATCGCGCAGTTCACGGTAATCAAAGGCAAGAACACGCCCAATGCGTTGTAAAGCGGTGGGAAATACTTATCGAGCACCATCTCAAGAATTTGCACAAGCGCCGCGATCACGCCGATATAAGAAATCAAACCAAGGAAGGTTAGATCAACATCATCAAATCCTGCCCAGCTCAGTGCACCAGGTGCCAATAGATAGTTCAAGATGAGGTTGTTCGCTGGTACTGTGATGGATTGCACAATCATCACAGAAATACCGAGTCCGATTGCGGTTGAAATCTTCTTCGATACCGCAATAAACGTACACATTCCCAAGAAGAATGAGAGCGCAAGATTTTCAACAAAGATTGCTTTGACAGCAAGGGAAATGAGCGCTTCCATTAGTGGGCCTCCACCGTCTGGATTTTATATTCGCGCACCTCAACTTGAGCAGGTTTCCAAGTGCGGAATGCCCAAATGATCAAGCCGATAATGAAGAATGCTGAAGGCGGTAGGAGCAACATGCCGTTGGGTACATACCAGCCACCATTATTGACTGTTTCCAAAATTGTCACACCAAACAAGCTGCCAGCGCCAAACAATTCACGAACAAATCCAACAAGCATTAAGATCAAACCGTAACCAAGTCCGTTGCCAACACCGTCAATGAACGATGCAATCGGCGGGTTCTTCATGGCAAATGCTTCTGCGCGACCCATCACGATACAATTGGTAATAATCAAGCCCACAAATACCGATAGTGTTTTTGAGATCTCAAATGCGTATGCCTTCAAAATCTGGTCCACGATGATCACCAAAGATGCGATAATCACCATTTGAACAATAATACGGATGGAACCTGGGATATGGTTGCGGATCATCGAGATGAACATGGACGAAAACGCCGTCACGAATGTCACCGCGATGGACATCACGAAGGCCACCTGCAGCGAGGACGTCACCGCGAGGGCGGAACAAATCCCCAGAACCTGAAGCGTGATCGGGTTGTTGTCGACCAACGGGTCGATCAGCATTTCTCTGCGTTTATGCGCCATTAGATGCCCCCTGCTTTTAGGTTGTCTAGGAAAGGTTGATACCCTGTTTCGCCCATCCAGAAGTTCACAAGGTTGTGCACCCCAACGGTGGTCAGTGTCGCACCGGCCAAAGCGTCGATGTGATAGTCAGCACCCGCGGCAGGCACCGCTTTGGTCACGCTGATCTGCAGCTCACCGTTCTCGTCCGCCAGCTTCTTGCCGTTCCACAATGCTTTCCAACGTGGGTTGTCGACCTCTGCACCCAGACCCGGGGTCTCGGCGTGTTCATAGAACTGTAGACCGAAGATGTCGTTGCCGTTCTCTTCCAGAGCGATGAAGCCATAGAGCGTGGACCAGAGGCCATAGCCGTGCAGCGGCAGGATCACCTTGTCGATCTCGCCCGCGTCATCGCGCAGCAGATAGACGGTGACGAATTTGCCCTGACGGCCGATGCCCGCTGGGTCGTCGTCCAGCGCAACCGAGGTCGCCGGATCGTCGGCCGCGTCGCGGTCATCGAATGTGGCGATGTCAAACTGGTCGGTGAACTCGCCGGTTGCCAGTTCCAGGATCTGCGGTTCAAAGGCTGCGAAGGATTCCAGCACGTCTTTGCTCGGATCATAGATCCCCGCGACCTGCAGAATGTTGATCTGCTTGTCTTTCAGCGCGTTCACGGCCTGCGTCGGGCGAAGGGCCACGGCGGCGGCTGATACGATCATCGAGGCAACCAGACAGACCGATACCGCGATAAAGATCGTCTTAGGCAACGCTAATCCGGTGGCTAAAAAACGACGAATTAATCCGGGCTGTTTTTCCTGATCAGACATGTTTTTTGGCCCTACGTTTAATGTTTGCCTGCACGACGAAATAATCAATCAGCGGCGCAAAGACGTTTGCGAACAAGATCGCCAGCATCATCCCTTCTGGGAAAGCTGGATTGATCACGCGGATCATGACCACCATGACACCAACCAATGCGCCATAGAAATAGCGTCCAAGATTTGTGTGAGATGCAGATACTGGCTCGGTGACCATAAAGGCCAAACCAAAGGCATATCCGCCGATTACCAAATGCCAATACCAAGGCAATGCGAACATTGGGTTTGTGTCAGAACCAATAAGGTTCAACAGCAGCGAAAATCCAATCATACCCGCAAGACACCCAACAACAAGGCGCCAATTAGCAATGCGCGTAATCAGCAAGAATGCCAGTCCAATCATACAGGCAATTGTTGATGTTTCGCCAATCGAACCTGGAATTAAACCAATGAATGAATCCATCCAGCTCATGCCGTTTGCGGCTAATTCTTCAAAGCCGGCTGAGGCCGAAATCGATAAAGCCGTCGCGCCAGAAAACCCATCAACCGGCACCCAAATTGTATCACCTGACATTTGAGCAGGATAAGCAAAGTATAAGAACGCGCGACCGGTGAGCGCGGGATTAAGGAAGTTCTTACCTGTACCGCCAAAGACTTCTTTACCAATCACAACACCGAAAATGATACCAAGCGCCACCTGCCACAATGGTGTACTTGCTGGCATGATTAAAGCGTAAAGCATTGATGTTACGAGGAAACCTTCGTTCACTTCGTGACCGCGAATGGTTGCGAACACAACTTCGAAAATACCGCCCGCAACAAGCGTTACGATGTAAATCGGGAAGAAATAAAGTGCACCATGGACAATATTGGCAAATGGATTGCCTGGATCAAATCCAATGCCCAATGTGCTTAAGATCCAAGCACGCCAACCCTCAGCACCAAATGTCTCAATCGCCATATTGGTCTGAAGACCAACATTATACATGCCCACTAAAATCGCTGGAATAGTTGCAATCACTACGTAAGTCATGATGCGCTTCATATCTATATATGAGCGTGCATGCGGTGCAGCTGTCGTGACCGTTTTAGGTGTGTAAACAAAACTCTCCACCATTTCATAAATGGGGAAGAACTTTTCATATTTCCCGCCCTTTACAAAATGCGGCTCAATCCGAATCGAAAGAAGTTACGTAGACCCACGGTTTACCCCTCTTTCTCGATCTTAGTCAGACAGTCGCGCAGCGCCAGCCCGTATTCATATTTCGCAGGACAGGCAAAGCCGACGAGACCAAGGTCTTCTTCGTCAAGCTCCATCGCGCCCAAGAGTTGCGCCTGATCGGTGTCCATCACCAGCATCGCCCGCAGCAGCTGCGTCGGAAGGAAGTCCTGCGGCATCAAGCCTTCAAAGGTGCCCAGAGGCACCATCGCGCGGCGACCACCATTCAGGTTGCTGGTCAGCGGGAACTTGCGACCCGACAGAGCCGACCCGAGCACCGGCTGCACCGCGTATTTCGCGAACATGGGACGGATCCAGCCCATTGGGATCTGTTTCTTGTCTTCTTCGATCAACGTGATCTGGCGCGCGTAACGCCCCAAATAGGCGCTAGGCCCCTCGCCCGCGCGACCGCTGAGAACAGAACCCGAGATCATGCGTACGGGCATGTCCGGCAAATCATAGGCCGCGACGTCCACCATGGAGGCACCTGCGACGGTGCGCACCAAACGTGGGTTCGCACAGACCGGACCCGCCAGAGAAATCACACGCGATCCGTCGTAGTTGCCGGTGATCAGCAATTGGCCAATCGCAATCACGTCCTGGTAGCCGATGGTCCAAACAGGGTTCTCTGGATCAAGTTTGTGTAGAAAATGGATATGCGTGCCAGCAAGGCCAGCTGGGTGCGGACCCGAGAAGGCCGCAGCCTCTACGCCCGCGATATCGCCACCTGGAACTGGAGCGCCGTCTTCAAAGCAAAGGAATGTCGCACCGTCGGTCAATGAGGTGATCGCCTCAAGACCTTTGGTGAAGGCATCTGCGGCCTCGCCAATGATCTGCGCAGCATCTGCGGCCAGAGGTTCGCTGTCCATTGCGGTGACGAAAATCGCCGCCGGACGCGTCGCCGGAGAGGGCACTTTCGAATAGGGCCGCGCGCGGAAGGAGGTCCAGAGACCCGCCGCACATAGACGTTCGGTTAGGCCCTCGGCGGTTGCGATGTCGCCAACATTCGAGAAATCGACGGACTCAGCCGCGCCATCCTGAACTTCGATCTCAACGCTGATCAGCTTACGACGCGCCCCGCGATTGATCGCTTTGACGCGACCGGCAACTGGGGAAACGACGTTCACCTCAGGCAGATCTTTGTCATGAAGAATAGGGGCACCGACGCCGACCACATCCCCTTCGGCAACGAGGATACGTGGCTTGAGGCCAATGTAGTCATCACCAAGGAGTCCAACTGTGCTGCTTTGGGGAGCAACCTGAATGTCTGGGCTTGGTGCGCCAAGAATGGGCACGTCCAGACCTTTTCTGAGCTTAAAGCGCTTCAAAGTTCGAACCTCTAACAGAATTTGACAGGCATATGCGACATGCGGGCTCTGGTTGAAAGCAGAAAATTATGTCTCTGACTTAACTTTTTCAGTTGTAAAGGGCATGAATGTCGTTGAAAAGCCGTCCCGACACACCGTTTTGGCTTCGTTGTCCCATATAAGGAAGTGCTTTCTTGACCGATATGACCGCGTTATCCCGCCGCTCTTTTATCCTCATGTCCGTGGCTCTGGCTGCCTGCAAACCTGGTGCAAAAACCCTTGATTTCTCGGGTCTTACCATGGGTACGAGCTATAACGTCGTGGCGGTCGATCCGTCCCGTAAGGTCAATGAAGCAGAGGCGAAAGCACAGATCGAATCGGCCTTGGCTTTGGTGAACAAACAGATGTCGAACTGGGACTCGACCTCTGAAATTTCACGCTTCAATGCCAAAACCGACCTTGGTTCCATGGGTATTTCTACGGATCTCGCGAAAGTTATGCGCGCCGCCGAAGACGTGCATATCGCAAGCGAAGGTCGCTTTGATACCACGATGGGCCCGCTGATCGAGCTCTGGGGTTTTGGCGCAAATGGCGCGAAACACATGGCGTCTGACGCTGAGATCGCGGCCGCTCAGGCCCGTTCTGGTCACGGTGCGACATTGAACGTCGGCGCAACCACGCTGCAGAAACGCCGCTCTGATGCGCAGGTTTACCTCTCCGCAATCGGCAAGGGATATGGTGCGGACCAAGTCGGTCGCGCGCTCGAAAGCCTCGGCATCACCGACTATATGGTTGAGATCGGCGGCGACCTTTATGCCTCCGGCATGAACCCAGCCGGCACCCCTTGGCAGATCGGCATCGAGAAACCAGCGGCTCTGTCCGGCGGTGTTCTGGATGTGGTTGGCGTCTCTGGCTACGGCCTCGCGTCCTCTGGTGACTACCGCAACTATTTCGAGCAGGACGGCGAGCGTTTCTCCCACCTGATCGATCCAGTGACCGGCCGTCCGATCACGCATAAAACCGCATCCGCAACTGTTTTGGCAGAAAATGCGATGCTGGCTGATGCATGGGCGACAGCAATGCTTATATTGGGTCGTGAGAAGGGTCTTGAGATCGCAAAAGCGCATGACTTGGCGGTTCTGTTCGTGGAACGTGACCCATCTTCGACTGAATTGCGGTTCAAGACCGAAGCAAGCGACAGCTTCAAGGCCCTGACCGCCTAAGCACGCGCAAAGGACGCAAGTAGAATGGAAACTTTCCTTCTCACTTTTGTACTTTTGATCCTGATCACGCTGGGCATGTCGCTTGGCGTGATTCTGATGAACAAGCGCATCAAGGGTAGTTGCGGCGGCCTGAATGCCATTGCCGACGCGGATCAATGCCTCGTCTGCAACAAAGAGATCGATCCCAATAGCCCGCTGCGTGAACGTCTGGCTTGCCCGCGTGCACGCAAGATGATGGAACGCGCAGGTCTGGACGCTGACGGCGCTTAGGTGCCTGTTTGAAGCGGCGTAAACGCAAGAAACAAAAGCGCTGCGGCGGTAAAGACCCCAAAAACCCAGAGCTGCCAACGTGGCCCCTCGGCCTTCCAGACACGCCGATATTGATATCCTGACAGACAGGCCAAAACGAAGATCACCGTGGCGATGGCCGGGGTCAACTGAACTGTAAGCAATTTTCTCTCCGCATTTTGGGAACTTGGGTTATGCTTGAGGTCCAAGTGAATAACAACCATTGCGAAGAGTATCATACCCTATGCCAGCATCCTACCAGGCCCCCATGCGCAAAGATCAGTCCAAATCCAAGACGCAAAGCCAATCTGCCGCAACCAATGTGCAAAGCAATGCGGCCAGCGTTGCGCAGATTTTGAAGGGCAAGGGCGAGGATGTGTTCTCGATCAAACCATCGGCAACTCTTGGAGAGGCGGTTCAGGTTTTGCGCGACAAGCGGATTGGTGCGTTGATCGTCACGGATGATGCTGGAGATCTCTGCGGGATCCTGTCGGAACGCGATATCGTGCGCAAACTGGCGGATACGCCGGGTCAGACGCTTCCGCAATCAGTCAACGATGTTATGACATCCAAAGTGGAAACCTGTGGGCCTGATGAGGCCTTGGTGTCTGTTCTAAAGCGCATGACCGCAGGCCGTTTCCGCCACATGCCAGTGCTTGCTGATGGTAAACTGATGGGCATGGTCACGATTGGGGGATGTTGTGAACTTCGCCTGACGGAATTGGAGCACGAGGCGTTACAGTTGAAGCAGCTGATAGTTGGGTAGAGATAGACACAAACGACCGTTTCAATTGGCGTGCAGCGGTCAGTTCTTGTTTTGCATGTTCGCTAAAGTTGGTTTTCGTGAGCAGGCTTTGGCCCTTTGCCCTTGAGGGTGTGAGCCTGAGGATGTGCAGACGTTAATCGATTGATGCTGTGTATCGATTGTATTCTGAATGTGGTTTGTTTTTGTTATTCGACCTGGATTTGCGGGAGTAGGATTTGAACCTGGACGACCTTTTCAGGGTTATGAGCTTCCTGACGAGCTACCGGGCTGCTCCATCCCGCGTCGGCAGGTCGAATAGATATATCATCGTTTTGAGAGATATGTGTTTGTTTTTGCTAGGGTTTGGCGATGCCCTACTCTCCCACACCTTAAGATGCAGAACCATTCAGGCGCAATTGGTGCTTAACTTCCGGTTCTGGGATGGGACCGGGTGTTTCACTTCGTGCTATGATCACCAAACCGAGTAAAAAAACAAACGTTAAAGTTTCAAGTCAGTACACATGAGGTGCTGTACGCTGGCTTTTGGATCGCAGTGATTGAAGACAGATGTCTATCTATTACTGGATCAATCAAGTCCTCATCGGACCATTAGTACCGGTCAACTGAACGCATTACTGCGCTTACATCTCCGGCCTATCGACGTGGTGGTCTACCACGGTCCTCAGGGATACCTTGTTTTGAGGGGGGCTTCCCGCTTAGATGCCTTCAGCGGTTATCCTGTCCGATCATAGCTACCCTGCACTGCTGCTGGCGCAACAACAGGTCCACCAGTGGATCGTTCACCCCGGTCCTCTCGTACTAGGGGCAACTCCTCTCAAGTATCCTACACCCACGGCAGATAGGGACCGAACTGTCTCACGACGTTCTAAACCCAGCTCACGTACCTCTTTAAACGGCGAACAGCCGTACCCTTGGGACCTGCTCCAGCCCCAGGATGAGATGAGCCGACATCGAGGTGCCAAACACTGCCGTCGATATGGACTCTTGGGCAGTATCAGCCTGTTATCCCCGGCGTACCTTTTATCCGTTGAGCGATGGCCCTTCCACTCGGGACCACCGGATCACTATGGCCGTCTTTCGACTCTGCTCGACTTGTCAGTCTTGCAGTCAGGCTGGCTTCTGCCATTGCACTCAACGAGCGATTTCCGACCGCTCTGAGCCAACCTTCGCGCGCCTCCGTTACGCTTTAGGAGGCGACCGCCCCAGTCAAACTACCCGCCACACAGGGTCCCGGATCCGGATAACGGACCGCGGTTAGACATCAAGCAATGCAAGGGTGGTATCTCAAGGGAGGCTCCACCGGAACTGGCGTCCCGGTTTCAATGCCCACCACCTATCTCCCTACACATGCCCATGAAGCCACGATCACCAGTGTGAAGCTGTAGTAAAGGTGCACGGGGTCTTTCCGTCTAACCGCGGGAAGCCTGCATCTTGACAGGCAATTCAATTTCGCTGAGTCGATGTTGGAGACAGTGGGGAAGTCGTTACGCCATTCGTGCAGGTCGGAACTTACCCGACAAGGAATTTCGCTACCTTGGACCGTTATAGTTACGGCCGCCGTTTACCTGGGCTTCAATTCGGAGCTCTCACCCCTCCTTTTAACCTTCAGGCACCGGGCAGGCGTCAGACCCTATACGTCGTCTTGCGACTTCGCAGAGCCCTGTGTTTTTAGTAAACAGTCGCCACCCCCTGGTTTGTGCCCCCAGCCAATACTTGCGTAGAAACTGGGCCTCCTTCTCGCGAACTTACGGAGGTATTTTGCCGAGTTCCTTCAACATCGTTCTCTCAAGCGCCTTGGTATGCTCTACCAGTCCACCTGTGTCGGTTTAGGGTACGATCTCATGATGGAGCTATTTCCAGGAACCGATTAGCGGCCCCTCCAATCCGATAAGGAGGAACAACCGTCACGATCCGTCACTTCCATCTGGCCCAGGAATATTAACCTGGTTCCCATCGACTACGCCTTTCGGCCTCGCCTTAGGGGTCGGCTTACCCTGCTCAGATTAGCTTTAAGCAGGAACCCTTGGACTTTCGGCGAGAGTGTCTCTCACACTCTTTGTCGCTACTCATGTCATCATTCTCACTAGTGATCTCTCCACGGGATCGCTCACGCGCCCGCTTCATCGAAAGCTCCAAATATCCTCCATGGTGCCCGAAGGCACTAAAGAGGATAGGAACTATGTCACACTACGCTCTGCTACCGTGCATTACTGCACCCTAGACTTCGGCTCATGGCTTGAGCCCCGTTACATCTTCGCCGCAGGACAACTTATTTAGACCAGTGAGCTGTTACGCTATCTTTAAAGGATGGCTGCTTCTAAGCCAACCTCCTGGTTGTTTTGGTCGTCCCACCTGCTTTCCCACTTAGCCATGAATTGGGGGCCTTAGTCGTAGGTCAGGGTTGTTTCCCTCTCCACTACGGACGTTAGCATCCGCAGTGTGTCTGCCATCTAGTACTCCCGGGTATTCGGAGTTTGGTTAGGATCAGTAAGCCTGTGGGGCCCCATTACCCATCCAGTGCTCTACCCCCCGGGGTATTCGGATGACGCTCTACCTAAATAGATTTCGCAGAGAACCAGCTATCTCCGAGTTTGATTGGCCTTTCACCCCTAGGCACAACTCATCCCGACCTTTTTCAACAGGTGTGGGTTCGGCCCTCCAGTAAGTGTTACCTTACCTTCAGCCTGGTCATGCCTAGATCACTCGGTTTCGGGTCTAATGCATCTAACTCAATCGCCCTATTAAGACTCGCTTTCGCTGCGCCTACACCTAACGGCTTAAGCTTGCTAGATACACTAAGTCGATGACCCATTATACAAAAGGTACGCTGTCAGCCCTCAAGGGGCCTCCAACTGATTGTAGGCGTTCGGTTTCAGGTACTGTTTCACTCCCCTTGTCGGGGTGCTTTCACCTTTCCCTCACGGTACTGGTTCGCTATCGGTCAGTAAGGAGTACTTAGCCTTCGAAGGTGGTCCTCCGATCTTCAGACAGAATTTCACGTGTTCCGCCCTACTTAATACATCCCTCAAAGCTTCCTATACGGGGCTATCACCCGCTATGGCTGCGCTTCCCAACGCATTCTAGTCACTCATCAGGCTTGGCTGGTCCCCGTTCGCTCGCCGCTACTAGGGGAGTATCAATTGATTTCCTTTCCTCCGGGTACTTAGATGTTTCAGTTCCCCGGGTTTGCTCTTAAAACCCTATGTATTCAGGTTAAAAGTACCTAATTCAGCACATTATAAGCAGCACCGAAGTGCTATTATAACGAACTGTTAGGTGGGTTCCCCCATTCAGAGATTCATGGATCAAAGCTTATTCTCAGCTCCCCATGACTTATCGCAGAGTATCACGTCTTTCATCGCCTCTTACTGCCAAGGCATCCACCAAACGCCCTTCTCGCGCTTGATTTGATCCAGAAAGAGAGAGACATAAGTCACTCGCGATCCCAACAGCTGGCAAGCAAGGGATCCTGTTTCTGAACCAAAAGTCATACTTTCCCGCTCTTTATCCTGGAACCCAAGCTGCCGATGTCGGTCGGCCCCGCTTGGAGGACAAAGAACAAAATGAGCAACCGCTTGGTTGCTCGGGTTAGTGTACTTGACTTGGACAACTCTGTTCGTTTCAGCCGGCAGACCCTTGGAAGACCGAGGAAACAGTCTTGATCAAAGGCTCGCATCACCCAAGAAGGGATCAGCACCAAACTGAGATCCACCTCTTACTCAAGGGGATCAAACAGTGTTGATTTGTAGTTTTAAGACTAGTCTTAAAACTACTTTGTATCTCTCTAAACGATGTCAAAACGTCCGAATGGACGGTTAAGAACCAAATTGGTGCTTAACGATCAATTCGTAACAGACTGAAGCGAAGAATGGTGGAGCCTAGGAGGATCGAACTCCTGACCTCCTGAATGCAAATCAGGCGCTCTCCCAGCTGAGCTAAGGCCCCATTGTTTGCCAACAGATTTGGTGGGTCGAGGAGGACTTGAACCTCCGACCTCACGCTTATCAGGCGTGCGCTCTAACCACCTGAGCTACCGACCCAAAACAGACCGGCAGGTCTGTGACTTAACGAAGAGATATGAGGACGGCCTGGCCGAGTTTGACCAACTATTGTTGATCTATATGTCCATATTGGACTGCTAAGTGTTCCACGACGTTGGACAAGTCCAATGTTCTAGGAACATCCTTAGAAAGGAGGTGATCCAGCCGCAGGTTCCCCTACGGCTACCTTGTTACGACTTCACCCCAGTCGCTGATCCTACCGTGGTCCGCTGCCTCCAAAAGGTTAGCGCACGGCCGTCGGGTAGAACCAACTCCCATGGTGTGACGGGCGGTGTGTACAAGGCCCGGGAACGTATTCACCGCGTCATGCTGTTACGCGATTACTAGCGATTCCGACTTCATGGGGTCGAGTTGCAGACCCCAATCCGAACTGAGATAGCTTTTGGAGATTAACTCACTGTCACTACCATTGTAGCACGTGTGTAGCCCAACCCGTAAGGGCCATGAGGACTTGACGTCATCCACACCTTCCTCCCGCTTATCACGGGCAGTTTCTCTAGAGTGCCCAGCCGAACTGCTGGCAACTAAAGATGTGGGTTGCGCTCGTTGCCGGTTAACCAGTAACATCTCACGGCATGGGCTGACGTACTGCCATTCAGCACCTGTCCTGCGTCCATTGCTTCGAAGAACACTCCATCTCTGGAGTTAGCACAGGATGTCAAGGGTTGAAGTAAGGTTCTGCGCGTTGCTTCGAATTAAACCATGCTCCACCGCTTGTGCGGGCCCCATCAATTCCTTTGAGTTTTAATCTTGCGACCGTACTCCCCAGGCGGAGTGCTTAATGCGTTAGCTGCGTCACCTACAGGCATGCCTGCAGACAACTAGCACTCATCGTTTACGGTGTGGACTACCAGGGTATCTAATCCTGTTTGCTCCCCACACTTTCGCACCTCAGCGTCAGTATCGAGCCAGTGAGCCGCCTTCGCCACTGGTGTTCCTCCGAATATCTACGAATTTCACCTCTACACTCGGAATTCCACTCACCTCTCTCGAACTCAAGACTACCAGTATCAAAGGCAGTTCCGGGGTTGAGCCCCGGGATTTCACCCCTGACTTAATAGTCCGCCTACGCGCGCTTTACGCCCAGTAATTCCGAACAACGCTAGCCCCCTCCGTATTACCGCGGCTGCTGGCACGGAGTTAGCCGGGGCTTCTTCTACGGTTACCGTCATTATCTTCACAGGCGAAAGAGCTTTACGACCCTAGGGCCTTCATCACTCACGCGGCATGGCTGGATCAGGCTTGCGCCCATTGTCCAAGATTCCCCACTGCTGCCTCCCGTAGGAGTCTGGGCCGTGTCTCAGTCCCAGTGTGGCTGATCATCCTCTCAGACCAGCTATAGATCGTCGACTTGGTAGGCCATTACCCCACCAACTATCTAATCTAACGCGGGCCCATCCAAATCCGATAAATCTTTCCCCCGAAGGGCGTATACGGTATTACTCACCGTTTCCAGTGGCTATTCCTTAGATCTGGGCACGTTCCCACGCGTTACTAACCCGTCCGCCGCTCCCTCCGAAAAGGGCGCTCGACTTGCATGTGTTAGGCCTGCCGCCAGCGTTCGTTCTGAGCCAGGATCAAACTCTCAAGTTGAAACGATGTTACCATCGTATCCTTAACGTCTGAACCTCTGCACATCACTGACATTCCCCTCGTCACAAGAGGAATGGCAATCCAACCTTCCCGGCAGGAAAAGTTGGAATAAACTGTTTGTGTACTTCAGTTTCCAAAGCGGGAACAAAAAGTCCGACAAACAGTGAAGCTGTTAATTCCATCATCGAGCCGAAGCCCTAGGAACCAGATATACAGAAGTCCGTCTGTCGATTACAAACCAAACCGCCCGCATATCTCTTCGATATCATCACAATGTCAAAAAACGTGGCCAGCCAAAAACCAACCGAAGAGACAAACAAGACCAGATGCGCCCTAACTTCCGGCGCGCCCCGCCTCAAATTCCCTAGATGACCAACCAAACAGCGTCGCTGCCCCGTCGGTGAAGAGTCTCAGAGAGTCGCAACACCCTTTTTCAAACTTTCTGAAAAAAGTTCACCAAAAGGCATTAAATTGAATAGATTCAGATGATTAAGGGCATGAAGAACTTTCAGAAGCCTCACCCCAAAACGAAGACAGCCTGACAGAATTGCCAGGCCGTATCGCGAAACACCTATATATTGCGGCAAACCTCTACGACTCTACTAGAAACACGAAAGTCCGAGTCGCCGCATTCACAGATTCTTTGTGGGATTCGCCTGACTTACGCCTTTTGTACCCCTGCCATGCGCTTGTTCCGGTTCGGAAAACGTGTGGCCAGAAGTCCGACGATCAGTCCGAGGTAGATCAGCGGCTCGAGTTGAAAGCCTTTCACAAGCCAGACGAAATGCACACCACCCAGAAGACAGGCCGCATAGGTCAACTTGTGCAGCTTGCGCCACGTCGGCCCCAG